>NZ_JAEIJE010000014.1:0-134065 GCF_016772095.1 Comamonas sp. NyZ500 | reverse complement strand
GCTAGGGTTAATGCGTGGGTCAGATTGAGATGGAAAAACCGGGGGCTAGTGGGTCACTTCTGGGTGGAAATCAACAGCGAGGCCCCAGAACACGCAATGCACCCATGCGCCCGCTGCGGTACAGCCACAGCACCAGCAGGAAACCAGCCAGAAAGAAGCGCAGGCTGGCCGCTGCCAGCGGAGGCATGGCTTGCGCGACGATGCGTCCCCAGGGCCAGGAGGCGCCCCACAGGGCAGCCATGCCGATCAATCCCAAATGGGTGGAAGTTCGTGATGTGTTCATGAGACGTTACTATCTGATAATCAGTATTCATCGTCGAATGAGTAAAAGCTCATGACATTCACGCAACTCGAAGTCTTTGCAGCGCTCGCCCGAGTCGGCAGCTTCTCTCGCGCAGCGGGTGTGTTGGGTATTTCCCAGAGCGGCGTCAGCCATGCCATCAAGCAGTTGGAGACAGAGCTGGGCGTCTCGCTTTTCAAACGAGAAGGAGCAGCGACAACACTGACCGAAGTGGGCGCCAGGCTACTGAGCCGCGCCAATGACATCCTTCAGCAAAAAGAGGCATTGCAGCAGGAAGCCGATGCGGAGCATGGCATTGCCCGGGGCACCTTGCGCATCGCATCTTTTGGCGCCACCTCGTCGCTGCGCCTGCTGCCGAAGCTCCTGGCACGTTTTCAGCAGAAGCACCCCCTGGTCGAGGTGCACATTGAGGAAGCCATGGACGACACAGTCGTTCAGTGGCTGCTGGAGCGGCGCGTGGAACTGGGCTTTGTCGTCTTGCCCGACGAGCGCTTTGACACCCTGACCCTGGCCGAAGACGAGCTGGTGGCGGTGCTGCCTGCTGCGCACCCCCTTGCGTCCCAATCGGCCATCACTGCCATGAGCTTTCATGGACAGCCCTTTATCCGTACCAGCGCAGGCTCAGGCCCCCATATCGATGCTTTTTTGGCCAGCCAGGGCGCCTCACCCAGAACTCTGTTCAAGTTTGAGCAGCTCACCTCGATGATGGGCTTTGTAGCGCAAGGCGAGGCAGTCACCATTGCCGCACGCCTGGCTCTGCCCGAGCCCCCGGCAGGTGTTGTCTACCGCCCGCTAAAGCCCCGTTGTCGCCGGAAAATCGCGTTGGCCGCGCTGAGCTTTGACAAGCTCTCGCCCGCTGCTTTGGCTTTTGTCGAGCTGGCCCGGAAAAGCAGAGGCAGCCTGGCGATTGAGTGAACCTTGTCATCCGAAGCAAGTGGTCTCCCGAATGCCTGGAGCCAAAGGTAGTCTGCAAAGGCCATGCAAGGCAGATTGCCATCTTCGATAAGGCAGCCAGTCATGGCCGAGCGATGAATGCAAGGTTCATTGCATGACTGGATATCGGCCAAGCAGTCTTCGCCGTCATGGCAGGCTCAAGTCCATGCCGAGCATATTGGCAAGGCCGAAGGTGAACAGCAGCACACACAACAGCGCCAGCATGAAGGCGGCAGCCACTTTGCCGCCCGTGCGCAGCAGCGCGCGCCTGTCCATCCCCTTCTTGCCTTGGTCGTAATGCCACTTGATGGCGAAGAACATGCATGCGCCGAAGATGAGAACCTTGAACGTAACAAAGATTACAGGGACCCAATCGATCATTTTGAAAATTTCCAGCCTATGACTTGACACTGTCTACCGTGAGGAACACCGCCCCCCTAGGGAGAGAGGCGAAAACGTCGGCGATTGCCATACAAGAATGGGGTCGCCACACGCTCTGAGGCATATTACTTAAAAGCAATTTCCATACATTGAGACAAAATGTCTGCGTATGAAAACCATACAAGATGACAGTTTGCCAGTTTGGCTGCCGCGATTGGCCGTGCATGGCGGGCCGCGCTTCTTGCAGATTGCTGATGCCTTGCAGGCGGCAATGGCAGACGGTTCGCTGAAACCGGGTGATCGTCTGCCCCCGCAGCGCCAGTTGGCAGCACAGCTGAACCTCGACCTGACAACGGTCACGCGCGCATACGACGAAGCCAGACGCCGCCATCTGCTCGAAGGCCGCGGCGCGCGAGGCACCTATGTCGCGGCACCGAGAATTGAACTGACTTCGGTCCTCGACCTAAGCATGAACACTCCTCCCCCACCCGCTGGCGTGGACTTCGACGACCTGCTGAAACAAGGCCTTTCTCAGGTAATGATGGGGGCAGACACCGCATTGCTGATGACTTACCACCTGGGCGGAGGAAGCGACTCCGACCGCAAGGCAGGAGCCAGATGGCTGGAGCCGATGTTTGGAGCTCTGGATTCAGCACAGGTTGTTGTCTGTCCGGGCGCTCAAGCTGCAATTGCCGCATTGATCCTGGCGCTGACGAAGCCTGGCGATGTGATACTGACAGAGCCGGCAAGTTATCCGGGCCTGCGTACTGCTGCGACCCAGTTCGGCCGGCGCATCGTTGCGGTGGAAGCGGACCAGCATGGGATGGTGCCCGAGATGCTGGAGCAAGCCTGCCATCAGCACCAGCCTGGGCTGCTCTACCTCAACCCTACATTGCAGAACCCGACCGCCATCACCATTCCGGAGCGCCGGCGCAAGGAGCTCGCCAACATCGCCAAGCGCTGCAATGTACGCATCGTCGAGGATGATCCCTACTGGCTGCTTGCCGATGCACCGCCGCCACCTATTGCCACGTTTGCCCCTGAACAGGTGTCCTACATCTCGACCCTGTCGAAATGCCTGACGCCCGGCTTGCGTGTCGCCTTCGTGCTCATACGTGACCCGCATGAACGCGAACGCTTCCTGGTCGCGCTCAGGTCATTTGCGCTGATGGTCGCTCCTCTGACGGCCGCACTGGCCACACAGTGGATTCTCGACGGTTCGGCTGCTGCTTTGATGGAAGGCGTACGCAAGGAGGCGCGTCTGCGCCACTGGATGGCCAGGGATATTCTTGCGGGGAGGTACAGCGGCACTGGAGACGGCCTGCATGTATGGCTCGAGTTGCCAGGGTATTGGAACTCCTCACAGCTTGCGCGTGCGGCCGACAACGAGGGCATCGCCGTCACACCTGCGGAGGCATTCGCAACCAGCGCCACCGGCAGCGGCTCCGTCAATGCCATTCGCATCTCGCTGGGCAGCATCAAGGACCGTGGACGCTTGCAGACGGGCCTTCAAAAGCTGTCGCATCTGCTTGCACGAAGGCCAGAGCCGTTCAGCGCTGCGGTGGTTTAAGTGCCCAGGAAAGACGGTGCACCATTCAGGAGCACCCTCAATGCGGTCGCATCCAGGCCGGCTCAACCATCGACTGCGCCGGCTTTTTTCGCAAAGGGCTCATACGGCCGCGACATATGGTCGTTCTAGGTTGAGCGGATGGACTGCAGCTTTCCGTTTGTAACAAGCACTCTGGCATCTCTGGCAATCCGGTGCTGCCGACATTGCCCTATTACGCCATCATCACAAGGCCGGCCAGCCTTGATCAGACTGAGAAGGAGAGCCATGCACGACAGGCGCTGCATGTGATGAGTTCGCGATTCTGCACACTTGCTTTGCAAGTACACGCCGCCGGCTTCGCCCGACCCGCGTTGACGGAAATCCCTCATTGCCACAGGTTTCTTGCCGCCGCATTGTTGTGCCCTCCGCAAACTACCCCAGAGGTGCCCCATGGCTGAACCATCGACTCCCGACAAGCAACCGCAACCCGATCCGGCCGAACTCAATGCGTTCTTCCCCTCCCCCTACTCGCTCAGCCAGTTCACGTCGCCCAAGTCCGACCTGAGCGGCGCCGACTACGCGAAAACCTATCAAGGCAGCAAGAAGATCCTGATGATCGGCGCAGACGAGCGCTACCTGCTGACCGATAACGGCAGCTTTTTCTCCACCGGCAACCACCCGGTCGAGACGCTTCTGCCCATGTACCACCTGGACAAGGCGGGATTCGCGTTCGATGTGGCAACGGTGTCGGGAAATCCCGTCAAGTTCGAGTTCTGGGCAATGCCTTCCGAAGACGAGACGGTCAAGGGCTTCTTCAACAAGTACCACTCGCAATTCAAGGAGCCGCTGCGCCTGTCGACGGTGCTTGAGCAAGGTCTGGAGCAGTACGCCGCCATCTTCGTCCCCGGCGGGCATGGCGCGCTGATCGGCATCCCCGACAGCTGTGACGTAGGTGCGGTGCTGGAATGGGCTGCGGCCAACAACCGGTTCGTCATCTCCCTGTGCCACGGACCTGCTGCCTTCCTTGCGGTTGGCGACAGCGACATCTACCGAGGCTACAAGATCTGCGCCTTCCCCGACGCACTTGATGCGCAGACCCCGGCCATCGGCTACATGCCGGGTCACCTGACCTGGAAGTTCGGCGAAAGGCTCAAGGCCCTGGGTTTCGAGATTGTCAACGACGGCATCTCGGGTGCCGTGCACCGGGACCGCCAGCTGATCACCGGCGACAGCCCTCTGGCTGGCAATGCGCTTGGCAAACTCGCGGCCGAAACCTTGCTCAAGGAAGTCACGGCCTGAGATGAGCACTGCAATCGCGCAGGCGGCATTGCACGGAGCCCTCGCCATCGAGGGCGCCCGCAGCCTTGCCGCAATCCAGGATACGGTGCGTGCTGTCGGCGCGCCGCTGGGGTACGACCGTTTTGTGCTGTTCTCGGCTTCCAGCGCTCGGGACGATGCGGTGGAGCGCATCTACTGGATCGAAGGCGACTGGTTCGGCACGGGCGCGCCTGTCGATGCTGAAACCTACGTGCGGCACTGCCCGGTGACGCGCCATATCCTGGAGACGAACCAGCCCTTCTTCTGGACCAAGACCAACGGCGCTCAGGGCGAGCGTTACAGCGTCGTCCGCGCGCCGCAGGGCCCGGGTATCCACGGTCTGCAAGTGCCTGTATTCGGCCTCCTGGGGCTGGAAGGCGCGATGAGCCTGGGCGGCGAGCGCATCGATGCCTCGCCGCAGGCCCGGCTGGCGCTGGAGCTGATCGCCCAAACCGCATTCCGCACGGCGCGCAGGCTGCTGGAGCTGCCCGCGCAAGAGGAGCTCGGCCCCTTGTCCGATCGCGAACGTGAGGTGCTCGCATGGACGGCCGCCGGCCGGCGGCAGACGGAGATTGCCGCAACCCTCGGCCTGTCCGAACGCACTGTGGAAAACCACCTGCGCCGCATCCGCAAGCGCCTGGGCGTTGCCACGACGGCGCAGGCCATTCGCGTGGCGATCCGCAACGGAGAGATCGTCGCCTGACTATCCATGTCGGCTCACATCTCAAGTATCCCTTTGGAGCATGTAAACGGGGGGCAGGAACCGGCCACAGGAGCTCTTCAAGACACAGCCCTGCCGGCTTCTGCTCCCGGTCCAGATCTATGCTGAAGTGGGTAGCGCTTTAATGGAGCGCAGAATATTGCGTGTGATGCTTTGCCGTTTGGCAAGGTCGGCAAGTCTGTTGGGCGTGTCCATGTTCAAGGCGAAGAAGACGGGGCCGCTGGGCCACTCTACCCAGCCCACCCACCAGCCGATTTTTCCGGTCCAGCCCGTTTTTGCACGCAGTATCCAGTCAGGTCCTGCTTCATTGACCATCACGTCCTTCACAAGCCGCTGGTGCTCGACCTGGAAAGGCAGTTGATTGCGGTAAAGCCGTTGCAAGAAAGCAATCTGCTCGAAAGACGAGATGGCGAGGTCGCCCTCAACCCAGAATGGCTTGTCGCCAGTGGCGACCGCATTGCCATACCCAATCTTTCGCATATAGGCGGTCTCACGTGCATCGCCGAGTTCCTTGGCGAAGCGCTCATACACCCAGACGGTGGAGTTCCTCATCGCGGAGCGCAGATTCTGGTCCACGTTCCAGGCCTCCACAGGTCGTTTCACGCCATCCCATTGAATAAGCTGAAATTCATCACGCAGCAGCCCTGCATCAAGCGCAAACAGGCTGTGCGGAATCTTGAAGGTAGAGGCTGGCGAGTAACGCCGAGCGGAACGCGACACGTCGTAGACGTGGGTAGTTTCAGAGTTATCGCGTGCATCGAGAACAACGATGCTGCCTTGCGCATCGGCTTCTGTGAAAAACCGAGACCACTCGGCCATTTCTTGAGGCTGGGGGCCTGCCGCCGTCACTTGAGCAAACCCTGCGGCCAGGGCGGATAAGACCAGACTACGTCGATTCATGCGGCTAGTTTAAGGGTCAAACGAACCCGTCCTGAGTTGACAGGGACAGGAGCGGTGACACCTTGCCGTGATGGGCAGCGTCTCTTGCGGGCCGGACAGCGGCAGCCGCAATCGCTTGAATCCACAGCCAGAGGCTGTCTTTCGAGCAACCAGATCGGGCATAGCGAGCACTCCGGGAGTACGGACTGCCGCCTGAGTTGTCAATCGGCGCTCGCTGGCCCTTTAAGTTCAAGCTGATTGCCGTCCGGGTCTTTGCAGTAAATGGACAGGCCCATGCCGTCAGCGCCAAAGCGCCGCACCGCCCCATCCGCCTCAAGACCATGGCCAGCCAAATGGGCGAGGATGGCTTGCTCATCAAAAGGCTCGATACGCAGGCAGAAATGATCGACATTTCTGCGCTCGCTTGAGGCCGCGGCTCCGCCAGCACGGCCTAAAGGGCCCTCAACATCCACCAGATCAATCATGGATGCACCAGCTCGCAGATGAACCATACCCAGATCCTCGCGACGCTTCACCAAGGCACAGCCCAGGACCGCTTGGTAAAAGCGGATGCTGCGCTCCAGGTCGGTGACGCGCAACACGATGTGATCAATGTGCTGAATACTGAATTTGCTCATGGCGATCTCCTGCTCCAGACATGCACACTCCTAATCGTATGCACTTGGTGTGATGAAACCCCAGACGTTCGGCGAGCGTCAGGGACATTCTTCTTGATCGGAAGGCCTGTGCTTGCTTGATCTTGTCAAGCAGTTACGGCATGGGGCCGCGATGTCCACCCAAGGGCTCGCATTGAGCATTCCGGCGTGAGGCGCTGATGTCCATTTCCTTTCGAGAAGCGTTCAGCGCACTGGCGCCGCTCCAGTGGGCCAATCACTATTTTTGTGCTCAAGCCAAGCCCACGCCGGAGGTGGCGGGGATCGCAGCGGCGGCAGGCCTGGCTGCTCCCGCTCCCTGGATCAGGAACACCCCGCCAAGAATCAGGAGCACACCCAGCACACGCATGACATTGATGGGCTTGGGCTCCAGTCCCATGACACCGAAGTGATCGATCAATACCGCCACGACCATCTGTCCTGCGACCACGGCAACCAGAAATCCGCCGGCACCCAGTTTGGGTATCAGGGCTGCAGCACTGGCGACGTAAACAGCCCCCAGGACACCGCCGATCCACAACCACCAGGGACCGTGAAACGCATTGCTGAAATTCGGCATGGAGGCTTTGACCAGAATCAGCATGGGCACCATCACGGCCAGGCTGATCACCAGCGATGTGGCAGCCCCCCAGAAAGGGTGACCCAGAGCACGGCCTGCGTTGGCATTTGCAGCGGCCTGAAAAGGCAGGATGGCCCCCGCCAGCAAGGCCATGCCCAGTGAGGCGACCGTCATCAATGCCATCTTGCTGTTCATATCTGCCACTCCTTCAAATGTCTAAGCAATGTCTGAATGGTCTTGCATACGGATTAATTATGGAAATCGTTTATATGCACGTGTACTATTCTTCGCATGGATGATTTGCGCCGTATCGACCTCAATCTGCTGCTGGCACTTCACGCGTTGCTGACCGAGAAGCACGTGACCAGGGCTGCCATGCGCCTGCACAAGAGCCAACCGGCAGTGAGTCATTCGCTAGCTCAGCTGCGCGAGCATTTCAATGACCCATTGCTGGTGCGCAAGCAGGGGAAGCTGGAGCTGACGGCCCGAGGCAATGGGCTGCTGCAACCACTCTCGGAGGCTTTGGGCAGCCTCAATACTCTGCTGGGAACACCTCAGTTCGATCCACTGCAGGCACAACGACGATTCAGGCTGTCACTGTCCGACTATGCGGCTCGTCTGGTACTTCCGGACCTGATGCGATATGTCCGCAAACATGCGCCCGGCTTTGACTTCGCCATCAGTCAGGCCAGCCGGGATGCCATGCTGGTACAGCTAGCCGATGGTGAACTGGATCTGGCTCTGGGGATCTTTCCCGATCTTGCACAAGACATCCAGGTCGAAACACTGTTCGAAGAGGATTTCATCTGTCTCGCAGACAAGGCCGTCAGTCCGGAAAAAGGAGGACTGTCGCTGGAGGAATGGCTGACGCGCCCTCATGTCATGCTGGCATTGAGGCCGGATGCGAACGACGAGATCGAGCGCGCACTCGCCGCCAAGGGACTCAAAAGGAGGATTGCGGTGGCCTTGCCACACTGGAGCGCTGCGGTTGAATTGCTGCCAGGTACCGATCTGGTTCTGACGATTGCCCGTCGTGCTGTCGGACCGCTGCGCTCATTCAAGAATCTGCGGCAGTTTGCGCCTCCACGCCAATTGCAACTGCCGAAAATGGCATACCAACAGGCCTGGCATGCGCGAAAGCACAATGATCCTGCGCTGGCCTGGCTCAGGCTTGCTGTGATGAACAGCTGCAAACCGAATGCTGGCCAGCAGTGAGTTGCCACAAGTCGCGACTTTTGCGGTAATTTTTCTTCAGTCTCCAGGACTCTGCCGATGACTGCGCATGTAACGATGAACGCCAAACAATTTGTTGAAAACTGGGTCAAGCTCAAATCAGAACTTCTTTTGTCTTTCATGAATGCTCATGAGGAGTCGGAGGTCGCAGCGCGGATCGAAGCTCTGGAGCTCACGCCCAAGCAGCACGAGCAACTTCGAGCGATTCTGGATTCGGTGCTGGGAGACACCATGTATACCTTGCTGCTGGGACTTGATGGCGCCGCGAGCCTTGGAGGTGAGCAACAAACGTATACGCTTCATGATGAGAGCGGCAATCTCATCTCTGATTGCGGTGAGCTGGAAGCAGCTGCATGGGAAGCCTTTCACGGGCAGGATCAGGCACCTGAGGGCGATTGACAAACCATGCCCAGCAGCTGGTCTGCGTCGTTTGCAGTCCTGAATTCATTGGTGAAGTAGGCGTAACTACGCGCTCTTGCTGCTTGCATCTCTTCATTGCGCTCGACTATGCTGGTTACATTGAGTCACGCAGCGCTAGGAGGGAACTTTGCCAAGCATTGAAGTTTTTGAAAAGCTCACTGGTCGCAAATTTTCGGATGCAGAGCTCTTGCATACAAAGGTGCTCGCTTTCCCCGAAGAGGGGAAAAGGAGAGTTGTCTATGGACTGCTGGCCGAGGCTATCGACATTGACTACTCTCAAAAGTCACTTTCTGAGCTTGGCGAGCAAATAAGGCTGGCCCTGTCCCATATTGAGCGCCTTGCACCCAGAGCCTTCGTTGGTCAGAACATTCGCCTGTACGAGGGCGGCAACCACCTGGACATCATCAATGATGGGGTTGGGAGCATGGGCTGGTTGATTGTGGAAGACCACCTGACCTGATTGGACCTCAACGCCCCGAAATTCAGAAGCGCAGCAATCCCTTGTCCCGGCTTCTGATGCCTGTTGGCTGTCTGCGCAAACATCGCCGTGCTATCCGCTGCGCCGGTCTGGAGGCCGTTGCTTGCGAAAGAAGTTTTTAACTTAGCGCATCCAACTGATCTGAACTGGCTGAATCAGAAAGGCTCCCTTAGGAGCCTCCTTGCTTAGACAGAAGAGCTGTTTAATCCACAGCGACCATTACCGACGACGCTTTAATGACGGCATATGCGTTGTCGCCCTCTTTCAACCCCAGGGACTGGGCCGACGTCGAGGTGATAGAGGACGTGACTCTCACACCAGGGGCAACTTCCAGTGTCAATTCCGTGCTGACTGGGCCCGTGACAATCGAGATAACCTTGCCTTGCAAGACATTGCGAGCACTGATTTTCATAGTATCTGTATCTGAAGAAATGACGACGGACAAGAGCATATATTCAGCGACTCGATGGCAGTAGAAGCTCTGCCATATAGAGGTCCTATCAGCCGCTGTATGACTGCAAGGGGCCGAGCAGCGACAGCCGCAATCGGTTGTCGGCTGCGGACATTCGCCAGCCTTTGTGAGTCAAATGCTCCTCAACAATTACCGCTACATGCGCGATAGTCGATACAGACGATGCCCAAGCGGCAGATACACGTATTGTCCTGACTGGTTCAAATCATGACTTCCAAACGGAGCCAGTAATGACACTTCAGGACATCTCGGACAAGGTAGAAATCAACGAACTCCTGGCACGGTACTGTCATGCCTTAGACGAAAAGGACTGGCACTCGTTTCAAGCGATATTTCTTCCTGATGCGATTTTGGACTTCACCGCTTTTGGTGGACCCAAAGGCTCTCCTGCCGAGCTGCAAGAGTTTTTTGTACCAATCCTTGGCAGCCTGGCCTCGACACAGCACACAGTCTCTACCGTCAAAATTGATCTGGCAGGAAATAGCGCCACCGCCCGATCTGCGGCCATCGTCCCCATGACGGGCAAGACACCTGAAGGCAAAGAAACCACTTTTGTGAGCGGCCTTTGGTATGAAGACAGCCTTGAGCGCACAAAGGATGGCTGGAAGATCAAATCACGAAAGCAAGTTCGCAGTTGGGCCGCAAATATGGCCTGATCCACACGGTCTGAGGCATCGGTGTCTATGCGATGGGAATCGAACCGATCAGGCCGGGGTTTACGGGGGGTGCAGCGGGGCTATCTCCCTCTGAGCGACATCACTTCAATCCCCGTCGCACCCCCAAACTCCCCAGAAAATTCCCCTGGCATTTCGATGTTCGCAGCCACACCAACTATTATTTTTTCGATGCGGTCCCCGAGAAAACCTAAGTACGACCCAGAGTAGTCCTTAATTTCAGTGATTCTGCTACTCTAAAGCAGTCAAACTTCTCCGACAATTGGAGACCACTCTGAAGAATATGGTTAGGTCGAAGACGCGCTTCCCAATAAATCTTTCAAGCTCTCGAAAGCACTTTGAAATTTCAATAATTGGGGAGGAAATTTTTTCTGACGAAGCTTGGGTAGGTTTGTTGTGATCTGAATCATTCCTCCGACTGAAACTCCCTTACTCATTACTTCAGGAACGGCGACGATAGGAAGCAAGAAATAAACATATGGCGATTTATCGAGGAAATCCACAGCATATCTGTGATCCTTCTCGCCGATAAGAAGCAGAAAGTCATAGTCCTTCCCCTTATCAAGCCATCCAAGTGGCTTACCCCAGTTCCAGCGCTTTGTGGGTGATCTCTTGTTAGGTTGATTGAGCTTGCTGTACTTGATTTCCACCTTAATACCAGTTTCAGTGATGAAGTCGTGAGAAGCCGTGTACGAAGTTGCTGCCCCATTAAAATTTTTAATAATCAGAAGCTCGCCGCGCATGCCTTGAGAGATTGCTGGATGTGCCCGCAAAAAATCAAGTTCACGTCTCAAACGCTCATTCTCCTCTTCGAGTTTAGAGATTCTTATCTGATATTTAGCTTGGTTTTTCAGCATCGACGCCTCCCTCACTAGGATCTAACAGTAAGATTGCAACGATGGCTCATGCCTAACTCTTATGTGTTATTCATCAGGGAAGTAGATCAAAAACTCCGCTGCCAGGTTATACACTTCAGCACGAGTACCCTCAAAAAGAAAGCAACGTTCCCGCCAAGGGGGAATTCCTCCTTGTGGATTTGGAAAGACAACCTTTGAAATTCGCTTCCAACGAACCAAAGTCACTGGCTTCTGATTTCCAATTATGCCAATAGCATAAATATTGGCCTTACCAGTGTCTTCATCAAGTTTCCCCAAAAATATACCGTCGCCTTTTTTCATTCGACGAGCGATGCAGTCTTCGGGGTCGTACTTAGAGCTGTAAAGTCCAGTCATCGGGCAGATGAGCGTTCCATAAGTAAGCATGTAATCGAGGTCTGCTGTCGACGCAAAACTCATCCGCCAGTACTTTGTAGGTTGCGTCATGGTAGTGGTGGCGAGGCCTAATGGGGGATATGCAAGTTGTGGGCGATTCCTCCGTAACATTTGAGCACAGCGCTACGTTGAGCAGCGATCAGTGTTGAGCCTAATTGTGGGACGAATCTAGCGCACCATGTGGCGGGCAAAAGCTGCTTTCCTCGTAGAGTTGAGGTTTGATGGCAGCCCCTCACCAATATCCGCGTCTGCCCGATCTGCGACTGTCGCCTCCCCTCAGAGAATCCAATCAGAAGCCAGTCACTCAACAACCTAGAATCGCTCAATTTTGACTACCTTACGCCCCCATGCATCTATTGCACTTAGGCTCGCTGGTTACACAAGCTATAGTGAACTCGCTGACGGCCTCGATCCAGCAACCATGCGGCGAGCAACGCAGAAGGAGGCCAGCACCCTGGATCTGTATACGTTTCAATGCTAGGGATGAGCGCCACTCATGCCTAACGTTAGGAGCCAGTAGTAATGAGCCTTACTGCGACCGAATTCCTTGCTTTTGCCAAAATCGCGCAACACGATCATTGGGAGACGCAATCAAACGCGAAGACCTTTTGGTTCGTCGTCTCGAACAAAGGTATAACCATTACGACGTCCAAAGGTACTAGCCGGACAGTAGGAAACTCAGAGATAGTCAAGTTCTGCGCCGCCTATGGCTCAGGTCGCGCGAATGAACTCGCCCGCGCAGGAAAGCTCTTCAACAAATCATACTTAAGCGCCATCGCTTCAAAGTTCGACCTTGGGCGAACAGACTTTCGATTCCCGGAGGAAGTTCAGACTGATAGTCTGAAAGAAGGCTCAGTTCAGACTGTGACGGTAAATGCCTTCGAAAGAAACCCGGAAGCACGTCGACGTTGCATCGAGGTGCATGGAACATCATGTGCCGTCTGCAACTTTAACTTTGGGAAGGTATATGGGGATTTCGCTCGTGACTTCATCCATGTTCACCACCTGCACCCACTGGCAGTCCAGCGAGCTGAACACAAAGTCGATCCAGTCCATGACCTCCGTCCTGTTTGTCCAAATTGTCATGCAGTCATCCATATGCGCAACGGCTGCCTCTCAATTGAAGAAGTAAAGGCAATGCTCCAAGCTGACTCTAATCCCTAACTGCTCTGAACTGCGACACTTGGTGGCTTCACGGCCTCTGAGCCCCATCAATCGATAAGCATGTACAGCAATCAGCCCATAAGCGACATGCCTATCCAACTGATCGCGTCCCCAATTACTTGCCACTGGCAGATTGCAGCGCTGTTTATCCAAACAACAGCCATGGGGATAGATTCAACTCACAGCCCCCCATATTGCCGCTGACACCGCCTTGCGTTAGCCTGCTGGCTCCACTATTGCTCAGGAGCCTGCCATGTCCCGTCGTTTGGTTCTTTCTGCCAGCACCGCCCTTGCGGCTGCCGCACTGATTGTGGGTTGCGGCGCCATGGGGGCGTCGGGCGGCAACCCCATGAGCTTCTTCATCACCAGCACCAACCCCGGCAAGGGCGGCGACCTGGGCGGGCTGGCCGGGGCTGATCGCTACTGCCAGTCGCTGGCCGCAAGCGTGGGCGCAGGCAACAAAACCTGGCGCGCCTATCTGAGCAACGCTGCCCTGAATGGCCAACCGGCCGTCAATGCGCGCGATCGCATTGGCAACGGCCCGTGGCGCAACGCCAAGGGCGTGGTCATTGCCACCAGCGTGGCCGACCTGCACAGCGCCAATGCCAAGGTCGGCAAGGACACCTCGCTGACTGAAAAGGGCGAAATCGTCTCGGGCTTTGGCGATGAGGTCAACCGCCACGACATCCTGACCGGCTCGCGCCCTGACGGCACGCTGGCCGTGCCCGAGCCCGGCAAGGACACCACCTGCGGCAACTGGACCAAGAGCGACGGCGGATCCGCCATCGTGGGCCACCACGACCACAAGGGCACCAACCCCGACCCTGTAGCCAATGCCTCGTGGAACTCGTCGCACGGCACGCGCGGCTGCAGCGTCGAGCAGTTGCAGCAGAGCGGCAGCGCCGGGCTGATGTACTGCTTTGCGAGCAACTGATCGACGTGACAGGGCGGGCATCGGCCCGCCCAATTCTTAGCAAGTCTTAGGCCTCGACTGTTATTGCTCCTGCTTCAGCCTCACCTGCACCGCATCGGACTGAAGTGCCGCCTTCAACTCGCGATAGCGCTGCAGCACCAAAGTCACAAAATCGTTTTCATGGCGGTCTACAGACAGCCAAGGGTGCAGCGCTGTCGCACCAGTTTGCTTGGCATCAGGCGTAAACAATGGGTCATCAGTGAGATACACCCAAAACGGCCACATCTCCTCAACGTCATCTGAGGCAGGCAATTGAGGTGCTGCTTGTATCAGTGCCTCCCCCAAGCCTTTTGCGGCTTCCTTGTCAAAGCTCGGGATATGCAGGCCCCAGTAAAAATTCTCCTCATCAGCAAAGCCAAAATACCACTCGAAGCGCAAAGTAACGTCTGGGCTACTTGTGAAAGGCAAAGCGAAATACGCCTTTCTTTTATGAGGAGATTCTGTGTTGATGCCCCATTGGGGCTTAACCCCTTCTTCAACGAAACGCTTATTGAGTTGTTCTTTCAACAGCTCTAACCGACTCGATTGCCACTGCAGCAGGGTATCGCGCAGCAATAGCGCTTGCGCTAAAGCCTGAGGGCTATTGTTGAAGGCTTGAGCAACATGTGCCAACTCTTTCTCGTCTACATAACCCATCGTTTCCTCCTCCAGCATGTCAATAAAGTCCTCTACAAACCAGCGCACTTTGGATGCCTGAATCTTCGGTACGCATTGCCTAAGCATCTGGAGCATCTGTGACCAAGAAACACATACCAAATGCCCCTGTTTGGTCAACTCTGTACGCTCAGCAAGCGATATGCTTTGCACGCCAGGTGCCCCGCGCCCCAAGTACACCAATAGCCAAGGCCTTCCCTTTGCCAACTGAGACAAGTGCTTTGCGTAGTCGGCTAATTGGCCTTCCTCATCTACGGATGAATACCAAGGCTTGTTTTCAATCGCCAACATGCCGTTTGGCGCTTGCAAGTGAACGCACAAATCGATGTATCTGCGCTTATCCAACGAGCTAGTGGAATGCTCTGTTTCCACATTGCCGACAACGCTTTGACGAAGCCAAGCACTGTTCGGCCGTGGCATATCTACAGCCTCGCCGTCGTCTGCCCTAAGGTCTTGCTCTGCTGCAGCCGCTTTATCATCTTCACCGTCAACAGACAGCAAATGTTGCTTGCCCTGGGCATCGAGCACCAGGTCTACCCACGCATCCCAAAACAAACTGCCTTGGCCATGTGTTTCGTTGGGATCCAGTAACAGTGCAAGGTGACGCGACACATCCACTTCATGACTACGGTACACGCTAAAGGGCGAAAAATCGGGTGCCAACTGTGCAGCCATGAGTTGTTGGGCTTGCTGCCAGCCAGCCTGCCGGGCTTGCAGATTGCCCAGCAGGGCTTTCAAAGCATCCACACCTGGCAGAGTTGATAAGTGATGGGTTGGTGTCGCGCTCACGTATGCCTCCCTCAGACAAACAGCATGCGTTTGTGCTGCTGCCTTTGACTATTTGAATAGCTAACTGCGCCTGATTTTCTTGACTTTCAGGCAGATAACAACCTGAAACTCAACAAATGCTGGCGCCTACAGCTATGAATTTTAGAACAACGTCAGATCGCTCTATTCTCTAGCGAGCAGTTTCAATCTCAATGCCTTGTCTTATTTATATGGCAGGCGCCCCCACCTATTCCGACATCGTGCCGCAGGAAGGACAGACGCTGGAAATATGGGGTGTCATCTCCAGCTGCATCAAACGCTTTGCAAGATGTAATTTGCCCTGATGGCTCGCGCGGCTGCAGCGTTGAGCAGTTGCAGCAGAGCGGCAGTGCCGGGCTGATGTACTGCTTTGCGACCAACTGACCGATGTGACAGGGCGGGCATCGGCCCGCCCAAGTTCAAGCAGGGCTTGCTTGCCCTGCTTGAACAAGACCATGAAGATCAACAGGCTCCCGGCACACCGATATCGCTGCCCAACTTGATCGCAAGCAAGCGCCGTCCCTGAGCGCCCCTGACGATTCAGTGCTCACAGCCACCCTACTCTGCCTGGTCATTGAATCGGCGCTCAGCTAGGCCAAGGTCTGCAATCGACAAGCCGGCATCTGATGAGGTGGTGCTCGGTCCACTATTCATGCAGTGATCTTGCTCATATAATTAGCCACCATATTATATTTTGGCTAACTAATGAAGCTTGAACAGAAGTACCAGGCGCTAATTGAAGAAGCACAACGACGCAAACTGCCCGATGTGGATGGCATCCAGCTGTGCTTTCAAGTGCTGTCGATGGCTGCAAACATCGATCGCGACTGCGCTGCTTTGCTGGCCCCTCATGGTTTGTCTGAGGGGCGCTTTGTGTTGTTGTTCCTTCTCGATGTGGCGCCTGACGGACTCGCACCCAACGCGCTGGCCGAGCAGGCTGGCGTGACCCGCGCCACGGTGACCGGCCTCTTAGACGGACTGGAGCGCGAAGGCCTGATTGAACGTCACGCCAACGCCGAAGACCGCCGCGCACTTTGCATTCGACTGACCTCAAAAGGAAAACAACTAGCCGGTACCGTTATCGACCAGCATGGTCGGTGGATTGCAGGCTTGTTTGGCAACCTGTCTGTAGATGAGCGAAAGCAGCTGGCAGCGTTGCTGGAGAAAGTACGAGGCCCTGAATCGGACGTTGAATCATGAGGGATCAAGTCCGCAAGGGTGCGACGCGCACCGCCGACATTCCTCGGGACGTTCTGCATGCGCTATCGCGCGGGGAGTTGCAATGCGCGACGCTGGCTGAATGCCTGGCAGTCGACCAGGCCGTACTGGCACGAACAATCTTTCCGGCGCTTACGGCTCAAGCACTGAGCACGATCGATGAAGCCTGCCAACTGGGCGTGCTCAAACGCATGGCCCGTATCGGTGCAGTCTTGCTGGATGCCCTGGGTACTGAGGGCATCGCACAATGCCAAACGCACCGCGCCGATATGGCACGAGGCTGGGCGTGTTTCATGATCGGTGCCCGGCCTAACCTGGATCTCGGTGTACGGCTGGCCGCAATGCACCCGCTGGCAGATGATGCCCATTTTGGTGTGCGTGAATGGGCTTGGATGGCGATGCGACCGCACCTGGTGCAAGACCTGGCTGCGGCTATCGCTCAGCTGATGCCATGGACACAAGATCCTTCCGAACGCGTCCGACGATTCGCGTGCGAGGTCTTGCGTCCCCGCGGTGTGTGGAGCACGCATATCTCACAGCTCAAACGCTCGCCCGAGCAAGCACTGCCTTTGCTCTCAGCTTTGAAGAGCGACCCTTCGGTCTACGTGCAGGACTCGGTCGCCAACTGGCTCAATGATGCCGCCAAGGACCAGCCAGCCTGGGTGCGTGACATCTGTGCCCAATGGCTTCAAAGCACCCAAGCCGCCGCCACACATCGTATATGTCAACGCGCACTGCGCAATCTCAAGTGAAAGTGGAACCATGTCTCATTACCTCGTAGAGCTCTACACCCCCAATTCGGCCTGGCTCGCACTGTCCGCCGAACAAAGGCAACATTTTCTTGGCGGCATCGGACTCGCATTGAATCAACTCTCCAGCCTCGGTGTCGAAGTCCTCTCCCTGGCAGAAACGGACTCCAGCATTGACCAGGGAACCGCGCATACATTCCTTGGTATTTGGCGCTTTCCTGACCAGGCCGCTCGTGACGCTCTGCTGGCGGGCATCAAAGCCAGCGGCTGGTACGATTATTTTGACCATGTGAATGCAGCCAGCACTCAAGGGGCGGCGGATATTCACTTGGCTGCTCTAGCCGCCGCGTAGCGCAGTCTTTCGGACAATGCCGCTGTGCTCTGGTAATACATGCGGCTAGTCATTTTCTAGTCCCCGTTAATGCCCACTAATGCCCGCTGATGCCCATTAATGCCTGCTAATGGCCGCCCGCCACAGTCACCACTGCGGGCTGGCCAGCTTTCGGCACAGCACATGCAACTCAGCATAGGTCCCCGGCTCCGAACAGAACCGGGTGCAGGATCGAGTGGAAAGCATGCGACATCAACGTGGATTCATGACACCGGAGTCGCATCAACCGCTACACTGTACATATGCACAGTCATCGTCTCATGAGTGGTATGCCCGTCCAACTGATCGCGTCCCCGGTTACTTTGCCGCTGGCTGACCGCAGCGCACGCGCAGGCTCGCCCGCGAATGACTTTGCAGGCAAGCGGCTGGATATTACAGACCTGCTGGTCACGCACCCCAAAGCCACGTTCCTGCTACGCGTGACCGGCCCGTCCATGCAGGAACACGGCATCGATGACGGCGATATCGTCGTGGTGGACAGGGAGCTGCGCGCTCGCGATGGGAGCATCGTCGTGGCAGTTGTCGATCGCGAACTCGTCATCAGAGCGCTGGACAGCGATGGCGACACCTGCAAGCTCAGGGCAGGCGCCCCCACCTACCCCGACATCATGCCGCCAGAAGGACAGACGCTGGAAATCTGGGGTGTCGTCACCAGTTGCATCAAGCGCTTTGCAAGATGAATACATGCGCGCGCCAGCCCAACGCAGGCGGCCGTTGAAATCTGATTAGCACCAAAAAAGCGCCCACTCACGAAGAAAGGCAATGTAGCTCTCTACATTGCCTTTTTCTTTGGTTTATTACAGTGACCCAACATCGCACTGCGGGCCGGGGTTAATGCATCAGTAACTAATTTTTACAGATAATGCTCCGCATGCATTTTCTGCCTGCCTTGACTGCCGCAGCATTTTTGCTGCCAGCCACCGCTATGAATCAAGCCATAGCGCAGCCTATTTATCGCTGCGGCAATTCCTATTCTCAAGAAGCATGCAAAGGCGGCAAACTGGTGGAAGACAAAACCACCACCTTGCACAGCGGCCACTCAGGCAGCACCGTTTATCTGTGCAAAGGCCATGGCGGCGGGCTTTTCTGGTCCAGTTCGCAATGCGGCCAGCACAACGCTTTTCTCGAGCGCACGGAAACCGTGCCCTCCGGCCTGCCCTGGGATCAAAAAGTAGCCCAGGCCGAAGCCCAATGGCGCAAAACCCAGCGCAATACTGCAGCCCCTGCGGTTGTCTATCAGACCCGCCCTGCCCAGCCTGCCGAACCCGGCAAAAAACAAGTCTGTGACGCGCTGGAAGAACGTGTCAAAGCGTTGGATAGCATGGGACGTGCGGGCAGCCAGTATTACGACCTGGATTGGGTTCGTAGGGAGCGCAAGATCGCGAGAGATGAGCAGTTCCGACTAAGGTGTTAATTATTTTTCTACTTGGAGGAGATAGATATGAAAATCAAATCTGTAACAATAAATAGATTTAGAGGGTACAGTTCACCCGTATCAATCGACTTCGATAATCTTTTAGTTTTCGTTGGAAAAAATGATATAGGGAAATCTACAATCCTTGAAGCGCTAGATATTTTCTTTAATGAAGGAAAAGGGTGCGTAAAAATAGACAAAGATGACATAAATAAAAAATGCCTTTCAGAAGGCAACTCTGATATTGAAATATCAGTTGAATTCACAAATCTTCCGGCACAAATATATATTGATGCAACTAACCCTACAACACTGAAGGATGAATATCTTTTATCAAAAAATGGAACACTTAAGGTTCTAAAACGTTACCCTAATGCAGGAAAAGAGAAGGTCTTTATAGAGGCACTGCACCCGACCAATACTGCATGTAAAGACCTGCTTTTCAAGAAAATCTCAGAACTACAAAAGATAGTTGACACTCAAGAATTTGCCTGCGCAGACAAGACAAAGAATGCTGAGCTAAGAAAGGCCATTTGGGGTGCACAGAGTGACCTAGAGCTAAAATCCTGCGAAATTGAAATCGCAAAGATTGAATCCAAAGATCTGTGGGATAAGTTAAAGGCATATATGCCGCTTTTCACTTTATTCCAATCTGATCGAAAAAATAGTGATGGCGATGGTGAAATTCAAGACCCTATGAAGCTTGCTGTCAGAGAAATTCTAAGCGACAAATCTATAAGAGATGATTTTGAAAGAATTTCCAATCTAGTCAAGCAGCGATTAGAGGACGTGGCGGAAAGAACTCGCGAAAAATTGAGCGAAATGAATCCAACTATCGCTTCAACACTAGACCCTCAATTACCCGACTCTCAAGATTTAAAGTGGACTGATGTCTTCAAAAGTGTTTCCATTACCGCAGATGAAGGAATACCTATAAATAAGCGAGGCAGTGGCGTTAAGAGATTGATATTAATTAGTTTCTTCCGAGCAGAAGCAGAAAGACGTCATCAAGAATCAAAGCTTCCCAGCATTATTTATGCTATTGAAGAACCGGAGACGGCACAACACCCCGATCATCAAAGAGCACTTCTCGATGCTTTAGTAAAACTATCAAAAACCGGCAATACTCAAGTAATACTAACAACTCATAGTCCAGAGATTGTAAAACAATTAAGGTTTGAAGACCTATTGATAATATCTGACCAACAAGATAACAGAATACAAAAAATAAGGGAGCATGAGCTGCCATATCCGAGCCTCAATGAAGTGAACTTCTCTACCTTCGGTGAAGCCAGTCAAGAGTATCACAATGAACTTTACGGACACATTGAGGCTATTGGAAAACTACAAGATTATAAAATTGGTAAACAGCAAATTCCTTATATAAAGATATATAAAGGCAACCCACAAAACACAACCACTACTTTAACTGAGTACATACGCCATCAAATCCATCATCCAGAAAATACTTTAAACGTGAGGTTTAATAGTGATCAACTTTCCGAATCAATTGAGCATATGCGCAACTTCATTCAGGCAAACCGATGATCACGCTACTCAATCACTAAACGTTGCTATACGCACCTTCCTCTTGTCAGGGCCTCGCAAGAGGTGGAGCGTAAGAGCTCCTAAGATCGCGCGGAAGAAACGCATCCGAACTGGCGGCTTTTTTGTGCCCGGACATTGCACGCCTGCACTCTTGCAGACGCTTGATTTATGGCCGGGAGGGCGACGAATACAAGACCCGCAAGGGGAAGAAGTCCGCAGGGCAATACCGACGCGTCGCAGCACAGCCGCTATCTGCTGAACCTGAACTATGACAGCCAGGGCCGCCCTACCCAGCCCCATGCCCAGCCGATTGCCCTGGCCATACAAAAGCCCCTGGCAGGGGCTTTTGTTCAGTCCTCTGGCTTGGAGGGCCAGAACATCTCTCGCACTTCGGGTGCGTAGTACGGCAAGGCAAGCACTGCGCCAAATAGTGCAAAGCCCAAGGCCGATGTCGCGTTCCCCAAGCCGGACAGCACAATCGGCGGGCTGAAACAGGCGACGACTACGGTCGCAGCAGAAGACCACAGGGTAAACCGAGGCGCCCATGCTCTGAACCGCAGCAGCCCGTAAAAAGCAATGAGGCCGAGCACCACGAGCACCGAGAGCGCCAGCAAGAAAATCCAGTCCGTGGGGCCGACTTCCGACTGCATCAAAAGGCTCTGGGAAAGATCGGTCAGCTCATGGGGCACCAGATCGAAGCCATATTCCGCCAGCATTCCGAATAACGGGATGCCCAGCGAAGCAATCACCAATGCACGATACGTCGATTTGCCCATACCCTCTCCAAGTTGCTATGGGTGAATCGTACTACCGCCCTTCCCGCCCTTCCCGCACCAATCCGCTGGTAGCGATCTGCACCGCGGACGCGGCAGCCCCGTGTGGCACCGACGAGGCGCTGGCAAGCACCTCAGACTACGCAAAACCTGCGCAGTTAAACGGACCGCTGCCCGTCCGCCAGCCGGCGCAGCAGCTGGAGCTGTTCGCTCTGGATGGTGATGAGCTCACTCCACTGCGTTTTCTGCAGCTCGTCGATTTTTTGGTGCAGCAGCATGATTTCCAGCTCGGCCTTGAGGTTGACTTCGTAGTCGTGCTCTCCGCGAATGCGGTCCTTGTCTGCCTGGCGGTTCTGCGACATGAGAATGATGGGCGCCTGTATGGCCGCCAGCATGGACAGAAACAGGTTCAGCAGAATGTAGGGATACGGGTCGAACGTGGAGCCGCGCGCCCAAAGCAGAAAGGCGTTGAGGCCCACCCAGACCAGCATGGTTGCGCAAAACAGCGCCACAAAGGCCCAGGAGCCGCCAAAGGTGGCGACGGCATCGGCTGCGCGCTGGCCGAAGGTGGGCGGTGTCTGATCTAGCTCCTGGTCCACATTGCGTGAAATGTGCTTGCGCCGGGCAATGTGCTGGGCGACCTTGAGCGCTCTGGCGTCCAAGGTATCTGCGGAGGCACCAAACAGCCTCTTCGCAACGGTATCCGTATTGAGCATGGGACTTCCTTGTCATCCGAAAGATGAGGACATTGTCAGCATGCTATCCAAGCCTGGAGCTTGCCTTGCGTCCTGTCGCGCCGCCGCCACCGTCATGCGGCAACAAGCACAAGCGGGGGAATGCTTGAATATTGACGCCAGGTGTTGCAATGGCTGCCTTCGAGTGTGAGTATGGGCAGGCAATCGTTCGGATTGCGTAGCTACCGCTGATGCCCAAGGAGGCTGAAAATGTTCAAGCACATTCTGATTCCGACAGACGGCTCGAAACTCTCCGAAGCCGCGCTGCGCGCGGGCATGCAGTTGGCCAAGGAGCAAGGCTCCGAGGTGACGGTGCTTTATGTGATGCCGGACTATTCGGCCTTGATGTATAGCGGCGAGGGGATGGTGGCCTACAACCCCAGCGAGATGCGCCGGGACGCCGAACTAACGGCCGACACAGTGCTAAAGGCGGTGCAGGACATTGCCAAGGCCGAGGGAGTGGATTGCAAGTTGGAGCGGACGATGAACTTTTCGGTGCACCAGGCCATCATCCAACAGGCCAAGGACAGCCACTGCGACCTGATCTGCATGGCGTCCCACGGTCGCAAGGGCCTTGCCGGCATTTTGCTGGGCAGCGAAACCCAGCGCGTGCTGGTGAACAGCGGCATTCCGGTGCTGGTGCATAGGCCTGTGGTCAAAGAGGTCCGAGCCGATTCCCGCTGAATTTCAGGCCTTTTCTTGCCCATCAAAAAAACCGCTTGAATACCTACTTCTGGGTGTTGCATCAGCCGCCCCGGAGTGTGAGTATGGGTTTGGCAATCGTTCGGATTGCGTGGCAACCCCACAGGCGCTGGCGCGCAAGGAGGCTGAAAATGTTCATGCACATTCTGATTCCTACGGACGGCTCGAAACTCTCCGAAGCCGCGCTGCGCGCGGGCATGCAGCTGGCCAAGGAGCAAGACTCCCAGGTGACGGTGCTGTATGTGATGCCGGACTATGCCGCCTTGATGTACAGCGGCGAGGCGATGATGACCTACAACACCAGCGACCTCAACAAGGACGCCGAGAGAACGGCCGACAGGGTGCTGCAGGAGGTGCAGGACATTGCCAGGGCCGAGGGGGTGTATTGCAAGACTGCGCGAGCCATGAACGCCTCGGTGCACAAGGCCATCATCCGGCAGGCCGAGGAAAGCCACTGCGACCTGATCTGCATGGCATCGCACGGCCGCAAGGGCATTGCCGGCATTTTGCTGGGCAGCGAAACCCAGCGCGTGCTGGTGAACAGCCACATTCCGGTGCTGGTGCACAGGCCTGTGGTCAAAGAATGAGACTGCTCACCGCCAGCGGATAGCTGCGATCAAGCCGCCCAAGCCTGCGGCGGTGATGCCCAATGCGGCCAGCACATAGGCCACGGCAATGCGGCGGGCATGGCAGTCTGCGGCGGCGGCATTCAATGGTGTGGTGACGGTCACTTTGGAAAGCATCATCAGCGCTCCGATCCTTGGGCTTTCAAGGGTTGGGAACGAAAGCCTCAGTCGGTCTGAACGCCTGGGGCTTTCGCCTTTTCTGCGGGCTTGGTCAGTGGGTCGCCAGCAGTTGCCTGTCCACCTGCACCTGCCCTATCAAGGCATTGACCTGGGCATCTCGGCGCTCGACCAGGCTGACCAGCACTCCAACCACGCCCGCGCTTGAAGCAGCAAGGGCTGGCACCACTCCCAAGCCATGTTGCAGTACGAGTTGGGCACTTGTGCGGGCATTCAAATGGAGCGCCATCGTGCAAGCGTCAGGCAGGAAGGCGCACGAAAAGGTCTTGGTAAAAATAAGATTTTTCTTATTTTTTCGCATAGCCATTGATTACATACTTCACGCAGCTTTGACTGGATTTTTAATCTCCTCGGATATTCACTGATAGGATGCCAAATGCCAAATGCCAAATGCCAAATGCCAAATGCCAAATGCCAAATGCGCCGAATAATGTTGTGTTGGCTGGTGGTGGTGGCCTTGATGGGAATCTCGTCTCAGGCAGAGGCACAGTCGCGGTGTACTGTAACTGGTGGGGGGCTCCAAACGTTGACGTTCGATGGCCCGGGAGAGATCATGGTGCCTCGTGATGTACCGAATGAGACTCTGGTCTTTACTGACATTAAGCCACTCTCCAAAGACATCCGCTTCACCTGCAACAACAGTTCAACTCCGTTTGGGATGCTCGCCGCTCCTGCGCGAGGACCGACTCCAGTAGATTCGTCTTACTTTCCTACCGGCACACCTGGACTGTCGTTTCGAATAAAGACGCGAACCGGGGGCATCATACCTCCTCGGATAGCGCAGGAGGCCGGTCAATGGATGCTGGTCGGCAACATGACACTGGAACTTCTCAAGACTTCGGCATTTGATCCCAGCGGCCAGATTAAAGCAGGCGAGATCGGAACCCTAAAGATTGGACCCGATATCCTCGTCACATTTAGACTGGCTCAACCCATAAACTTTATCGCGGGCTCCTGCGAGAGTCCGGACGTGAACGTTCCCATGGGGGATGACTATATTTCGTCCGATTTTGATGGACCAGGTACTCGCACCATACCGGTCTCCTTCAACCTGAATCTAAACCGATGCCCACCTGGAATGGGCAAGGTCAATTACACCTTTGTTGCGTTGACAAAGGTCATTGACGCCAGTCAGGGAATCGTCGGGCTTAATAATGGATCAGGCGCCATTGGAGTCGGGCTTCAAATCAGAGACGGCAATGACGTACCTCTTGCTTTGGATACTCCCCATACATTCACAGGCTACGACTCCCGCCAAGGCGGTAGTTTTCAGATCCCGCTGAAGGCGAACTATTACCGATTAACAAACGAGCCTAGATACAAGCCTGGAACAGCAAATACAGAGCTGATATTCATCATGAGCTACTTGTAGGCTACCGGC
Source organism: Comamonas sp. NyZ500 (assembly GCF_016772095.1). Lineage (NCBI taxonomy): Bacteria > Pseudomonadati > Pseudomonadota > Betaproteobacteria > Burkholderiales > Comamonadaceae > Comamonas > Comamonas sp. NyZ500. Next base: position 108,892 of record NZ_JAEIJE010000014.1, on the reverse strand, counting down.
TCCAAGATTTGAAGTCCTTCAGGGCTTGAGCCGGCGGCCGAGCTCCACCTGGGCGAAAAACGCGCTGGCCAGCTTCAATATCTCGCTGGGCCGGCGCAGTTCCTTGACCCGCGCTCCAGTTCCTTCCTGCGCTGAAGCTCGCCGGTCGTGGTGCCTTCGCGTACGCAGGCATCGACCTCGGCACGCTTGACCCATTCGTTCAAGGTCTGCGACACGCAGTCAATCCTGGAAGCGACGGATTCGATGCTTGCCCACAGTGATGGGCCCTCCCCCACGGGGCTCCTGCACCAGCCTCACCGCGCGCTCGCGAACCTCGGGGGAGAGCTTGTTCGAGCTCTTCATGGCTTTATCTTCCCAGGTGCTGAAGCCTCCTTGTTAGCTCGAACGCAGCAGCGTTGCCAGCCGTTGCTCGATCCACAAGGCCGTAGCGCCCAGCTCTGCACCTTGCAAATTGAGCATACGCACGGCTAACGGCGGAAGCTGCAGTTCCGCGCAGTCCAGTGCCACGATGCGGGGCTCAATATCGGGTGCTTGGGCAATATTGCGCGGCAGAATTCCCCAGCCTATGCCGTCGGCCAGCATGTCGGCAAGCACGTAGAAGCTCTCCGAGCGCCAGATGCTCGGACTGATCACGAGGTCTTCAACACCCTCGATGTGCATCACCAACTGCCGGTGAGAAGCCAGGTCCTCGCGCTTGATTCCATTGCACTTGGCCAGCTCGTGGTCGCGCGATACGAACACCATCTGAGGTACGCCAGCCACATAAGTTTGAGCAAACTGAGCGCCAGCCGGGCCTCGGTCAAACTGAAAGGCAAGCTCAGCTCGACCTGATTGCACCTGGCGTGCGACCTCTGCCGCCGTGCCATTGAGCAGGGTCAACTCCAAAGCCGGGAACTGGTGCGCCAGCTCCTGCAGCAGTCTGGCAATCGGCGGATAGGGCAAGGCTTCGTCGATAGCCACGCAAAGCTTGGCTGTCTGGCCATGCGACAGCTTGCGCGCGCGCAGGTCTAGCGCCTGGGCCTGATTGAGCAAGGCCCGTGCCTCCAGCAAGATGACTTCGCCAGCCTGCGTGAGTCGCACCGACCGGCCTACACGATGAAACAACTCCAGCCCGAGGTCCGCCTCCAGCAGTCCCATGGCCATGCTCACTGAAGATTGAGTTCGGCCCTGGCGCCGAGCGGCCTGGGTCATCGAGCCACAGTCCGCCACGGCGACGAATTGGCTCAAACGTTCTAGTGTCCATTCCATGGATCAATTTTACTGATTAATCTGAACTTTTCTAAAACAAAAAATTGATTGATCATTGGCAACATGGTCGCTTCAAGCGGCCTCTCCAACCATTGAACGAAAGAATCCATGACGACATCCATTCAGCTAAGACCATTGGAGCGCGACGATTTGCGCTTTGTGCACCACCTGGATAACAACGCCAGCATCATGCGGTACTGGTTTGAAGAGCCTTATGCGACCTTTGATGAACTGACCAGCCTCTACGACTCACACGTTCACGACCAAACTGAACGTCGCTTTGTAGTCGAGCATGAAGGGGCCCGAGGGGGGTTGGTTGAGTTGGTGGAAATCGACCTGGTACACCGCCGAGCGGAGTTCCAGATCATTGTTGCCCCTGATCAGCAGGGCAAGGGGATTGCCACTCGTGCTACTCGTCTGGCGCTTGACTATGGCTTCAAGGTTCTCAATCTGCACAAGATCTTTTTGCATGTGGACAAGGAGAATGCCAAGGCTATCCATGTCTATACGAAACTTGGCTTTCAGCCGGAAGGTGAACTGGTCGATGAATTCTTTGCCAACGGCCAATATCGAAGCGTGTTGCGCATGTATTTGCTGCAGAAAAGTTACCTCAACAAGGAATGAATCATTGAAGAGCCTCTGGGCTCAGTAGTTCATTGCGCCAGCAGTTCATTGCATCAGTAGTACTGGCGTCTTGCGGCACATGCCAACGTCGCTGGCAATGGCTTGACCATGGCTTTGCCGCGCCGGGCCACCTGGGCTTGAGGATCTCCTGCCGATGCATCCGATAGACACCGTGCTGCATGAGCTGCAGCACCGCGACCGCCAGCGCAGCCGCCTGCCACGCGCTATCAAAAGCAAAGCAGCCACCCCCAACCCAGCAAAGCTATCGACATCAAACTACTTTCAAACGCAGCTAGAGCAAGCGCAGCGCGCTCACAAATTCACTGGTACAAAGCGTCAAATTATTCATAGATGAATTAAAAATAGATATTTAAATACATCTATGTATCAAACAAGCTCGCAGACAACAATGAAGTCGCCTGCTGTCGCATGCAAGCAATGCTTTAGAGACAAAAATAATTCATAGATTTACATGTTTTAGCCAAAACACTAATATCTATGTATGCCACGTCAGAACACACCGCCCGCAGACTACCCGCAAGCCGTACTCCAGCAGATCGAGCAGCTTGCGCAGAACATCGTCATCGCCCGTAAACGGCGCGGCGAGTCGCAGGCGCAGTGGGCCAAGAAGCTGGGCATATCGCAGCCCACCATGGCGCGTATCGAGCGCGGCGACCCGTCCGTTGCCATGGCCTCGTATGTGATGTGCATGTGGCTGATCAATCAGGCCGGCGGCCTGGCCGACCTGATCGCGCCGCAGAACGACCATGCGGCGCTGGAGAAGGAGGTCGCGAAGATTGGCAGCAAGCGCAAGAGCAGCGCTCCCAAAAAGAACAAGCCATCAGCGGCTGCAACGAAAGCTGCATCGCCTCAGCCATCGACTTCAGAAACGAAAGGCTTGGCTGGACTGATTGAACGGATGGCCAAGTACGCTTTAGAGCAAGAGATGCAAGCTCAGGGCGACAAAAAGACAGCTGCAGCAGCAGGACTAGCCGCTCTCATGAACAAATCAACGCCTCAAAAGCTATGAGCCTGCCCATCAACGCCGTCTCGCCACGCACCTACGTGCCGCAAGACCAGCTCTATGTGTGGGCCATGGTCAACCCTGCGGCGCCCACACTGGTGGGCGAGGTCAGCCTCTCGCAGCTGGTGGCAGACTGCGCCACTTTTACCTACACACAGGACTGGTGGAACTTTGCGCTCAGCGAGGACATGCCCATCGTCCAGGGGCAGATCTTCAGCACTGGCGATAGGAACACGGCCCCCGGCGCAATTGACGACGCCCGCCCCGACCGCTGGGGCGAGCGCATCATTCGCCACATCGACCGGCCTGCCCGCCTGTCCATTCTGGAAATGCTGCTCTTCGCGGGTGACGACCGCTTTGGCGCGCTGGGAGTGTCGACCTCGGCAGAGCAGTACATTCCCCGCTACCTTGGGCCCTATCCGCAGTTGAAGGATCTGGCCCAGCTCGCCGCCGCGGTAGAAGACGTGCAGACCCAGGCCCCGATCACCGCAGAGATACAGCGCCTTATCCAGCCCGGCGTCACCCTCGGCGGCGCGCGGCCCAAGGCATTGCTGCAGACGGATAACGGCCCCTGCGTCATCAAGTTCAGCGAGCTCGACGACCCCGTGGACACCCCGCTCATCGAGCACGCCACCATGACGCTGGCCGCACAGGCCGGCATGTATGTGGCCGACACCGCCGTGCTGCCACTGCCGCCACGCTACGGCAAGGCGCGGCACGCTCTCACCATCGAGCGCTTCGACCGCCTGGGCCCCTACCGCGTGCACTGCCAGTCCGCCCACACCGCCCTGCGCGCTGCGGGGCTGGAGCAAAGCTACAGCAATCTGGCCACCATCGTGCTGCGCCTGGGTCACCCGGACCGGCAAAACGCCATGCGCGAGGAACTGTTCCAGCGCATGGTCTTCAACATCCTCATGGACAACACCGACGACCACGAGCGCAACCACAGCATCAGCCTCAATCTGGCAGACGGCTACTACGACCTCACGCCCGCCTATGACGTGGTGCCCAGCCTGCAAAACCTTGGCTATCAGGCACTCGTCGTGGGTACCGCAGGCTCCGAATCCAGTCTGGAAAACGCACTCACCCAGATCAACGAGTACGGCATCAAAATGCCCCGCGCCATCGAACTGATACGACAGGTGGCCGCCGCCGTCGAACGCTGGGCCGCGCACTTTACTGCGCTGGGGGTCAGCAAGTCCGACATGGAGCTGCTCGCCGCCAGCATCGACCGCGACGCGCTCAGATCGCAAAGACAGGCCTTTCTGTAAAAGCTAAGCACTTCCCACCCCAACAAAAAGCCCGCAAGGTTCCAGACTTGGCGGGCTTTCTTGATTCCCAAGGAATCTTGATGGCCGGCACCTCAGACCGCGAACAATTGCTTCGCAACTAAGCAGAGGCATCAGAGATAAGAAAAATCCTCAAAAAGACAAAGAAAGTAATTTTTTCCTCAGTGAAGTCGGAAAAATTTTGTTTAGCATTTGCCAAATAACTTTTTTCCTCGAGGAGCAGATGGCACATCACCGTAAAGTTGGTTATGCACATCTACGTGAGCGCCTGAGCACGCCGCTCCTGCCTCCGATGCCAGTGCATTGGAACATCTGCTCTTCGCCCTCAAGCATGAAGAGCTGGATCTGCAAGCCGCGATAATAGCCCTCAAAAAAATCGACCCAGTACCACTGGTGGAGCAGTTTTCACAGGCCACCAGCAGCAGCTATCTCCAGCAAGCCTGCTTCCTCTGGGAAATAGCCAACCAGCAAACTTTGAATGCACCACCAGCCAAAGGTGCGACCAAGCCGCTATTTGACCCCAATCTATTTCTCACCGGCCCATCGAGCAAATACACCCGATGGCGCGTGGACTTCAACGGCATAGGTTCCCTGCAGTACAGCCCCACCGTCAGACTCACCCCTGAAATCAAGGCTCTGCTGGCCGAAGATATCCTTGGTCAGGCCCGCGAGTTCATCCAATCCATGGACCCCGACATGGTCGAGCGCGCGGTGCGCTGGGCGTATCTCAGCGAGACCGAAGGTTCATACGCGATTGAGCGCGAAGCGCCTACAGGCAACCGCACAGAAGCATTTGCCAAGCTTCTTGCTCGCGCTCATGAAGAGATCCTTCTCACTGAAGAATATCTGGTCGAGCTTCAAAATCTCACCGTGCAATCGGCCATGGATCAGGCAGTGGAGTACCGCAACCAGCAAAACTGGCTGCGACGCGACAGCAGCATCACCTACGTACCGCCAGCACCTGAGCACCTCCTCCCCGTAATGGAAGGCCTGCTCACACTGGCCAACCAAAAAGACAACGGCATCCATCCACTGGTTCTGGGATCGCTGGTCAGCTTTGGATTTGTATTCGCCCACCCCTTCATGGACGGAAACGGTCGCCTATCGCGTTTCTTGTTCCACAAAATTGCCTGCCGCAATGCCAATTTACCCAACGGTCTGGTACTCCCCATCTCTACAGCGATGGCACGCCATGAAGGCCACTACCTGAGGGCCCTCAAGTCCTTCTCTGCCCCCGCGCGCGACCTATGGACAGTGGCCAAAGTCTCAGACCTGGAGTACGACTGCGCCTTTGAGGGCTCACCCGAGATCTACCATTTCTGGGACGCCACACAGTGCGTGCAGTTTGGCCTGGAGATGGCCAAAGAGGCACTCCAGCGTGACCTGCATGAAGAAGTTCATTTCCTCGGCCGATTTGATCGTGTGTATTCACGGCTCAATAAAGCCATTGACATGAACAACAACCTCATGAACCTGATCACAGGACTACTCGTGCAAAACGATGGCGCTCTGTCAATCAGCAGGCGAAAAATGTTCATAGCCAAAGGCTGCACAGAGGAGCTACTGAACGAAGCCGAACAGATTGCTCAAGAAGCGTTAAACGAAGAAAGCCCAGATTAAGGATGCAATCAATGGAACAGCCCGCACACGCGGGCTTTTTTAATCACCAAGAAGTCTTGACGAGCAACACCTCAGACCGCGGCGAACTGGTGCGGCTGGCGGGCGAGCAGACCATCAACAACTATGTGTCGGCCCTCAGGTCCGCCATGGTCCTGGCCGTGCTCGACAAGCTGCTGAGCGAGAACCGCCCGACCCGTTCGACCGTGAGGAAGTGGAGAAGATCATTGACCACGCGCGCGCCAACTTTGCGCCCACGGTTGCGAACTTGATCGCGTTTCGATTCTTCTCAGGTCTGCGCACCAGCGAGATGGTGGCCCTGCGCTGGCAAAGCATCGACTGGAACAAAATGCAGGTGCTGATCCACAAGGCGGTCGTCAAAGGCCTGCGCAAGCAGGCCAAGACGAACAAGGCCCGCCTCGTCAGCTTGAACAGCCGGGCCCTGGATGCATTGGAAAGACAAAAGGAGCAGACCCCGAGGGCGCAACTCGGCAACGTGGCCGGGGACGTCATGCGCCAAACCACACCCAAGGACTCACAGACGGTCTTTGTGGAACCGACGCATGGAGATCCGTGGGCTGACGAGAAGCGGTTTCACAACCCTTTCTGGGTGCCGGTGCTCAAGGCCCTGGGCATTCGTTACCGGCTGCCCAACCATATGCGCCACACCTATGCGACGATGCTGCTCATGGCAGGTGCCACGCCGGCCTATGCAGCCAAGCAGATCGGGCATTCGGTAGAGATGTTGTTGAACGTCTATTCCAAGTGGCTGGACAACGGTCAGGGGAATATAGAGCAGGCGAAGCTGGAGTCCTTCATCGGACAAAACTCCCCAGGAACTCCCCTGAAAAAACAAAGATCGCGATAAGTCTTTGTTTTAGAAAAATAAAACTGGAGCGGGTGATGGGAATCGAACCCACGTTATTTGCTTGGGAAGCAAGAGTCCTACCATTGAACGACACCCGCGTCTGCGACGAAGCCACGGCTGCAGCTGTCTTCGACACGCTCACAGTTCCAGGCTGCGAGCTTGGGCTATCGTACATCAAGGCTGTGTAGCCTCCGTTCAAAATCGGAGCATTTTGGCAATTTTTTGCCTCGGAGTTTCCCCGAAAGCAGGGTTTTGAGGACCAGCCTTTCTTCCTCGTTGTTAGGGACACTCCGGTCACGACTGCCTAGCCTCAAATCACATGGGTAAAATTGTGCGGGATCAAAGAGCCTGCATTCAACTGCTGCTCCAAGCGTCGAGCAAAGTCCTGGTCCTGGAGCACGCAAGTCTCGCTACGGGCAAGCAGGTTGCTCTCGTTTTGCGCTTGACCAAGATCTTCAATAATTTCTGTAAATACTGGCCAAGTACTGACCGCCCCTGCCGAATCATGCCGCTTTGCTTCTGCGATTTTTTCCTGCCCGCTGACCGCCGTGCCTTGTCTGAAGCACAGGCGGCTGGACGATGGAAGCCGGCCCGCGGAGCTGCGGCATGACGGAGCAGCAGCTTTATGACCTGGCTCCTGCGCTGGAGCTGATGGCTTTCGGTCTGGTGCTGGCCCTGGGGCCTTTGTGCTGGGTCTGGTGGCGCAGTCGCGGCACCGGCCCCGGCAAACGTCTGCAGGCCCTTTGCGTGCTGACGCTGTTCCTGACCTTCGATCTGGTCTTGTTCGGCGCCTTCACACGGCTGACGGACTCGGGCCTGGGCTGCCCTGATTGGCCTGGCTGCTATGGCACGGCCAGCCCTATCGCAGCACATGCCCAGATCTCCGAGGCGCAAGCCGCCATGCCGACCGGCCCGGTCACCCATGGCAAGGCCTGGGTGGAAATGATTCACCGCTATCTGGCGACCACGGTCGGCGTGCTCATCATTGCCATGATGGTCATGAGCTGGAAGCAGGCGCGGGCCGCCAGACGCAAGGGTCAGCACGCGTCTTTCAGCGGCGCGGCCAACCCCTGGTGGCCGACTCTGGCTCTGGTATGGGTCTGCATACAGGGCGCTTTCGGCGCCTTGACGGTCACCATGAAGCTGTTTCCGGCCATCGTCACCCTGCATCTGCTGGGCGGTACCGGCTTGCTGGCCTTGCTGGCCATTCCTGCATCGGGACTGAGCCAGCAGCAGGCCGGTCGCTCTGCGGCCCCGATTGCCGGACGCTTGCGCATCGCGCTATGGCTGTGTCTGGCGCTGCTCATCGTCCAGGTCAGCCTGGGCGGCTGGGTCAGCACCAATTACGCCGTGCTGGCCTGCACGAGCTTCCCCGGCTGCCAGGGCAGTTGGTGGCCGGCCATGAATTTCGCCGAAGCGCTGCAGATCTGGCGCCCGCTGGGCATGCTCAAGGACGGCAGCCACATCAGCTTCGAAGCGCTGACCGCGATCCACTACACCCACAGGCTGGCAGCCTATGTGGTGGTTCTAGCACTGGCCAGCCTGTGGTGGGCATTGCGTCATGCCCCTGCACTGGCCAAGCAGCGCCGGCTGCTGGGTTTTTTTGCGGTGCTGCAAGTTCTGACGGGTCTGTCCAATGTGGTGTTGGACTGGCCCCTGGTGGCGGCCGTGCTCCACACCGGTGGAGCTGCGGCCCTGGTAACGATTGTGGTCTGGAGCCTGGCCGTGACGCGTAGCCATGCCGTCACCGCCCCCGACCCTGAAATGGCGCACCGCCCTGCCTGAGGCATAGCGCAAAAGAGTGATTGCATGAGTCAAAGTGAAGCCTTGTTGAACAACACCTCGCGAATCAGCCAGTTCTACGCGCTGACCAAGCCGCGCGTGGTGCAGCTCATCGTGTTCTGCGCCCTGATCGGCATGGTGCTGGCCGTGCCCGGCTGGCCCACAGCCAATCAGTGGATCCATATGGGCGTCGCCTGCGTCGGCATCTGGCTGGTGGCGGCTGCCGCTGCGGCCTTCAACTGCCTGGTGGAACGTCATATCGATGCCAAGATGAAGCGCACATCATGGCGTCCCACGGCGCGCGGCGAACTCTCCAGTCAGCAGGCACTGGCCTTCTCGGCCATTCTCTGCATGATTGGCGCCACGATCTTGCTGGTCTGGACCAATGCGCTAACGATGTGGCTGACACTGGCCACCTTTGTCGGCTATGCGGTGATCTACACCGTGGTTCTCAAGCCCGCCACGCCACAGAACATCGTGATCGGCGGAGCTTCAGGCGCCATGCCACCCGTGCTGGGCTGGGCCGCCATGACGGGCAATGTCGGCCCCGAGGCGCTGATTCTGTTCCTCATCATCTTCCTCTGGACCCCTCCCCACTTCTGGGCACTGGCCCTGTATCGTGTCGAGGACTACCGCCAGTCCGGCCTGCCCATGCTGCCCGTGACCCACGGCAGCGAATACACGCGCCTGCAGATTCTGCTCTACACCGTTGTGCTGTTTGCGGCCGGTCTGCTGCCCTTCATGTACGGCATGAGCAGCTGGCTGTATCTGTTCGCGGCTGTCGTTCTGGGTGCAGGCTTCATCGCCTATGCCGTGGCCCTGTACCGCAATTACTCGGACGAGCTGTCGCGCCGCACCTTCCGTTTTTCACTGCTTCACCTGAGCCTGCTGTTTCTCGCCCTGCTCGTGGATCACTACCTGTTCATGGCCTGATCTTTCAAGCCCCGCCATTGCAAAAGCCCGGCTCGCCGGGCTTTTCTACGTCTGCCAGAAAGTGATCTTCCCGTGCTTTCCGAGTCTAGGTTTGAGTGCGGATTGAATGGATCTTGTGCAGCCCAGCCAAACCCCGGGCTCCGTGACCAGGACGCAACGTACCGCCGACGGCTCAACGGTGGCTTGGCCAGACACCCACTCTGATCACCCCGATCACCAAAAAAGGCCAGCCCCGACTACAGGGCTGGCCTTGAGCCTGCATCCGGCAGACCTAATCAAGCGTCCATTTACAGACCCTTGAGCAGCTTGCCGTTCACTTCCTTGCCGTACATGGAGTATTGGCCATGGTGCTTTTCGGCCGTGGCCTGCAGATTGCCGTTGAAGCGCGGATCCTGGCCACGCTCCTGGCTGTTGATGAAGGTCGCCACATCCCAGGCTTCCTGATCGCTCAGCGTTGCATTGCCGTAGGGCATGTTGTTCTTGATGAAGTTGGCCGCCTTGTCGATGTCATGCATGCCGGCACCCCAGTTATAGGAGTCCTTGCCCCACAGCGGCGGGAACACGGCCACATCGCCGACAAACTGGCCCTTGCCGTCTGCAGCGTGGCATAGCGCGCACTTGGCTTCATAAACCTTGGCACCGGCTTCATAGGTGGGAGTCTCTTCGGGCTTGCCCGCCTTCTTGAAACCTGCACCGGGCAGCTTCTCGCCCGTGGGGGCCTTCTGTGCCATCCAGTAGGCATAGGACTCCAGTGCCACCAGAACGTCATGACCGTCGTCCGGTGCCTTGCCGTTCATGGAGTACATGAAGCAGCCGCGCACGCGCTCGGCAAAGGTGTCCACATGGTCGGTCTTCTTGCGATAGGCCGGGTACATGGGGTAGGCCCCCCACATGGGGGCTGCGCCCTTCAAACGACCTGCGTCGAGGTGGCAGTTGGTGCAGCTCAGCGGGTTGCCCGAGAAGCCTACGGCATTGACCGGCGTGCGTGTGAAGATCGCTTCGCCACGGCGCACCCACTCGCCCATGGGGCCTTCCGGATAGTCGCTGACGCCGGGAGGTGTGAATTCGCCGGGCTTGGCTGCCACGGTCACGGCCTTGGCGTCTGCAGCAGGCGCAGCCACCTTGGCTGGTTCTTCAGCCTTCTTGGGGCTGCTGATGCTCATGCCATACCAGAGCGCGCCGCCCAGACCGGCGAACAGGCAGGCCACCACCGCGTATTCAGCGAGATTGGAGCTTTTGGAAGCAGTTTGTTGTTTGTCCGACATTGTCAACTCCCGAACTCTTAAGGCTTGGCGGTTGCTGCGGCAGCAGCGGGGTTGTGCAGGCGCTGGTAGTACGCAGCAACGGCCTTGACGTCATCAGCCGTGAGCTTCTTGGCCACAGCCCCCATCAGACCCAGTGGGCCGGCCTCGCGCTGCCCCTTGTTCCAGGCATCGATCTGACTTTGCATATAGTCGGCAGATAGATGGCCGATGGCCGGAAAGTCCTTGCCCACGCCCACGCCACCGGGGCCATGGCACTGCGCACAGGCAGGAATGCCGTCGGCCCAGCGACCACGCTCGACCAACCAGGCACCGCTATCGTCGCTCTTGCCGGGCAAGGCACCACGCACGCTCTTGATAGGCAGTTGCAGGCTGGCGTAATAGACGGCCACATCGGCGCGTTCCTGCTCGCTCAGGGCCTTGGCCATGGGAGCCATGACAGCGGACTGACGGGCACCGCCCGCCAGCTGGTTCAGCTGACGCTCCAGGTAACCGGCGTGCTGGCCCGCCAGCGCGGGGAAGCCAGGCTGGCCCTCGCCCTTGGCGCCATGGCAGGTGACGCAGGCAGCCGCACCGCCGGCCGAGCCGGACTGAGCGATCTTTGCACCGGAAGCGGCATTGCCGTTCAATGCAGCCTTGGCGGCAGCAGGTTCTTGCGCCCAGGCGCTGGTCGCCATCAGCATGGAAATGCCGACAGCCACCCACGACCGGGGCAGAGTCTTTGTGTTCAAGCGATTCATCTTGGGAATGGAGGTTTAAGCGGCTCAGATCTGCCGCACATCAGGCGTGTGCTGAACGCCGACGTCTGACCTGGAATGTCACGGGCCAAAGCAGCCCAATGACAGCAAGCACATTGCCCGAAGATACTTATAGAAGATTAAGAGCCAATTAATGCTGCAAACAATTGGCCCCCCAATCTGACTAATCAGTAATCAGGCGGCGCAGCACAGGACTTCACCGGCAGGCATAAACGCACCACCAGCCCTGTCGCCGCTTCTGGCGCCATGCCGTTGTGCACCTGCTCGAATGCATAGCCCTTATGCTGCTGCCACTGGGCCAAGGGCAGCAGCTCCAGCTCACCGTCGCTGCACTGTGCAATGCGCTGCACAATCGCCAGCCCCAGACCGCTGCCATGGGCCTGATGCTGCTTGCGCCAGAAGCGCTGGGTCGCCACGGCACAGTCCTCGCTGCTCAGCCCGGGCCCATGGTCAATCACCGTGAACTCCACATAACCGGCAGGATTGACAGGCATCGTCTGCGGCTTGTCGCCGCCGACCTGCGCCAGCTGCGGAATGTGGCGCAGGCCGAGCAGCACCGCAGAGTCGCCCGGCTCGCCACTTGCCTGCTGCCCATAGCGCAAGGCGTTTTCCATCAGATTACGCAATGCCGACACCAGCAAGGGCTGAGGCACGGCCACACGCAAGTCCTGCAGCCTGGCGTCATTCAGGGCTTGCCGAGGCAACCAGCGCAAGCGCAGCGAGCCTGAAGGAATGGCCGTGGCGGCCAATCCCCAGGCTTTTTCCAGAGCCTCCCACGCACAGGCGGGCTCGCTACCGCAGGCCATGGCGCGAGAGCCTCCTGCACCTTCGCTCACCGGCTGGCAATCCAGCCTGGCCAAGAGCAGCAATTGCTCCAGCGTGTGCTGCAAATGCTCCACGCCCTCCCCCGCTTGCTCCAGCGCCTGCCGGGTCATCTGCCACTGTGCGGTCTCCGAAATCGGCCTGGGCGCAGCATCCTCTTTGCCAGCGCCGGGCTGATCCCTCAAAGCGACCATCTGAGATCCCGCATTGGCCACCGCCATCTGCGCCACCTGTACATGGGTTTTGACGGCAGTCAGCGGAGTGCGCAGCTCATGGGCGGCATCGTCGCTCCAGCGACGTTCGCGCTCAATGGCTTTGTGCACGCGCTGCAGCAGGTGATTGATGGTCTGCACCAGTGGCGCAAGCTCCTTGACCTGCCTGCCTTGCGCCACGGGCGAATCATCTCCGGGCGGACGCTCGCTCAACTCCTGGCGCAGCGACTCAAGGGGGCGCAGGCCGCGTGTCACCCCCCACCACATCAACACCATGCTGGCCAGCAGAGCCAGCACAAAGGGCAGGATGATGGTGTAGGCGAAACCATGTATCAGCCCCTCGCGCACATCGATGCGGTCGGCCGTGGCAATGCGCACGCCATGCTCCTCAAGCACATAGGTACGCCAGGGCTTGCCGCCTTTGGTGATGCTCGAGAAGCCCAGCGGCAGCGGCCCCTGGAAGCTGGGCGCACCCGCAGTGCGAGCCAGCACCTGAGAATCGGTAGGCTCGGCCGCCTGCTCGGAAGCCGTATCTGTGGAGTCCTCGGCGCGGCCGGTCTTTGCAGTTTTGGCGCGCGGTGCATCCAGCGGAGATGCCGGAATCAGTGCCGGGCGAGCCGCCTTGCCGCTCGCCTCGTCCGACACAGCATCTGCATCCGGATCCATAACATCATGCGTAGGTGCGGTATGCACTTCGCTGCGAATCATGCTGACCTCGCAAGCCACACCATCACGTGCCACCACATTGAGCATGGGACCCCAGTCCTCGGGACTGGTGTTGTGCGGCTTGAACTGGTGGACAATGCCCGCCACCATGCGGGCCGATGCAATCAGCCGGTCGTCGAGCACGGAGCGCAGCTCATGCCTCATGTCTGCAAACATCCATGCCGCCACACCGCCCCATAGAGTGCACAGCGCCAGACACAGCCAGACCAGCAAACGGACCCGCAGGCTGCGCATCAGCAACTGCCTCCCTGCACGCGCCCTAATCTGAAGCCCACACCACGCACGGTCTCCACCATGTCCGAGCCCAGCTTGCGACGCAGATGGTGCACATGCACATTGACCGCGTTGCTTTCCACATCAAGGCTGTAGCCATAGAGGCTGTCGCGCAGTTGCTCCAGGCTCAGCACTCGCCCGGGCGACTGCAGCAGCGCGCGCAGCAACGCCCATTCACGACGCGACAGGTCCACGATGCTGCCCTCCCGTATGGCCTGGCCGGCGGCCAGATCCACTTTGACATCGCCCAGCACAATCCAGTCCACGGTACGCCCCGCCGCCCGTCGCAGCAGCGCATGCAGCCGCGCCGCCAGCTCGTGCAGATCGAAGGGCTTGACCAGATAGTCGTCAGCTCCGGTCTGCAAGCCTTCGATTCGCTGGTCCACTGCATCACGTGCGGTCAGCACCAGCACCGGCAGCTCCAGCCCCTGACGGCGCCACCGCGCCAGCAGATGCAGACCGTCCTCATCGGGCAGACCCAGATCCAGCACACATACATCGAAGTGGGAGGATTTGAGTGCCGCATCAGCCTGGCTGGCGCAACCCACCACGTCCACGCCAAAGCCCTGTAGCTGCAGGCCCGCCTTCACCCCGCTGGCGACCAAAGCGTTATCTTCCACTAACAGCACATGCATTTTTTCACTGCGCAACCGCCACCCTCACCATCACATCCGGAGATGTGAGTACCCGTTACGCACCTTGTTTATCCGAAGCGGTCGAGCATCGCAGATTTGTCTTTTCGCAGCGTTAACCCCTGCTTAATCCCTTGCGCCCAAGATGCGGGGCTGCCTCATCCAAGACACTCAGCCACCACCATTCATGTCTCTTCGCTCTGCCGCAGCCTTCGTTCTGCTTTCAGTCCTGCTGACGGGAATGACTGCCTGGGCACAGCCGCTGACCCTGTCCGGCCTGAGTGCCGACAAGCCCGCTGCGCAACCCAAAGTCCTGACTGCTGAACAGGCTTTCGAGCTGGTCCACACCGAGCAAAGCGCCATCCAAACAGAGGCTGATGGCCGCCGCCTGCTGGAGCTGCGCTGGAATATTGCTCCTGGTCACTATCTCTACCGCGACCAGTTGCGCCTGCTCGATGCTCAGGGTCAGCCAATACCGCTGCAGATTCCTGAAGGTCGGACCCTGAGCGATGCCTTCTTTGGCCGTGTGCAGGTCTTTCACCGGGAGTTGCGCATTCAGGCCGCGCTGCCTGAACGGCCGGCGCAATGGCCGCTGGAGCTGCAATGGCAGGGCTGTGCCGAGATAGGCATCTGCTACCCGGTACAGCAGCAGAGCATCAGCGCCGCTCAAGCAGGCATGGACGGGAATGCGGATGCCCCGACTCCAGCCCTTGACGAAGGCAATACCGAAGCAGCTCAACCCGGCTTGTTGCAGGCACTGGCCTTGCCCGCCAGTGTGCGGATAGGCCCTCTCGCTCTGCCCACCATGGCTCTTGCCGCATTTCTGGCATTGTTTGCCAGCCAGTGGTGGGCGCGGCTCAGGCAGCGGCAAAGCAATCAGCCTGTAGAGACTGTGCTGCTTCAGGCCACGCTTGCCGGACTGGTGGCGGCGCGCACGGCCTACGTCGTGCAATGGTGGCCCGAGTACTGGGCGCCCGTGAGCGCATCTCCCTCCAGCGTGCTGCAGATTCTGGATATTCGCGACGGTGGCTGGAACCTTTGGGCCGGACTGCTGGTGGCGGTTCTCTGGGCAGCCTGGAGCTGCCGCAGCCATGCACTCCTGAAACGTGGCGTGCTGCAGTCCCTGGGTGTGGGTGCGTTCATCCTGATGGCAGCTTACACATTGCGAAATTGGGTTGAGCCTTCAGAGTCTTCACTCCCCTCTCTGACGCTGGTCAGCGCTGCCGCTCAGCCCACGGATCTGCGCAGCTACGGCGGTCAATCGCTGGTCATCAACCTCTGGGCCAGTTGGTGCCCGCCCTGCAAGCGCGAGATGCCGGTACTGGCCCAAGCGCAAAAAGACCATCCAGGTGTGCGTTTCATCTGGATCAACCAGGGTGAAGACGCCGCTGCAGTGCTGCGCTATTTGCAGTCCATGCCTCTACCCCCAGCCCAGGTGCTCCTGGACCCAGAGCAGCTCGCCGGTCAGCACTGGCAGCAGCGCGCCCTGCCATCCACCTATTTCTATGACGCGAACGGACGCCTGCGGTCCACGCGTACGGGGGAGCTCTCCCGCGCAAGCCTGAGCGAGCAGTTGCGCATCATTGCGCCTCCAACACAGGCCCCATGACTCAAGATGGACAAAGGTTTATCGTGCCACGTTTACAGCCCCTGTCACGCCAATTGATGGCGCTGATTCTCCCCATCTTCGCTGCAGCCGCAGCCACCGTGGTGGCCGTGGCCTATACCCGCGACGTGATTGCCGCCAGTGGCGCTGCAGCAAGCGGTGCGGCAAGCAGCGACCTGCCCTCAGCGCAGTTTCTCGCCGAGCAAGGCCTGCAGATCGTGGGCCCCATGCAAAGCTCCGGCGGCCTCAAGGCCTGGGCCGCCTACCGCGACCAGCAGCCCATCCCCATCTACCGCATGCCTGACGGCAAGCACTGGGTGATTGGCACCGTCATCGATGCCCAGGGCAAGGATGTCAACGCCAAAGCCTTGCACAACGCCGTGCAAAAGCCCATGGGCCAGGAGTTCTGGACCGATCTGGAGCGTACACACTGGATTGGCGACGGCAAGCCCGATGCCGCCCGCATCGCCTATGTGTTCACCGATCCCAACTGCCCTTATTGCAACCAGCTCTGGCGCGATGCCAGGCCACTGGTGCAAGCTGGCCAGTTGCAGTTGCGCCATATTCTGGTGGGCATGCTGCGCCCCAGCAGCGAAGGCAAGGCCGCCGCCATTCTGGCCTCCAAGGCACCCGAGCAGGCTCTTGCCAGCCATGCCATGGCCTATGCCGACGCTCATGGCAAGAATCCCGATGTCCTGGGTATTGCACCGCTGCAGCGCATCCCCCTGTCGGCCCGCGATGCACTAGCCAACAACGCCGCGCTGATGAGCAATGCAGGCCTGCGTGCCACACCCGCGACGATCTGGAAGAATGCCCAGGGGCTGGTGCAGATCCGCACCGGCATGCCGCCCGGGCTGCTGGACGAGTTGATGGACAAAGCTCCCGCCAAGTCGCCAGCACATTAGGATTCAAGTCACCGCATAGCCCCTGCACAGAATTTGCAAGCGGCTATCATCGCGCTAGCAAATCTGCCCCAACACCATGAGCCGACCTGACTGGAACACCCTGCTGCCCGCCCTGCGCCCCAGCACCCGCATCGTGCTGCACGCACCCAGCACGCAAGCACTGATCCGCGCACGCGGCAACTTCAAGAACCTGAAAGCCGCCAACCCCGAGTTGGAGGTCTGGATTGTCGTCAATGCCCAGGCCGTGCAAGCCGTGCTGGACCAGCCGGACGACATGGGTCCTGCTCTGGCACATGTGCTGCTGTGCCCCAACACGCTCAGGAACGCCGGCATCAGCGCACCGGACAATATTCAGGTGCTGCCCATGGGCGCCGTCGAAGCCATCGCCCGCATGCAGCAAGGTGGCTGGACCTATATCCGCAGCTGAGCAGGCTGCGTCCTCGGCACTCCAGAGCCGCGCGCCCCCGGCCTAAAGACCCCAGTCCTTGAGCGCAGGCAACGCCAGCTGGGTTGCGGCATAGCCTTCATCGATGGACTCGCGCCCCCGGTAGAAGTCCATCAGCCCGACATGCGAGAGGCGCGGAGCAATCAGCACCTCGGCCGGGTCACCCGCCATGCGGCTGCGGGTGATGCGCATCTGCATGATGTTGACACTGGCCATGACCACATTGACCAGCGAGGGCACAGGCACAGAAGCACCGTCCTCGGCATCTCCCTCCCCCTTGCGCCCCCTGCGCATGACGGATGAGGACAATGTCTTCACGCTCGTCATGCTGCGCATCCATGCGCCCGCCCAACCGAGCGGTGAGCCATTCGCCGCCAGCGCTTCAGGAATCTGGCCCAGCGGCACCGGAGGCTCTTCCTCATCCAGATGCAGCTGCGAGACCCTGAGCTCGCGGGAATGCAGGTTGATCTCGCTCTCGCTCATGTCAACGGGCTTCATATGCCTGCGCATGATGTCGGCATTCAAATCGACAGCGATGACGATGTCCGCACCCATGGCGCGCGCCAGCGACACCGGCACCGGGTTGACCAGACCGCCATCGACCAGCAGCCGCCCCTCTCGCATCACCGGAGTGAACAGGCCGGGCAAGGCGATGGACGCGCGCACGGCTTCGGCAATCGAGCCCTTGCGCAGCCAGACCTCGGCACCTGTCTGCAGGTCGGTGGCCACGCAGCCGAACGGCGTGCCCAGTTGCTCCACGGTTTCCTGGACGAAATTCTCGCGCCAGAACTCGATGATCTTCTCGCCCTTGAGCAATCCACCGCCCAGATTGAAGTCCATGAAGCCGAAGACCTTGCGCTTGCCCAGGCCCAGCACCCAGCTCTCGAAGGCATCCATTTCGCCGGCGGCATAGGTTGCACCGACCAATGAGCCAATGGAGGTGCCGCAGATGATGTCGGGGCTGACACCGGCCTCGCGCAGCGCGCGCAGCACGCCAAAATGCGCCCAGCCTCTTGCAGAGCCACTGCCCAGGGCCAGGCCCACCACGGGTTTGCGTCGCAATTTGTTCATGTAGCCCCCTTGCTGCTTCTACAGTCGGCTCAACCGGGCTGCTCGCCCCTTAGCAGTGCCAGCATGCCTGCTTCGTCCAGCACGGGCACGCCCAGCTCCTCGGCCTTGGCCAGCTTGCTGCCCGCCTCGGCCCCTGCGACCACATAGCTGGTCTTTTTGCTGACCGAACCCGAGACCTTGGCACCCGCCGCCTCCAGCATATCCTTGGCGGCGTCGCGGCCCAGCGTGGGCAAGGTGCCGGTCAGCACCACGGTCAGGCCGGCCAGAATCTGAGGCGCCTTCTCGGCTGGCTCGCCTTCCTCCCAATGCACACCGCAGGCGCGCAGCTGCTCCACCACCTCGCGGTTATGGGGCTGGGCAAAAAAGGTGTGAATGCTGTCGGCCACCACGGGCCCGACATCCTTGACTTGCAGCAACTCCTCCACGCTGGCATCCATGATGGCATCGAGCTTGCCGAAATGCTTGGCCAGATCCCTGGCCGTGGATTCGCCCACATTGCGAATGCCCAAGCCAAACAGAAAGCGCTGCAGCGTGGTGCTCTTGGATTTTTCCAGGGCTGCCAGCACGTTCTGGGCCGATTTCTCGGCCATGCGATCCAGCGCTGCCAGCGAGCTCAGGCCCAGCCTGTAAAGGTCAGGCAGCACGCGCACCACCTGGGCATCCACGAGCTGATCGACCAGCTTGTCGCCCAGACCTTCGATGTCCATGGCTCGGCGGTGAGCAAAGTGCAAGATTGCTTCCTTGCGCTGTGCGCCACAGAACAGGCCGCCCGTGCAGCGGTGGTTGGCCTCGCCTTTTTCACGCACCACCTCGCTGCCGCAGATGGGACAGGTCTTGGGCATGCGGAAGTTGGGCACATAAGCAGGCCGCTCGCCCGGCACCCGTCCCACCACCTCGGGGATCACGTCGCCCGCACGGCGCACTATGACCTGATCGCCCACGCGCACACCCTTCTTGCGGATGTCGAACAGATTGGACAGCGTGGCATTGGTCACCACCACACCGCCCACCTGCACAGGAGCCAGGCGGGCCACGGGCGTCAGCTTGCCCGTGCGCCCCACCTGCACATCGATGGCTTCCATGAGCGTAGGCATCTCCTGCGCCGGGTATTTGTGCGCCACGGCCCAGCGCGGCTCGCGCGACTTGAAGCCCAGCTGACGCTGCAGTGCCAGGCTGTTGACCTTGTAGACCACGCCGTCGATTTCATAGGGCAGATTGGCGCGCTCGGCACCGATGCGTTCGTGAAACGCTACCAGTTCAGAAGCGCCCAGCGCAATACTGACTTGCGGTGCAACCGGAAAGCCCCAGGACTTCAAAGTCTGCAGCATGGCGTAGTGCGTGCCGAAGTCCGGCCCGCCCTGCTCCGGCGGCGTGATCTCGCCCAGACCATAGGCGAAGAACGACAGCGGACGCTGGGCCGCGATATTCGAGTCGAGCTGACGGACCGATCCGGCCGCCGCATTGCGCGGATTGGCAAAGGTCTTGGCACCTGCGGCCTGCTGGCGCGCGTTGAGCTTGTCCAGATCGGCCTTGGCCATATGCACCTCGCCGCGCACCTCCACCACGGGGGGTACATCGCGGCCTGCGGACAGGGTCAGGGGAATCTGGCGAATGGTACGGATATTGTGCGTGACGTCTTCCCCCACCTCGCCATCGCCGCGCGTGGTGGCCTGTACCAGGCGACCGTTTTCATAACGCAGATTCATGGCCAGGCCATCGAACTTGGGCTCGGCCACATATTCGATGGCTGCAGCGGACTCATCCAGCCCCAGCTCCTTGCGCACACGCTGGTCGAAGGCAATGGCACCCGTGGCCTCGTTATCGGTCTCTGTCTGGATGCTCAGCATGGGCACGGCATGGCGAACCGGAGTCAAACCGTCCAGCACCGCACCGATCACGCGCTGCGTGGGAGAGTCCGGCGTAACAAGTGCGGGGTAAGCCCCCTCCAGTGCTTCGAGTTGCTGATAGACGCGGTCATATTCCCCGTCGGGAACCGTGGGCGTATCGAGCACATAGTACTCATGTGCCCATTGATGGAGTTGGGCGCGCAATGCCGCCACCTTGCTCGTCACGCTTTCGGGCACGCCTGCATTGATAGCTGTCGATGGCTTCTGGCCCTGGGGTTCAGCGGAAAAAAGATCTAAATTCTCGGTCATGCTCTGCCCGCTGGAAATTCAAAGTCCGGGATAAAAAAGGCCAACATTGTTGGCCTGTTTGTTTTAGCTGAAAAGCCTTCTGGCAAGAAGCGAGCCGGCCGACAGCTCTGCGCTGTCGAGCTTGTCGTAGAGCAGCTCCAGGTCATGCTGAATCGGGTCCAGCGCCGAGACCGGCAGCAGATAGCCGTTCTGATCGCAAAGCACGCCGTCCATGGTCTGGCACAGTTGCTCCGCCACCTGACGCAGACGCGCAAACGGCTGCTGTCCACGCGGCACCTGGGCCACATCCAGGCTGAGCAGGAATTCGCGCACGACGGACTGATCCAGATCATCGCCCATGGCGGCCTGGGGGTCGTAGTTCAGCACCAGCACCGGAGGCAGGCCCTGGATGGGCGAGGCAAGCACCATGCGGCCCGGCATGGGCGTGATGACAAAGCCCAGGCGCTGGGCATTTTGCTGGACATAACCAGCACTCCAGGACGCCTGACGCGCACGCAGCATAAAGCTCAGCTGCGCATCGTGCTCGCTGGCGAACTGATCGAGCTCGCGTGCACGCGAGACCTCGTTGAGCATATTGGGCACGTCGGCCATGGCGCCCAGCGCATCGGCGAAGCGCTGCACCTTGGTGACGAACTCCGAAAACTCGATCTCGTTGAGTGCACCGGTACGGTTGGCCAGCTGGACACCGGCCTGAAAGCCCAGATAGCGCTGGCCGGTCTGCAACGGCTCCCACTGCTTGCTGTCCTGGTTCATGCCTTCAATGGCAAAGGGCTTGTTACCGGCACGGCGGGTACTGGGCTGGGCCTGCAAGGCCACTTCACCAGGAACAATCTGGGCCACAGTGATCGGAGCAATCGCATCGATCAGCGCATCCAGATGGCCGCGTCGCTCCACTGACGGAGCGGGAGGAATCGAGGCGGCCAGAGGAGCGTCCGTCAGCACGGGCTCCACAGCCTGCGCGGCCTGCTCGGTCACTGCAGCAATGGCTGCATCCGTGCCCTGAGCGTTCACCTCTTGCACAGCATGCGCAGCCTCGGTCGTCTCGGCTTTGTGCTGGGCGGCCGCCAGAGCTTCCTGACGCTGCGCTTCCTCATGGGCTTCGCGCGCCACCAGGCGGGCCAGCTCGGCATCGGCTTCGGCAAAGCGACCTGCGGATTCGGGCATCTGCAGGGGCTCGGTACCGGGAATGGCCTTGCCGAAATCCCCCAGCACGGGCTCATGCTGGTATTTGGTCAGGTCCGCACCATGACCGACGGTGTTCATTCCGGGCTCGAGGCGCTGAGGATCTGTGCTTTCTTCCTCAGGCTCGGCCCGCTTGGGCGCATTGCGACGCGCAGTCCAGGAGTTGTAGGCAACGATCAGCGCCAACAGCACCACACCCAGGACGGCCAGACTGATTTGCAAGTTACTCATGTGAGAAAACGGTTCTTCAATAGGGGATGACCGGGCTCAGGATAGCTCAGCCATGGAGAGGGCGGACTCCATGTCCACCGCAACAATTCGTGAAACGCCCTGTTCCTGCATGGTCACACCAATCAGCTGCTCGGCCATCTCCATGGCGATCTTGTTGTGACTGATGAACAGGAACTGGGTTCCCTTGCTCATGCTGTAAACCAGCTTGGCATAACGTTCGGTATTGGCGTCGTCCAGCGGCGCATCCACCTCGTCCAGCAGACAGAATGGCGCTGGATTGAGCTGGAAGATGGCAAACACCAGCGCAATCGCGGTCAGCGCCTTCTCGCCGCCCGAGAGCAGGTGAATGGTCTGGTTCTTCTTGCCGGGCGGCTGGGCAATCACCTGCACCCCGGCGTCGAGAATCTCGTCGCCGGTGATCACCAGCTTGGCCTGACCGCCACCGAACAGCTCGGGAAACATGCGGCCAAAATGGCGATTGACGATGTCGAAGGTGCCGGTCAGCAAATCCCGCGTCTCGGCATCGATCTTGCGAATGGCTTCTTCCAAGGTGTTCATGGCCTTGGTCAGATCATCCATCTGCGCATCGAGGAAGGTCTTGCGCTCACGCGCCAGGGTCAACTCATCCAGCGCGGCCAGATTCACGGCCCCCAGGGCCTGGATTTCGCGGTGCAGGCGGTCGATTTCACCTTGCAGGCCGTGCATGCGCACATTGCCTTCGGCAATCGACTGAGCCACAGCAGCCAGATCGGCCTCGGCTTCGGTCAGCAGATTGCTGTACTGCTCCAGACCCAGGCGCGCGGCCTGCTCCTTGAGCTGGAATTCGGTGATGCGCTGACGCAGCGGGTCCAGTGCCTTTTCCAGGCTCTGGCGGCGCTCGTCGCTGGCACGCAGCTTGTTGGTCAGATCCTCATATTCGCTGCGGCGCTCGGCGACGTCTTTTTCGCGCTGCATCTTCAGATCCAGCGCATCCTGCAGGCCGCCCTGCGCTGCGGCATCAGACAGTCTTGCCAGTTCGTCCTGAGCGCGTTGCTGCTCCTCGGCCAGGGACTTGGCCTGCTGGCTGGCGGTTTCGATGGTGCGCGACAGCTCGGCGCGACGCGCGTGCAGCGTGCGCTGCGAGAAGGTCGCCTCCTGGGCCTGACGCTCCAGACTGCGCAACTGCTCGCGCGATTCGTTCAGGCGGCGCTCGGCCTCCAGCACGCGATCCCCCAGCTGGGCATGGCGCTCCTGGCTGTCGGCCAACTGCATGTCCAGCTCTTCAAAGCGGGCCTCGGCGGCGACCTTGCGCTCTTCGATATCGGAGAGCTGGGTTTCGACTTCGGACAGATCCGCCGAAATTTGCGCATTGCGTGCGCGCGCCTGCTCGGCCAGTTGAGACAGGCGCAAGGTCTCGACCTGCAGCTCATGGGCACGGCTTTGCGACTCGCTCGCTTCGCGGCGTGCGGACACCAGACGCTGCGAGGCATCGGCATAAGCGCTTTCGGCGCGCACCAAGGCCGAACGCGATTCATCGGCGATCAGCGCCTGGGCGCGGACTTCCTTTTCCAGGTGCTCGATTTCCTGCGCCCGCGCCAGCAGCCCCGATTGTTCGGAGTCCTGCGCATAAAAGGTCACGCTGTGCGCGGTCACCGCATGGCCGGTGGGCACATAAATGGTCTCGCCAGCCTGCAGATCGGCACGCTTGGCCAGGGCCTCGTCGAGCGTGGGCGCGGTATAGCAGCCCGTCAGCCAGTCCACCAGCACGGCGCGCAGGCCGGCATCATTGATCTTGAGCAGATCGCTGAGACGCGCAAAGCGCGCAGCCACAGGTGCGCCCGCTGCCTGAGCCTGGCTGAAAAAGGCCAGCCGGGCCGGCGGAGCGTCCAGCCCCCCGGAGCCCAGAAAACCGCGCACCATGTCGAGGCGACCGACTTCCAGCGCACCCAGACGTTCGCGCAGTGCGGCTTCCAGCGCATTTTCCCAGCCCGACTCGATGGCTATGCGGCTCCACAGGCCTTGCATGCCGTCCAACCCATGCTTGGCCAGCCAGGGCTGAAGCTTGCCATCGGTCTTGACCTTTTCCTGCAAGGCCTTGAGCGCATCCAGCCGCGCCGACAGATCGGCGTGACGACTGTTTTCGGCATTCACGGCCTGCTGGCGTGCGCGCCTATCCTCATCGAGTTGCGGCACGCTGTCCTGCAACTCATTGAGGACGGCATCGGCCATCTCGGCCAGCTCCTGCGCCTCGGCCAGCTGCGCCTGCAAATTGTTCAGGCGCGCTTCGTCCGGCGTTTCCAGTGCATTGCGGTCGGCCCGCAAACGTTCGTAGCGGGTTTCAAACTGACGGCGCTGCTCATCGAGACTGCGCTGCTCGGCGGCCAGCACCTGAATCTGCTGCTGCACCTGCACCACCGAGTTGCGCTGGTCTGCATCGGCTTTCTGCGCCTTATGCAGAGAATCTTCCAGATCGGGCAGGCGGGTGCTTTGCTCCTCGAGCTGGGCAGCCAGCATCTCGGCCTGCTCTTCGGCATCCATGCCCGCACCCTCGATGTTCTCGATCTCGCCCTGGGCCTCTTCGCTGCGGCTGCTCCACAGCAGCAGTTGCTCGGCCAGTTGCTGCAGACGCAGTTGCACGCGCTGGCGGCCTTCGACCACATAGCGGATTTCGGCCTCCAGCTTGCCGACCTCGGCCGTGGCTTCGTAGAGCTTGCTCTGCGCCTGATTGACCTGATCGCTGGCGTCGTAGTGCGACTGGCGCAGGGTCTCGAGTCCGCTCTCGTTGTTGCGGATATCGGCCATGCGCTCTTCGAGCTCGTTGACGACCTTGAGGCCTTCGACACGCACGCGGTCCTGCTCGGCCTCGGCATCGGCCCGCTTCATGAACCACAGTTGGTGCTGCTTGAGCGTGACCTGGGCGTTCAGGCCGTTGTACTTGGCCGCAACTTCGGCCTGCTTTTCCAGCTTGTCCAGATTGGCATTGAGCTCGCGCAGAATGTCTTCCACACGGGTGAGGTTCTCGGTCGTGGCCGAGAGGCGGTTTTCCGTCTCACGACGACGCTCCTTGTACTTGGAAACCCCGGCCGCTTCTTCGAGGAACAGGCGCAGCTCTTCGGGGCGCGACTCGATGATGCGGCTGATCGTGCCCTGACCGATGATGGCGTAGGCACGCGGTCCCAGACCCGTTCCCAGAAACACGTCCTGAACGTCGCGACGACGCACGGGCTGGTTGTTGATGAAGTAGCTGCTGTTGCCCTCGCGCGTGAGCACGCGCTTGACGGCGATTTCGCCAAACTGCCCCCACTGACCGCCCGCGCGGTGGTCGCTGTTGTCGAAGGTCAGCTCCACACTGGCACGGCTGGACGGCTTGCGATGCGTGGTGCCGTTGAAGATCACGTCCTGCATGGACTCGCCACGCAGCTCGCTGGCCTTGCTCTCCCCCAGCACCCAGCGCACCGCATCCATGATGTTGGACTTGCCGCAACCGTTGGGCCCCACCACGCCGACCATCTGCCCCGGCAGAATGAAATTGGTGGGCTCGGCAAAGGATTTGAAGCCGGAGAGCTTGATGGAATTCAGGCGCACGGTGTCGGTGTCGGTCTAGAGGCTGGCCAGCAAAGGCTTGTGATTGGGAAAGAAAAACGGCAAAAGCGGTTGCACAAACGCAAAACTTGAAAAAGCCCTGTTCTTGCTCGCAACCGTCAACAGACGGGAATCATAACGCGGCCTGCCCCCTCGTCAGCCAAGATTGCTGCATACACGCAAACCATAGCGGCCTGCGCAGGATCGGCAAGTGATTGGGGCAGATTTGGATCGAATAAGAGAGCTGCCGATGCCTCACGTGCGCGGCTGAAAAGCAATCAGACCCGCCCCCAGCAGACAGACGGCCACCCCTGCCATATCCCAGGCGCTGGGTTTGATGCCATCCACCAGCCACAGCCACAGAAGCGCCACGCTGATGTAGATGCCGCCGTAGGCCGCGTAGACACGACCCGAGGCCGAGGGATGCAAAGTCAGCAGCCAGACAAACAAGGCCAGGCTGACCGCGGAGGGCAGCAACAGCCAGGCGCTGCCGCCCTGCTTGAGCCAGAGCCAGGGCAGGTAGCAGCCCACAATCTCCGCCACGGCGGTCAGGACAAACAGCAACAGGGTCTTGATCTCAGGCAATTCAATCTCTCACACAGCGAATGCATGCATTGTAGAGAGCATGGACTGCCTCAGCGCATGGACACCGGACTGAGAGCTGGCGTCGGAGATCCCGGCACATTGCCATTGGTGACCAGGCTCTCGAACTCGCTGACGGGCACGGGCGGACTCATCAGATAGCCCTGCCACGCATAGCAGCGTATGCCTTCAAGAAAACGGCACTGCGCCTGGGTCTCCACGCCTTCGGCGATCACATGCAGACTCAGGCTCTTGGCCAGAGCCACAATGGTGCGGGCAATGGCCGCGTCATTGGGATCGGTCAGCACGTCACGCACAAAACTGCGGTCGATCTTGAGCTGGTCCAGCGGCAGCCGTTTCAGATAGGACAGCGAGGAATAGCCGGTACCAAAGTCGTCCAGCGAAAATCCGATGCCGTAGGACTTCAAACGCATCATCTTGGCGATGGTGTCGTCCACGTCGGAGACCAGCATGCCTTCGGTCAGCTCCAGCTTGAGCCGACGCGCATCGGCCCCATGCTCGGCCAGCGCCTTGAGCACCTGTTCGACAAATCCGCTCTGATGGAACTGCTTGGGACTGACGTTGACCGAGAGCACCAGTTGCGCATAACGGGGGTGCTTGGCCCATTTCGCCAGTTGCTGGCAGGCGGCCTGCAGCACCCAGTCGCCCAGGGGGAGGATGACGCCTGTTTCCTCGGCCAGCGGAATGAAATGCGCAGGAGGGACAAAGCCTTTTTCAGGATGCTTCCAGCGCAGCAGACCTTCGGCGCCAATCACCTTGCCCATCTCCACCTGGGGTTGATAGAACAGCTCGAATTCACCGGCCTGCAGACCGGCACGCATGTCCTGCTCAAGCGTACGGCGCTCCTGCAGCGCCGATTGCAGCTGGGGGTCGAAGAAGCAACTGACATTGCGCCCCTGGCTCTTGGCCTGGTACATGGCCATTTCAGCGCGGCGCTGCACTTCTTCACCCGTCAGTTCTGGCTCGCCAAACAGGCTCAGGCCCATGCTGACGGTGATGGAGCGCGGAATGCCGCCGATCTCTATGGGCTCACGCAAGCGGCTCAGCCACTGGTCGGCCTGCTGCTCCAGCCTGGCGGCAGCCGCCACGGAATCGCTGCCAAGGTCCTCGATCAGCAGCACAAAATCATCGCCGCCCTGACGAGCAATCGTGGCCCCTGAAGGAAGCAGACCACGGATGCGCTGACTCATCGACTGCAGCAGCAAATCGCCCTGATCCAGGCCATAGGTCTCGTTGAAGGCTTTGAAGTTGTCGATATCCAGCAGCACCACACCACCAAAATGGGCCTTGCGTTGCGCCACGGCCAGAGCCTGTTGCAGCCGATCAGCCAGCAGGCGCCGGTTGGGCAGGCCAGTCAAGGCGTCGTAGAAGGCCAGACGGCGGACCTCCTGCTCTGCCGCCATGCGCTGGCTCTGATCCTGCAGCACCATCAAGCACCCTTCGGCTTGCAACACGGCACTGACCGCGACCGGGCGGCGCAGACCATCTACCCCACTGAGCATCAATGTCTGCGCAGACACCGTGCAAGCCGACGCCTCGGTGGCGAGCTCGTCCCACTGGGCCTGCACATCGTCGACACGCTCGGATTGGCGCAGCTGCAATGTCCGGCGGGCCTGAGCCTTGGCGACTTCCCAGCGCTGGATGACGCGCTCGCGCTCAGCGGCATCGGGGAACATGCGCTCCCACCACTGCTGGGTTGATACGCCGGGCTTGCCCCCATGGCCGGCCAGACGCAGAAACTCTTCGTTCCAGTAGACCAGGCGCCCATCCAGATCCTCCATGACCAGACCCACCGGAAGTCTTTGCATGAGATTGCGCAACTGCTGATGACCCAGCCGCTCCATCTGCTCGAGGCGCTTGCGCCCGCTGATGTCCTGCACCAGCACCTGCAGGCGCCGTGATTCATGACGTCCGGTCAGAAACGCATTGAGTTCGACCCAGACTGGCGCGCCCTCCTTGGAACGCAGACAGAATTCGCCCGCGTTGTGCTGGAACTGCTGCAGGTCCAGTCCTTCAAGCAGTTGCGCACAGTGCGCCTGGTCTTCGGGCATGACCAGCTCCAGCACGCTGCGTCTGTGAATTTCCTGGGCCTCATAGCCCAGCAACTGACAGAAATGCTGGTTGACCTTGAGTACGCTGCGCGTGGCGATATCAAGCTCGAGCACGCCCATGGCCGCCTGCTCGCACATGGCATGAAAGCGTGCATCACTCTCCTGCCTTGCCTGCGCACTGAACTTGAGGCGCCGGCTCCAGCTCCAGCGGCTTTGCCACCAGCCCGAGACCCAGGCAGCCAGCACCAGCCCCGCCAGCAGACCCAGGCCCAATACCAGCCAGGGCAGATACCTCTCAAACCTTCTCTGAGTGCTGAGCGCAGGCTTGAACTGCAGCGACCAGATGCGGTCATACACCTGTATCTGCCGCTCCAGCGGCTTGATCAAGGCAAATTCAGGATGGGTTTCCGCCTCCGCCCACAGTGAGCCAGTGAACAAGATCTCCGCACCGCCAGCAAGCATCGACAGCGGCATGGTCAGTCTCATGTGCTCCCCACCAGCCTTTGGCGATGGGTCGGCTGGGCTGAGATCCACCAGCTTGAAGGCGACCTGAGGGTAGAGGTTGGCCGGAACCAGCCCCCTTGCAAATTCGCCCAGACGGATCCGGGCATTGAGCGTCCCGAGCGGCTTTCCGGAAGATTTCCCGATCGCGGCGGCGCCGCCCCCCTCTTCTGCAGCCCACAGCGGAGCCCGCAACACCACGCCCTTGGGGCTATCGGGCAGTTGCAGAAAGCGAAATGGAGCCGACATCGACATCTGGCGAGAGTTCCACGCCTGCATCAAGGAATGAAATGCCGCCGCCGGCTGACGCGCGTTGCTTCCCGCCAGCGCCTCGTTGCCTATCAACGGCCAGACGTAGGAAACCTCGAAGGCCTGTGAATCACGCGCAAGATCGGTGTGCTGCTCCGCAGTCACTGCACGGGTCAGACTCAGGGCCTGCAGCCCCACCAGACTATCCTGACTGAGCAGCGCATGGGCATGCTGGGCAAACACCTGCTGGCCCGCATCCGCATTGCCGGCCATTTGCTCGGCGAGCTTGACGAGCAGACGGTCATAGCTGCCCAGGCGTTGCTCCAAAGCTCGCGTCGCCATATCGGCACTGAGCTGCAAGCGCTGTTGCATGCGCGACTCCTGGCGTTGATGGAGCATCCAGCCCCCCAAACTGCCACAGGAAATTCCAAAACCCAATGCCAGCAGCGCCAACCAGGGTTTACGCATTTTCATCACTGGCTGAGTTGCGAATTGCGACATGCAAAAAACACAAGATTCCTGAGTTGCGAGGTGGCTCCAGCCGGCAGTGGCGCCTTGCAGCAAAGGCTGCAGCACCATGAGCCAAGATGAGGAGCGACATAGTTTGTAGGAGCAAACCTACATCCAAAGAACATTCACACCAAGTGATTACCCTGAAAGCCTTGGCATGATTGCGTCTAGATTTAGATCAAATCATAGGCATAAGCTTGTATATCCAATACAAAGCGCTGCAAAATCAAGAGCAACCCCAGGTCGCAAAATTGACAAATGTCAATATTTGTCGGAGCTTAGTCCCATTCAGGCCGCATCACAAACCACGACAACCCGTATCTTTTTAGCAACAATCAAGCAGAACCACAGCGCTCTACCCGGTTATTCCCGCCTGCAAGCGCCTGCGGTTTGTCCACCGGCAATAAAGCAACCATGTCACAACGCACGACCCTGCTGATCGTCTACCACTCACTGACTGGCGGCACACTCCAGATGGTTGAAGCGGCCAGCACCGGCGCCCGGCAGGAGGAATCCGTCGAGGTCCGCGTGCTGCATGCCTCCCAGGCCGGCCCGCAAGACCTGCTGCAAGCTCAGGGCTATCTGTTTGCCACGCCGGAGAATCTGGCCGCCATCAGCGGTCTGATGAAGGACTTCTTCGATCGAAGCTATTACGGCGTGCTCGACCGGATACAGGGCCGCCCCTATGCCAGTTTGGTCTGCGCCGGCAGCGACGGTCATAACGCAGCAAGGCAGATGGAACGCATTGCCACCGGCTGGCGCCTGAAGGCCGTGGCAGAGCCGCTCATCATCTGCACCCATGCCCAGACGCCGGAAGCCATACTCGCCCCCAAACAGATACCGGCCGCCGATCTGCAGCGCTGCGAAGAATTGGGGCAATCACTGGCCACGGGACTGGCCTTGGGCATTTTTTAGAAAAACAAGGGTTTGCCCGCATCATTCCGGGCAGGACAGGCTCCATACAAAGGCAAAAATGGAGCCTTCGAATCGGCTTGTATAAATGTGCCATCATTGCTCGCGCATGCTTTTCCCCGATGCGCGCTCCCAAGCAGGCATAGTCTGCGACTTCACCAGCTCTTGCGTCCATGATTGAACCAGACACCGAACGCCCCAAGCGCACGCCACGCGGCCCCAGTCCGCAAAAGACCCAGGCCACACGCCGCTCCATCGTGGCGGCTGCGTTTGCAGAATTTCTGGAACACGGCTATGCGCGTGGCACCACGGCTTCGGTTGCACAGCGCGCAGGACTGTCCAAGGTCACGCTGTTTCGCTATTTCGACAGCAAGGAAGCCCTGTTCGAGGCCGTGATCCAGACACATATCGCCTCGGCCGCCGTGGCCTTGCAATCCAGCCCCATGCACGAGCATGAATCCGTGGGTGAGTATCTGCTGCGCACGGTGGGTGCCGCGGCGGAAGTCATAGACAGCAGCGGCCGCTCCGCAACGGCCAGGCTGGTCGTCGCCGAAGGCCTGGAATTTCCACTGCTGGCGCAGATGTATCGTCGTTACGTGCACGATGCCTTGCTCGAGCATTTCACCCGGCTCGCGCAGCTGGCAGCCAAACGTGGAGAGCTCAAGGCGCCGGAGCTGGTGGAGCACCCCGAATTGCTGCTTGCGCCGCTGTGGCTGGCCATGATGAACAACACTGTCATTCATCCCGAAGTACCCATGAATGCCGAAACTCTGTTCCGGCTTCAGGTAGCTCTGCTGTTCAAGATGCCTTGAGTGTTAGCGTGCCGAAATTTCAATGAAATCCGGCCCAATCGCTTACTGGTAAAGCGCTGGTAGCTATCAAAAAACAAAGCCGCAGTCTTTCAGGCTGCGGCTTTGTTCATTGAGCGAGTTCGCCCATCAACCCTGCTGTGTGGCCTCTTCTCCACCCAGAGCCTTCCACAAGGTCACGCGGTTGAGCTGCTCAGACAGGCGCAGGCCTATCAGGGTCTGCTGCGCGGTATAGAGGCTGCGCTGCGCATCCAGCACCGTCAGATAGTTGTCCACGCCGGCCTTGAAGCGAGCGTTCGACAAATCGAAGGCTTTTTGCGTATTGGCCACCATGCTGGTCTGGGCGGCCAGCCGCTCACCCCACTGGGCTCGGTCGGCCAGCACATCCGCCACCTCCTTGAAGGCTGTCTGCACGGACTTCTCGTACTGACTCAGTGCAATGCGCTGATTGCTTTCGGCTACTTGCACATTGGCTCGGTTGCGGCCGCCATCAAAAATCGGCAGCTTGACCAGAGGGATGAAACTCCAGGTGCTGTTGTTGTTGCCGAACAAACGGTCCAGCTCGTTGCTGCCGGTACCGACACTGCCAGTGAGCGTGATGCTGGGAAACAGCGCCGCTCTGGCTGCGCCGATATTCGCGTTCATGGCCTGCAGATTGCGCTCAGCGGCCTGCACATCGGGACGCTTGAGCAGTACCGATGATGGCAGGGGTACGGGCACGACCTTGAGAGCCGCCGTGTCTGCCGCGCCCGCCAGGGTCTGCGCAGTAGGCAGCAGTTGCACGGGCACCGCGCCCCCCACCAGCAGTTGCAGGGCATTGCGATCTCTGTCGACCTGGGAGGTATAGCTGGCCACATCGCCGCGCGCCGTATCGACCGTGGTCTGGTTCTGGGCCAGCACCAAACCGGAGGTCGAGCCCAGTTCATGCATGCGCCGTGTCAGCTCAAAAGCCTTGATGCGGCTGTCCAGCGTGTCCTTGGCCAGTTGCAGCCGCGCCTGATCGGCCGCCAGCGTCAGCCAGGCATTGGCGACATCGGCCACCAGGCCGATCTGCACATTGCGCCGGTTGTCCTGGCTTTGCAGAAACTGCTGCAGCGAGGCTTCGCTCAGATTGCGGATGCGCCCCCACAGGTCCAGCTCATAGCTGGCAAAACCCAGCTGGGCCGTGTATTGCTCGGTGATGCTGGAACGCCCGGCCGTCGTCAGATCCCCTGCGGTGCGCGTGCGATTGCTCTGCGCCTGGGCCGTGATGCCAGGCAGCAGATCGGCTCTTGTGATGCCGTACTGGGCGCGCGCCTTCTCGATGTTTTCCAGCGCGACACGCAGATCGCGATTGTTGCTCAGCGCCAGCGCCACCACCTCGCGCAGCTGCGGCGACTGCAACCATTGCAGCGCCTGGGCCTGTTGCAGCGCCGCCTCGCTCGCCTGGGCCGGCAAGGCGTTGCCGGAGACAGTCTCGGGCACGGGCAGATCAGGCGTTTTATAGGCCGGAGCCAGATTGCAGCCCGCCAGCAAGGCCGTCACTGCGGCGGCCGCCATGGTCGAAAATTTCATGCTCGGGCGCCTCATGCTGCGCTCTCCTTGTTGACGTCAGGCGCCTCATCGCTGCGCGAGCGGCTCTTGAACCAGCTGCGAACCAGCAGGAAGAACACCGGCACGAGGAAGATCCCTAGCACCGTCGATGCCACCATGCCGCCCAGCACGGCCGTGCCGATGGCATTGCGACCACCAGCGCCAGCGCCGGTGCCGATGGCCAGCGGGATCACGCCGAAACCAAAGGCCAGAGAAGTCATCAGGATGGGTCGCAGACGCAGGCGCACGGCTTCCACCGTCGCATCGAACAGCTTCTTGCCCCGCTCCTGCAGCTGCACCGCAAACTCCACGATCAGGATCGCGTTCTTTGCCGCAAGACCCACGGTCGTGAGCAGACCGACCTGGAAATACACATCGTTGGTCAAGCCACGCGTATAGGTCGCCAGCAGTGCGCCGACCACACCCAGCGGCACGGCCAGCATCACCGACAGCGGCACCGTCCAGCTTTCATAGAGTGCAGCCAGGCACAGGAAGACGAACAGAATCGAGATGGCATACAGCATGGGCGCCTGCGCACCGGACTGGCGCTCCTGCAGAGAAGCGCCCGTCCATTCGTAGGCAATGCCGTTGGGCAGCTTCTTCAAGATATCTTCCACCGTCTCCATGGCGGTACCCGAGCTGATGCCGGCTGCGGCACGGCCTTCGAACTCATAGGCCGGGCTGCCGTTGTAGCGCAGCAGCTGGGGTGAGCCGTAGGCCCAGTAGCTTTTGGAGAAGGCTCCGAAAGGCACCATCTCGCCCTTGTTGTTGCGCACCGTCCATTTGGCGATATCGGTGGGCAGCATGCGGTACTGGGCATCGCCCATGATGTAGACACGCTTGACGCGACCATTGTTCAAGAAGTCGTTCACATAGGTACCGCCCATGGCGCTGGAGAGCACGCTGTTGATGTCGCTGTACGCCAGTCCCAGCGCGGCGGCCTTGCGGTCATCCACATCCACACGCAGCTCGCTGGCGTCTTCCAGATTGGTCGTGCGCACGGCAGTCAGCAGATTGTTGGCGCGCATTTCGCCAAGCACCTGATCACGCGCGGCGAGCAGTGCCTCGTGGCCCACACCATTGATGTCCTTGATCATGAAGTTGTAGCCCGAACTCGAACCCAGGCCGCGCACTGCAGGCGGCAGCACCACCTGCACGCGCGCATCACGGATGCTGGCCAGCTCCCTGGTCGCCTTGTTCGCAATGGCCGCGGCCGATTGAGAAGGCAGCGGACGCATGCTCCAGGGCTTCAGACGGATGAAGCCGCGCGCCGAACTCTGGTCGCCGTTGAGACCGGACACCTGGTTGAAGCTGATCACATCCGGCTGCTTGGCCAGGTACTCGCGCACCTGGTCCAGCACTTCCTGAAGACGGGCATTCGAAGCACCGGAAGGCAGGTTCACGTTGACGTAGACAAAGCCCTGGTCCTCATCGGGCAGAAAGGAAGTGGGCAGCTTGGCCATCAGCAGCCAGACCGCGGCCAGCACGGCCAGGAAGATCAGCATCATGCGCTTGGCCCGGCCCAGGCTGAAGGCCACGGTGCTTTGGTAGCGATTGGCGGCGGCATCGAAATTGCGGTTAAACCAGCGGAAGAACCGGTCGTTGATGCCCAGCACCCCGGAGCGTATGGGACGCTCATGGCCGTCGCCATGGCTGCGATCCGGTGCCTTGAGAAGCGTGGCGCACAGCGCCGGTGTCAGCGTCAGGGCCACGAACACGGACAGCGCCATGGCCGCCACGATGGTGATGGAGAACTGGCGATAGATCACACCCGTGGAGCCGCCAAAGAAGGCCATGGGCACAAACACCGCCGACAGCGTGACCCCGATGCCGACCAGCGCAGGCGTGATTTCCTTCATGGACTGGCGCGTCGCCTCCTTGGGAGACTTGCCCGTCTCGTGCATCACCCGCTCCACGTTCTCGACCACCACGATGGCATCGTCCACCAGCAGGCCGATGGCCAGCACCATGGCAAACATGGTCAGGGTATTGATGGAGAAGCCCGCGACGGACAGCACGCCGAAGGTCCCAAGCAGCACCACCGGCACGGCAATGGCGGGGATCAGCGTGGCGCGGAAGTTCTGCAGGAACACGAACATCACGATCACCACCAGCACCATGGCCTCGCCCAGCGCATGCACCACTTCGCTGATCGAGGCCCGCACAAAGGGCGTGGAGTCCGAGCTCACGAAATAGTCGATCTGGTTGGGAAAGAAGGGCTTGAGCTCGGCAAGCTTGGCCGCCACTGCATCCGACACCGCCATGGCGTTGGCACCATCGGCCAGGATGATGCCCATGCCTGCGCCCGGCATGCCATTGAGCTTGGCCTGGATGGACAGATTGTCGGCACCCAGTTCCACCCGAGCCACGTCCTTGATGGTGACGACCGAGCCGTCATTCGAAGACTTGAGCACGATGTCCTCGAACTGCTCCACGGTCTTGAGCTTGGTACGCGCCGTAATGGTCGCGTTCAGTTGCTGGTTCTGCACCGCGGGCAAGGCCCCCAGCTGACCCGCCGAGACCTGGGCATTTTGCGCGTTGAGCGCGCTGCTCAGATCGGAGGGGATCAGCCCGTACTTCTCCATCTTGGCCGGGTCCATCCAGATGCGCATGGCATAGGGCGTGCCGAAGACGTTGATGTCACCGACGCCTTCGATGCGACCGATGATGTCCACCAGATTGCTGTTGATGTAGTCGCCGATGTCCACTGCGGTCACATCTTCATCGGGCGAATAGAAGCTGTAGGTGACCAGAAAATCCTGGCCGCCCTTGTTGATGAAGACGCCACGCGTCTTCACGGAGTCCGGCAGGCGGTTGACCGCGCCCTGGATCTTGTTTTGCACCTGCACCTGCGCCACGTCGACATTGGTGCCCGGAGCAAAGGTCAGCGTGATGCGAGCCTGACCGGACGCATTGCTGGTCGAGCTCATATAGAGCATGTTGTCGATGCCCTTGATCTGCTGCTCGATGATCTGCGTCACCGAGTTTTCGACCGTCTCGGCCGAAGCACCCGTGTACTGGGCGCCTATGGTCACGCGGGGTGGAGCGATCTCGGGATACTGCTCCAGCGGCAGCAGCTTGATCGACAAAGCCCCGGCCAGCATGATGATGATGGCGATGACCCACGCAAAGATGGGCCGGTTGATGAAGAACTGAGCCATGTGTGTCGCCTGCCTTGCTTACTTCTTGGCAGGTGCATCGGCAGCGGCCTGCACGGGCGGCTCGCCCCGCTGGCTCTTGCGCTCGGCCTTGGCCTTCAGATCCACCTCCACGGTCTGAACCTTGTCGCCGGGCTTGATGCGCTGAAAGCCATCCACCATCACACGCTCGCCTGCTTTCAGGCCCGTCTTGAGCAACCAGAAAGCGCCTACGGCGCGGTCCAGTTCCACATCCCGCTTTTCAACCACATCGCCGTCCTTGACGACCATGACATTGGCACGCCCGGTCAGATCGCGGGTCACCGACTGCTGCGGCACCAGCAAGGCATCGGGTGCCAGAGCCGTTGGCAGCAAGGCCTTCACATACATGCCGGGCATGAGCATGCCGTCGGGATTGGGCACCTCGGCGCGCAGGGTCAGCGTGCCGGTCGTGTCGTTGACGATCACGCCCGCAAAGGCCAGCTTGCCCTGATGCGGGTAGTCGCTGCCGTCGTCGAGCTGGATGCGCACGGGAATCTTGTTGCCTTCCACCTTCTGGTAGCGGCCGGAATCCAGATCGCGCTTGAGCTGCATCAGATCGGTGCTGGACTGGGTGAAGTCCACATACATGGGGTCCAGCCGCACGATGGTGGTGAGCGCCGTGGCCTGATTGGCCGTGACCAGCGCACCGGGCGTGACGGCAGACAGCGCGATGCGACCGCCGATAGGGGCTTCGATCCGGCTGTACTTGAGATTGATGCGTGCGGTTTCCAGATTCGCCTTGGCCACGGCCACATCCGATGCGGACTGGGCCACCGCCGCCTGGCTTTCGTCAAACGCCTGCTTGCTGATCGCGTCGATCTTGACCAGCTCGGCATTGCGCCGTGCCGTTGCAGCCAGCGTGCGCTGGCTGGCTTCGGCCTTGGCCACGGCGGCCGCAGCACTGGCCTCGGCCGCCTTCAACGACGCGGCGTCGATCTGATAGAGCTGCTGGCCCTGTTTGACCAGAGCACCTTCGGTGAACAAGCGCTGCTGAATGATGCCCGAGACCTGGGGACGCACTTCGGCCGTCATGAAGGCACGGGTGCGCCCCGGCAGGCTGGCATCCAGCTGCTGGCTTTGCGACTGCAAGGTGACCACGCCGACCTTCGGCTCGGACTTGGGCGGGCCTTTTTGCTCCGCCTCGGGCTTGGAGCAGCCCGCCAGCGCAGCGGCAATCAGCATGGCTCCCACAGCCAGTGTCCAGCGCTGCTGGCGATGACCTTGCTGGCTTGCACTGGGAAGGCAAGAAAAATGCGCCTCTCGGCGCGGGCTCAGCGAAGCGGGCTGGTCAATCTTCATACGTGGAGCGGTCTGAACTAAAGAACTTGTCAACATTGTGCGCCGACAATATTAATAAAATGTAAAGCAGCCAAAGGCGCAATGACATGCCGGCAATCACCCGCTTGCCATTCTCCTGTCATGCGGGCATGCGGCGTCGCAGCAGTCTCTGGCTTGAAACACCACTGTAGAAAACCTTGGCAGCAAGGCTCCTCGTCATAACGGACTAGAGCCGGAACCCGCAAAACCCCGGAATCGGCAACTGGCTGCGCTCTCTATATCAGGACAGAAACCGCTTTTGCTGCCAAATCAATGCTGCTGCTTGCCCGGACGTACGCGCAAGATGCTGAAAACTCCGGCCAGCGCCGCAAAACCGCCGGCCACAGCCAGCGCCAGCAGTTCAGCATTGCCGCCATGCCCGCCCGAGATGGCAAAGATGGTGGCCAGCACCACGGCACCCAGTGTCTGACCTGTCATGCGGGCAGAACTGAGCATGCCGCCCGCGGCACCGCTGCGCGACATGGGGGCCGAAGTGACGATGGTGTGATTGTTGGGCGACTGGTAGAGCGCGAAGCCGCTGCCCGCCAGCAGCATGCGCCAGACCATGTCCCAGTGCGCCACATCAACCGGCATGGCCGCCAGCAGCCACAGTCCACAGGCAAACATGGCCATGCCGATGCCGCCCAGCAACCCGTCGGGATACTTGCCGATCAGGCGTCCGGCCACCGGCGCCGTCAGCACGGTGGCCAGCGGCCAGGCCGTGATCAGCATGCCTGCCTCCATGGGTGACAGACCGCGCGCCTCCAGCAGCAGGAACGGCAGGGCCAGGTAGGACAGCATCTGCGCGCAGAAGGCCGAGACCGAGCCGCACATCGATAGTCGGAACACGGGAATGCGCATCAGATCGACGGGGAACAGCGGAGCTGTCTTGTGCCACTGACGGCGCAGATAGACATAGCCGACCACCAGCCCGGCGCCCAGCAGCCACCAGCCCGAAGGCATCAGCGGGCTGCCCGCAGCACCCTGATCCTGCCCCATGCGCACGCCCAGTTGCTCACCGCCCAGGAAAAGCAGGGTGAACATCAGAATATTGAGCAATACGTCAAGCGCCGCTATCGGCTCGCCATTCTTGCGCACCACGGGGTTGGCCGGCAGCGCCTTGCGCCCCATCCACAAGGTCATCAAGCCCAGCGGCACGTTGATGGCAAACAGCCAGGGCCAGCTGGCAACCGACAGGATGGCAGCGGCCACCGAAGGCCCGGCCATGGACGAGGTCGCCACCACCAGCGAGTTGATGGCCATGCCGCGCCCCAGCATGGCACGCGGATAGGTCAAACGCACCAGCGCCGCATTGACGCTCATGATGCCCGCTGCACCCATGCCTTGAAACACGCGCGCTGCAATCAGCGTGCTCAGCGAGCTGGCCAGCGTGGCCGCCACCGAGGCAATGACAAACACCGTCATGCCCAGCAGATAGATGCGCCGATAACCCAGGCGCTCGCCCAGGGCTGCCAGCGGCAGCAGCAACACCAGGCCGGCCAGCTGATAGGCGTTGACCACCCAGAGCGTCAGGGCCGAGCTGGCCTGCAGCTCGCGCGCAATGGCGGGCAAGGCCAGATTGACGATGCTGCTGTCCAGCACCGACAGCGTCAGTCCCAGAATGATGACCAGCATGGCGCGGCCACGCGCACCGTCAGGCAGGCCGTCGTAGGCAGGGGAAGCTTGAGCAGTGCTCTCAGTCATGGGCGACTCGGTGCACACGGCCCAGCGTGATCCAGGTCAGCGCCACGCCCACCAGGGCCCCTGTCGCCATGCCCACCACCATGGGCAGGGGCTTGCCATTGGAAAAATGCCCCACGATCTGCATGGCCGCAGCGCCACTCAGCATCTGCAGCGTTCCCAGCAAGGCAGAGGCCGTGCCCGCAATCTCGCCATGCTCTTCCAGGGCCAGCACCGAGGTCGTGGGAATCACCAGGCCCATGAAGGCGCTGGCAATGAAGTACAGCACGATCAGCACCGCCAGCTTCTCGCCGCCCAGCAGGTAATAGAGCAGCAATGCGGCCATGGTCAGGCCCGAGGCAGAAGCCGCAGCCTTGACCACATTGACCAGGCCAAAGCGCTGGCCCAGCCGCCCCGTCAGCTGCGCCGCGCCGATAAAGGCGATGGAGTTCAGCGCGAACGCCATGCTGTACTGGGTGGACGAAAGACCGTAGTAGTTGATGAGCACAAAGGGCGAGCCCGCTAGATAGACGAAAAAGCCCGCCATGGCGCAGCCGCCGATGAACACCAGGCCCAGGTAATGCCAGTCACGCAGCAGGACCAGATAGGCCTTGAGTGCACCGACCAGGCTGCTGTCCAGCCGCGCCTCGGCCGTGCGGGTCTCTTCCACGCCACGCCACGTGGCGATCAGGCCCAGCACGGCTGCGGCCGCCACCACCCAGAACACGGCACGCCAGCCGGCCAGGGCAATCACGCCGCTGCCGGCCAGGGGCGCCAGAATCGGCGAGACGCTGAACACCAGCATCAGCAGCGACATCATGCGCGCGGCCGCGTGGCCGGTATGCAGATCACGCACCACGGCACGCGGCACGGCCATGCAGGCCGCAGCGCCCAGACCCTGCACAAAGCGAAATGCCACCAGGGTCTCGATATTCGGAGCCAGCGCGCATCCCACGCTGGCGACGGCAAAAACCGTCAGACCAAAGTACAGCGGCGGCTTGCGGCCCAGCATGTCGGAGACCGGCCCATAGAGCAGCTGGCCCACACCAATGGAGAGAAAGAACGCGGTCAGGCTGGCTTGCACGGCCCCGACCTGGGCATCCAGGCTGGCGCCGATCTGGGGCAAGGCCGGCAGATACATATCGATAGCGAAAGGCCCGATGGCCGACAACAGGCCCAGGATCAGAACCAGACGCAGGGAGACAGAAGCTTGCATAGGGGTGTGATTGTCGTGGTAACTTGATTTATGTGCTGAGCAATTGCCGGTTTCCTGTATGACCTTGCAGGCTCACGCCAGTCCGCCGGGCAGCGCCTGTGCCTAAGCCCTCAATTACGAGGCTTTAGACCCGGTCATCCAGGCGATGACCGCATGGACAACCAGCACAATGGGCTCAACCACTCTTCCCTGCTCTCGCCGTGACTGCTGCAAGCTTCTTCCCACGTCTGCCCTTTTCGCTGCCCACCGCGCTCGCTGCACTATGCTTGGCGGCTGGACCAACTGGTGCACAGCCCGCGCCTGCTGCCCCTGCCTTTCAGCTCTCGCCCGATGCCAGCATGGTGATAGACACGCGCGCCAGGCTGGCCTGGCCGCGCTGCGCCGAGGGCATGAGCTGGAATGGCAAGGCCTGCAGCGGCCAGGCCGAGGTCTTCAGCTACAAGCAGGCCATGAGCCATGCCGCAGAACGCAGCAAGGCCGAAAACCTGCGCTGGCGCCTGCCGCGCGTCAATGAACTCAAACGCCTGCTGGACCGCAGCAGCAAGCCCCAGGGCCTGAACCCGGAACTCTTTCCCAATGCGCCACGCGACTGGCACTGGACGGGTACGGCCGCCGTGAATGCCCAGCGCCTGAACACCTACAACTACGCCCAGGTGGACAAATCCAGCAGCCTCTCCGGCCTCTCGGCCCAGCAGGCCTGGGCGGTCAACACCGAGACACTGCAGGCCGTGCCCGATATGGGCAAGGGCAATGCCTTGCTGCTGCGCCTGGTGCGCCCTGCCACCGAGGCCGAACTCGGCACCCAGGCTCCGGCCGCACCATGAAAAAAGCCTTGCCGCTTTGGCAAGGCTTTTTCAACTCCCGCCGGCTCAGCCAGCGCGCAGCGCTGCCTTGAGGCTCTCGCCCAGTTCGGGCTTGTGCGCAAACGGATCCGTCGGGTTGCGGCCCTGAACCACATCTTCCAGGCGCACCTGCACCGAACCCAGGGCCTGCGGGTGGCTGTAGATATAGAACTGGCCCGAGGCCATGGCATCGAACACCTTCTGCGCCACCTCGGTCGCCGTGACCTTGCCCGAGCCCACGGCCTTGTCGGTCATGGCCTGGCCTATCTTCTGGCTGGCCGTCAAAGGCTGCGCCTCCAGGCCCTGGGGACGGTTGCGCTCGCTATGACCTATGCCCGTGGGCACGAAGAAGGGGCAGAGCAGACTGGCACTGACCTGGTCCGAGACCAGGGCCAGGTCCTGGTACAGCGTCTCGGTCAGCGACACCACCGCATGCTTGCTGACGTTGTAGATGCCCATGTTCGGCGGCGCCAGCAGACCCGCCATGCTGGCGGTGTTGACGATATGGCCTTCGAAGGCGGGATCGGCCTTGGCGGCCTCCAGCATCATGGGCGTGAACAGGCGCACGCCATGGATTACGCCCCAGACATTGACGCCCAGCACCCATTGCCAGTCGGCAACGGTGTTTTCCCAGACCAGGCCGCCCGCGCCGACGCCCGCGTTGTTGAAGACAAAGTGCGGCGCACCAAAGGTTTCCTTGACTTCGGCTGCCAGTCGCTCCATCTGCGCCGCATCCGAGACATCGACCCTGCGCGCCAGCACCTTGGCACCGGCAGCCTTGAGCTCGGCCTCGGCCTTGTCCAGCGCCTCCTGCTGCACATCGACCAGCACCAGATTCATGCCTCTGGCGGCTCCGATGCGCGCGCACTCCAGCCCGAAGCCCGAGCCCGCACCAGTCAGAACCGCCGTCTTTCCCGCGAAATTCGTGATCATTCTTATCTCCGGATATTTTTGTATGGGAATAGCGCCTGCAACTGGCGCACTCCAGATCAGACATGCCAAGCAAGAGCCGCCTCGCTGCGGGGCCGCCCCGGCGAAGGCATCGCCCCCCTCCCGCGAAGCGAGAGAGGGGGAAGGCGCGGGGCCGCCCAGGCAAAGCGCCTCAGGGGGTGATGTTTTTTCAGCCTCAGGGGCTTAAATCAGCTTCACCAGTTGCTTGCCGAAGTTCTTGCCCTTGAGCAGGCCCAGGAACGCGCCGGGTGCCGAGGCAAGACCTTGGGAGATCGTCTCGCGCGGCTTGAGCTTGCCGGCTGCCACCAGACCGCCCAGCTCGGTCAGGGCCTCGCCCCAGACTTCCATGTGCTCGCTGACGATAAAGCCTTCGAGCTTGATGCGGTTGACCAGCAGCAGCGCCGGATTGGCCAGCGGCAGGGGCTGGCCGTCATAGCCGGCAATCATTCCGCACAGGGCCACACGCGCAAAGGCATTGGTGCGCAGCAGCACGGCGTCGAAAATATAGCCGCCCACGTTCTCGAAATAGCCGTCGATGCCGTTCGGGCAGGCATCCTTCAAGGCCTTGGCCATGGTCTTGACATCGGGGTGCTCGCGGTAATCGATGCAGGCATCAAAGCCCAGCTCATGCACGGCGTAGCGGCATTTCTCGGCACCGCCCGCAATGCCCACCACGCGGCAGCCACGTGCCTTGGCCAGCGCCACAAAAGCGCTGCCCACGGCACCGGTGGCAGCGCTGACGACCATGGTTTCACCGGCCTTGGGGTTGATGATCTTGACCAGGCCATACCAGGCCGTCACGCCCGGCATGCCCACGGCGCCCAGATAGTAGGACAGCGGCACATGGGTGGTGTCGACCTTGCGCAGCGCGCCGGGCACGCTGGGGTCGAGCAGCGAGTATTCCTGCCAGCCGCCCATGCCGACCACCTTGTCGCCGGCCTTGAACTTGGGGTGGCGGCTCTCGACGATCTCGCCTACCGTGCCGCCCTGCATGACCTCGCCCAGCGGCTGGGGCTGGGCATAGCTCTTGGAGTCGTTCATGCGGCCGCGCATATAGGGGTCCAGGCTCAGATAGTGGTGGCGCACCAGCACCTGGCCCTCGCCCACCGTGGGCAGCGGCGACTGCACCAGCTTGAAATTGCTCTCCACCGCCTCGCCCTGGGGGCGATTGTCCAGAAGGATTTGCTGATTGAC
This sequence comes from Comamonas sp. NyZ500, assembly GCF_016772095.1. Taxonomy (NCBI): domain Bacteria; kingdom Pseudomonadati; phylum Pseudomonadota; class Betaproteobacteria; order Burkholderiales; family Comamonadaceae; genus Comamonas; species Comamonas sp. NyZ500. The sequence goes on along the minus strand of NZ_JAEIJE010000014.1, from coordinate 66,079 downwards.
CGTCATGTTTCGTCTCCTGTTTGAACTTCAGATTTCATAGCTGCAAGCGCTTGACATGCCTCACACTTGAAGCCGATAACACACAAAACAACGATAGGTAAATCGGTGGCTGCTCATAAAAACAGAGCAACCGATCCGTACTCAATCCGTGGGCAGGGCTTGCAATCCGCCTTCGGCCGTAGGCCTGCGCTTCATGTACTTGAAGGTGCCCGTGGCATGTACGCAGAGTCGGCCCTGTGCATCGTAGATACGGCCTTCGGTAAAAGCCATGGTGCCCGTGCGATGCAGCAGCACGCCCTTGCCCACCAGCGGGCCATTGGCCGCCTGCATGAACGAGGTTTTCATCTCGATGGTGACCACGCCCAGATCGAAATCCACGCTGCGCGCAGCCACGGCCATGGTCACATCCATCAGCGTCATCGAGGCTCCGCCATGGGTGATGCCAAAGGAATTCAGATGTTCGGGACGCGGTGTGAAGTGCAGCTCGGACTCACCGTTCTCCATCTTGTGGAGGGTGAAGCCCAGCTCATGCACAAAGGGAATTTCAGGACCAAATGACAACACCGCGAAACCTTTCAGAAGAGTGATGCGCCGCAAACCGCAGCTGCTGAACCGTGAATGTAAGCGCGGCGGACAGCCTCAGAATGCTGCGCCGCACAAAAAACATGACTCACTCTTCATCCGCCACTATCACACTATCAACCACCGACCAGAGCGCTCACGCCGCCATCCACGGCCATCCACTGGCCCGTGATGTGCTTGCCGGCATCGCTGGCATAGAGCAGCGTCAGGCCCTTGAGATCCTCATCGTCGCCCAGGCGGCGCAGCGGCGCATGGGAGCGCATTTCGTCCTCGCCCAACGTCTCGATCAGCACGGCTGCCATCTTGGTCTTGAAAAAGCCCGGACAGATGGCGTTGACGGTAATGCCGTGCTCGCCCCATTCGCCGGCCAGCGCGCGCGTGAAATTGATGACTGCGCCCTTGGAGGTGTTGTAGGCAATGGTCTTCATGCCCGTGGGATTGCCGCCCAGGCCGGCGATCGAGGCCAGATTGATGATGCGGCCGCTCTTGCGCTCCAGCATGGACAGGCGGGCGATCTGCTGGCTCAGCAGAAAATAGCCGCGCACATTCAGGTTCATCACCTTGTCCCAGGCCGCTGTCGGGTGGTCCTCGGCAGGAGCCCCCCAGCTGGCTCCGGCATTGTTGATCAGAATGTCCACATGGCCGAGACGCTGCACGGCCTCCTTGGCCAGGCGCGTGATATCGGCCTCGTCCGAGCAGTCGGCAGCAATCCAGTCGGCCTCTATGCCAGCGGCCTTGAGCTCGGCTGCGGCCTCTTCCAGATCCTTGGCCTTGCGCGAGCTCAGCAGAATCTTCGCGCCGGCCTCGCCCAGCGCATGCGCCATCTGCAGACCCAGGCCACGCGAGCCGCCGGTCACCAGGGCCGTCTTGCCCGAGAGGTCGAAAAGTTGCTGCACCGTACGTGTCATTCTCATGTCTCCTGTTTGTTTTCAAGGTTCAAACCGGGTGCGCAGTGCCTTGCAAGGCCTGCCCGTCAAAAGCTGCATGAATTGTGCGGGCGCCTCAGGCCCGGTGTTGTCACCTGCGTGTCGGCGCTGTCCCGCAGGTGGCAGAGCCCGCGCTGGCGCGGCTTGCAGGGTCTGCCGGCAGCAGCAAGGCAAAGCGCATCCGGCGCCTTCAATCGGCATCAATCGGCAAACAGCGACTGCGTGCCGCCCCAGGCCCCGCCTTCGATCTCCAGCATGCGCAGCTTGGTCAAAGCGCCCTGACCGCCCGAGAAGCCTCCCGGTGCCCGCCCTGCGGCCAGCACGCGATGGCAGGGAACAATCGGCGCAAACGGATTCGCACCCAGGGCCTGGCCCACGGCGCGCGCAGCACCAGCCTCACCCAGCGCTGCTGCAACTTCGCCATAAGTGCTGGTCCGCCCTGGCGCCAGGGCGCGCGTGAAGGCATAGACCCGGCTGTGAAATGCAGGCACGGCGAACTCGTCGAGTGCAATCTCCTGCAGGTCAGGCAGAACACCAACCGCGCCTTGCACCCTGTCCTGCCGCATATCTCCCAGCACGCCGGCAGCCACGGCCTCTGCGCTGGGCTGCGCCCAGCCCGGCTCGATCTGCGCATTCACTCCAGCCAGCAGACACTGAACCCCGGCCATGGCCTGCACGGCAAAGCCCGGAACAGCGGAGATGGAGGTCACGGCACCATAGGCCGCAGGCCCGCGCTGCGGCTGCAGCGCATGGCGTTTGGACAGACCCAGCAGCATGCGCTCCCGGGTCTCGCCCCAGCTGGCCTCGGGCAGTTGCACGGCGCAGATGGCAGCGGCATTCCAGGCCAGACCACAGACACCGATGCGCGTGACAAACAGGGCATGGCCGGGAAATGGCAACGAAGCAGCGTGATTCATGGCCACAGTCTACAAAACGCAGCCAGAGGTGGCTGTTTAAAAATTTTCCAAGAACTGGATACAAAAACAGTTAATTACTGTATATTTAAACAGTCAAAACACTGTGGATATACGGACATGCAAGAAGCCCATTTCACTGTCTCTCTTTGCGACTACCCCGAGCTGCCCGAGGACAAACGCCAACAGGCCGAGGCACGCTATGCGCGTGTGCTGGCCCGCCAGCTCGGCGGAGAGGAACAGGTCGGACAAGCCCTGTCGCTGGTGCAAGGCCTGGAAGACACCCCGCCCGAAGAAATCACCGACGACGCCAAGCTCACCTTCCAGCGCTGGATGAAAGCCGCCCGCGCCGCGGCCGAAGCCGGCCTGCAAGGCATTGGCGGCACCGAAAGCTGTTTTTTCGATGTGCGGCGCATCTACCACTGAGTGAACGGACGCGGGCGGCGCGAGTCCCGAGGCCGTCAGCGCCGGCCCGGGCCGCCAACCATTGCAAGGGACATGTGCCGCCCTGGCCACCGGAGCTCGCTGCAATGCCTACACTGGCGGCTTGTTTGACCGTGTGACTGTTCTCTCTCCATGCAAGCCCTGCTAGCCGCCATTGCCCAGATGCCCTTTCCCACCGATGCCCAGCGCATCTTTCATGGCCGTGGCGGGCGGTATCCGGGCTGCGAGCAGATCTCGCTGGATGCTTTTGCGCCCGTCATCGTGCTGACCAGCTTTGCACCCATGGAGGAAGTCCAGCTGAGCCAGATTGGTCAGGCGCTGGAGCAGCGCTGGCAGCAGATCGCCCCTGCCGAACTGCCTCTGACCTGGGCCTTCCAGACCCGCGAAAGCGGCGGCAAGGTCGAAACTCGCGTCATGGCCGGCGAGCTGCCCGAGCCGCATGTGGTCACAGAGAACGGCGCCCGCTATCTGATCCATATCGCACGCGGGCAGAACCACGGCCTGTTCCTCGACATGGCCGCCGGCCGCGACTGGGTGCGCCGGCAGGTACTGGCCCATGAGCGGCCCGCGCGCATGAAGGTGCTCAATCTGTTTGCCTATACCTGCGCGTTCTCGGTCGTGGCCAAGCTGGCCGGCGCGGGCCAGGTTCTCAATATGGACATGAGCAAGGGCGCTCTGGCCACGGGTCAGCACAACCATCAGCTCAACGGCGTCAAGGCCGGCGCCAGCTTCGCCGCCCACGATATTTTCAGCAGCTGGGGCAAGATCAACCGCAGCGGACCGTACGACCTGATCGTCGTGGACCCACCCAGCTACCAAAAAGGCAGCTTCATCGCCACCAAGGACTATGCGCGCCTGATGCGCCGCCTGCCCGATCTGCTGGTGCCGGGCGGCCAGGTGCTGCTGTGCCTGAACGCCCCCGAACTCGGCACCGACTTTCTGCGCGAGCAGATGGCGGAAATCGCACCCGAGCTCCAGTTCGTTGAGCGCCTGGCCAACCCGGCCGTATTTGCCGATGTGAACGAAGAGCGCAGCCTCAAGGTCATGGTCTATCGCGCTCCTGCGCTGGCGGCGGACCAGCAGCCATGAGCGAGGGCACAGATCAGGGCCGCAGCCGGCCTCTGCAGCCCGTGGACCCGGCTCTGGCACGCACGCTGCAGCGCTTTGCCCGGCTCGATGCGGAGACGCCGACCCCGCAGCTCGACTATGTGCAACGCCGGCGTCTGCTCAGCGAGCTGCAGGCAGGGCTGATTCGCTCGGCCCTGCCCGGCATTTCCAGGGCCGAGCATTTCGTGGCGGCCGAGGGCCGCGAGATCTGCGTGCGCAGCTATCGCAAGCAAGGTGCGGGCAGCGGCCGGACGCTGGTCTGGCTGCATGGCGGCGGCTGGATGGTGGGCGATCTCAACACCCATGACGACCTGTGCGAGCATCTGACCCAATTTAGCGGTCATACCGTGCTGTCCGTGCATTACCGCCGCACGCCCGAGAGCCGCTTTCCCGCGCCGCTGGACGATGTGATGGCCGTGCTGCAGTGGCTGAGCGATATGCGCGGGCTGCTGCCTTTTGCGGCAAAGCAGGTCCTGCTCGGAGGCGATAGCGCTGGCGCCCATCTGGCACTGGCAGCGGCCGTACGCCAGATTCAGCAACCCACCGATGCCTCCCGCATCGCAGGCCTGCTGCTGCTCTACCCGCCGCTTGAGCCCGATCAGGACAATGACAGCATGCGCTGCTTTGCCACGGGCTTCGGGCTCACGCCCGCCGCCATGCAGCGCTACTGGCAGGAACTGGGCAGGCCCGAGGGCCAGGCCTCGCAATGGCTGACGCCGGGCTGCTGCAGCGCAGCCATCGCTGCCTTGCCGCCCACGCTTCTGATGACGGCCAGCCACGATATTCTGCGCGACGAGGCCGAAGCCTTTGCCCATGCAGCCCAGGCCCTGGGCGCACCGCTGCAGCTTTTGCGCGCGCCGGCCATGGTCCACGGCTTTGCGCGCATGCTGGCTGCCAGCCCGGCGGCGCGCCAGCAGGTCGAGCTCGCCTGCTCGGCCTGGGCGGAACTAATAGGCCGCCAACGTCCTCAGAGCAAATAAGCTTTGCTCTCCAGACGGGTAGCGGCATGGCCGTGCAGGTGTACGCTGCACGGCGCCAGGCGCCGCCCCGCCCCGCCCCGCCCCTTTCAAACACAGTACCTCGACGCTGATGCATCAAGCATCCGACGCTCGTCGCCATATCTTTCTTAGTCATGAGTCCAACTTCCGCCACCCCACAACAACTGATGCGCCTGGCCGTGGACCTGGCCCATGCCAACCGCCTCAAGGGCGGCCGCCCGTTCGGCGCCGTGCTCGCCCAGGGAAATGAAGTCGTTGCCACCGGCGTCAACGAAATCATTGCCAGCCACGACCCCAGCACCCATGCCGAAATGCAGGCCATACGCGCGGGCACGCAAAAACGCGCCAACCCCAGCCTGGCAGGCCTGTCCATCTATGCCAGCGGCCACCCCTGCCCCATGTGCCTGGCCGCCCTGGTCATGAATGGCGCCGAACAGGTGTTCTTCGCCTTCGACAACCAAGACGCCGCGCCTTACGGCTTGTCCAGCGAGGGGACCTACCAGCGCCTGCGCCTGTCGCTGACGCCGCAGCCGCTGCCCATCACCCGCATCGACACCGGCATCCGCGCGGCCCAGCTCTATGGGGATGAGGCCTGGCCCGTCGCCTGATCCTCGTTGCCGCCAAAACCATAGCAACAAACCGGGCTGCCCAGGACGAGCGGCGCGCACACCGGCGCGCCGCAGCGCAGCCAGCCCCCGAGCTTCATGACATCGACATCTTCCCGAACACACCGCGTGCCACCATTGCTGTGGCTGGCCGTGGTGATACTGGTCACCATCAATCTGCGCCCCTTTCTGACGGCTCCGGGCCCCTTGGCACCGACCATACAGCAGGCCACGGGCATGGATTTGCGCAGCTTTTCCTGGCTCACGCTGCTGCCCATGGCGCTGATGGGCATTGGTGGCTGGCTCGCTCCCACGGCATTGCGACGCTGGGGCGCGCGCGCCGCCATTTGCGCCTCGTTGCTGCTGATTGCGCTGGGCTGCGCCCTGCGCCTGACGCCTGCAGGAGCTGCGACCGGCAGTCTGCTGATCGTCACGGCCGGCCTCTGCGGCGCGGGCGTGGCGCTGGCACAAAGCATTCTGCCGGGGCTGATCAAGCGCCAGTCTCCCCACAACGTGGCGCCCATGATGGGCCTGTATTCAGCCGCGCTCATGGGCGGCGGTGCACTCAGCGCCCAGCTCTCGCCCATGGCCATGCAGCTGGGTCTGAGCTGGCAGGCTTCGCTGGCCATCTGGGCCATCCCAGTGCTGCTGGCATTGCCGCTGGCCTGGCATGCGCTGACGCTGATGCACGAGCCCGTTGCCCCTGCACCCTCCGTGCCGCTGGTACAAGCCGACAGCGACACCGGCTGGCTGCTGCGCCGTGGCCGCACATGGCTGCTGCTGATCAGCTTCGGCCTGATGAACGGCGGTTATGGCTCCACCGTTGCCTGGCTCGCTCCGTTCTATCAAACCCATGGCTGGACGGCCACGCAAAGCGGCTCGCTGCTGGCCATCTTGTCCATTGCGCAGGCCGCATCGGCGTTGGCCATGCCCGCTCTCGCGCGCCGCAGCCTGGACCGTCGCTGCTGGCTCATGCTAGCCTTGCTGCTGCAGATCATCGGCTTTGCCGGCCTCGGGCTCTGGCCCGATGCCATGCCCACACTCAATGCCATCGTGCTGGGTCTGGGTCTGGGCGGCTGCTTTTCGCTCTTCATGCTGGTGGCGCTGGACCATCTGCCATCGCCCACACAGGCCGGTGCCCTCAACTCGCTGATGCAGGGCGGCGGCTTCATCCTCGCCGCACTGGCCCCTCTGGTCATGGCACAGCTGCACCAGATCAGCGACAGCTGGATGACGGGCTGGCTTTATCAGGCCGGCGTCGCCGCGCTGGTCTGCCTGCTGGTGACACGCTTCAACCCCCAGGGCTACCCGCAAGCCATGCAACAGCCTTGAGCACGGCATTGCGATCCCCAAAAAAAGGGCCTGGAAACTTCCAGGCCCTTTTTCCTTTTCGTTTTTGCGCGGACTACTCGTTGACCAGCAGTTGCAGCCCATGCGCCTCGGTCGGCAAGGGTACCTCCCATCGGTGCAACATGCCCAGCAATGCGGCATTGCCGAGCGTGGTGTCGCGCTTGCTGTTACGCGCCAGCAAAGTGGACCTGCTTGCCTCCAGATGCACCAGTTCCACCTGCGCGCCATAGGCCAGGCACAGGTCCAGCGTCTTGCCGCGCATCTGCCTGGACAGATGCGTGGCATTCCAGACAAAAGCGGCCTTGGCGCGCAGCAGGCTTTTGGCCTTGTCCACGGCATGATGGGCCGCAGCGCCCTCGTTCTCGCCGTGGCGCAGGCCCAGTTCGGTGCGCGCATCGTCAAACGACACCACGGGCAGGCCCGCATGATGCTGGGCCACCCAGTGGTTCTTGCCCGATGCAGGCAGACCGCACATGACGATGACGCGCGAGCCCGGCTCTTCGTGCAAGGCGTAGTCCGGGTGCAACTCGGCACCGCGGAAATAGCGCACTGCCGTCTCGGCCGAAGCAAAGCTGCGCGGCTTGCGCAAACAGCCCTCTTCCAGCGCAAGCTCCCTGAACAGCTCGATATTCACCAGCACATTGCCCACATCGGGGCAGATGCGGCCGCGAATATCGGCACGGGCCAGCAGCACCAGCAAATGCAGATCAACCTGCCAGGACAGCTCTCTGACCATGAACTCGGGCGAGACGCCTCGGCGCGAATCGGCAAAGGCGAAGAACGGCACCTGATGCACTGCAATCAGGCGGCAGACCGCCTCGCGCCGGGCCACGGGCGCGCCAGCCTCCCAGAGCATGAGCCGCGCATCCAGCGCCCCACGGCGCGAATGGCCGGGTTGCGAGATGCGACCGTCGTCGGCTATCTGCGTGGTCGAGCACTTGGCGACATCGTGCAGCAGCGCGGCCAGAAAGACCGTCTCGCGCTCCTCGTTGGTGAGCTCTGCATAGTCGCCGTCCTGCAGCAGCTCGGTCACCACCATCTGCGTATGCGTCCAGACATCGCCTTCGGCATGGTAGATCGGATCTTGCGGCGTGGTCTTGGCCAGCTCAAGTTGCGGAAAAGCCTCCAGGCAGGCCGCCCAGTCCACCGCATGGTGAGCGGAATGCGGCACCAGGGCCGCGATCTGTTTCCAGCTCCACATAAATTCTCCTTTCACCGCAGCCTCCTCATGAAAACCACGGTTTTGATAGCTATCAACGCTTGTTGGACAAGCCTCACCAGCTTTTTTGAATCTTGTTGGCAAAGATATCGACGCCTGTGCGCAGACCGTTGGCGACAATGGGCCGCTCGCTGTGGTGCGAGCCCGACTCCAGGATCACCTGCACGAAGTCGGAGCGCACGAACTTGTAGCGCTCCACGGTCTGGCCGTTTTCCTCGACCTTGATGTACAGACCTTCGGCCAGCTCGGATCGGTCGGTCTGGCGCCAGGCCAGCGGCAGATCCAGCTTCTGTCTTTGCACCTGATCCTCGAACATCGCCTTCCAGCCTGTGCTGCGCCCCAGGGACGGTGTCAGCAATGCCAGCAAATCCTGCATGCGCCTCGGTGCAATGCCCGCGTAGAGCACGGGCACGGACACCACGGGCACACCGTCCAACAGCGCGTGGCGCTGCGGCGTGTCCAGAAACTGCTGCGCCGAGCGGTCCCAGATGTCGAACTCGCAAAACCAGTGCGGCAAGGCGTCGTAGTACAGAGAGTGCTTGGCATACAGCCATTCGCCATACATCACATAGCGATCGTCCAGCAGCGCCATCAGCGCGCTCTCATGGGCTCGGGCCCATTGCTTGTAGGCGTTGAACTGACGCTCGCGCCCGCCCATCTGATCGGCTTGCAGATAGTGGCCGCGCGACTGCAGCAGCAAGCTGCCGTCGGCACCAAAGCTCAGCGCCGCATTGGCGCCGTCCAGCTTTTCCTCGACCACGATATGGCGGCCGGCCAGCGCTTCATAAGGCACGGCATCTGCCTGATCGCCGATCTGCAGCCGCGAGCCACGCAGATGCGGCGTGCGCGGATATTTGAGGATCTCCAGATTGAATAGATGTGGTGAAGTCATGTTGTGCTTTCCTAAAAGGGAATAAGCCACGCGCAAAAAAGGCGCGGCAGACAAATCAAGGACATGGACAGCGCCGCTCTCCGCTGCCATCGGAAAAAGACAGAACCCAAGCCGCCAAGCAAAGAGCCGGCCTGGAGTTCAGAGAGTGGGAGGAGCTTGGAGCCTGAATGCAATTCAGGCCAGAGACGCCAAGCAGGAAGATTGCCGCCCTTCACAGAGCGGGAGTTCCACACCGCAGCGCACACGCGAGAAGGATCAGCGTGTGACGAAGTCGTTTAGCTCAAACGAATACGGCGGGACATGGTGCACCTCGAAAATGAGAGCGAATAGCGCAGGTGGAGCAAGGCTGGCGAGTGTATTTGCTTGCAAGCCCAACTGCCAAGCGCTTGACCGAAACTTGTTGCGCAAAGAACACGAAACGGTTTCACAGAGATGAAACAGAGGCTGGTTACAAATCGTAGTTTTCTTCCTGCACCTGCCAAACTCTCAATGACATCTGCACAGACCTTGCGCCAACCTCTTCTGATTTCCCTGATCGCAGCCGCTGCCCTGGCCGCCTGTGGTGGCGGTGACAACAACACGAACAACACCACACCAGCGCCTGCTCCGATTCCTGAAGTCCCGGCACCGGCACCCGAGCCCGAGAAGACGCCCACCTCGCTCACGCTGGAGAAAATCGGCAGCTATCAGTCGGGCATTTTTCTGCAGAGCGCCGCCGAAATTACGGCTTTCGATCCCGTCACCAAGCGCGGCTTTGTGGTCAACGCCCAAAAGGGTGCGCTCGACGTGCTGGACATGAGCAACCCCGCCGCACCGCGCATGCTGGCCAGCCTGGATGCCACAAAGCTCTCGCTGGGTGCGGGGGCCTCCATCAACAGCGTGGCCGTGCATGGCGGCCTGGTGGCTGCAGCCGTGCAGGCATCGGTCAAGACGGACAAGGGCATGGTCGTCATCTATGACGCCGACAAGCTCGGCGTGATCGCCGAAGTGCCCGTGGGCGCCCTGCCCGATATGCTGACCTTCACCCCCGACGGCAAGACCATTCTGGTCGCCAACGAGGGCGAGCCCAGCGATGACTACCAGATCGACCCCGAAGGCTCGATCAGCGTGATCGATGTGAGCACGCCCGCCAAGCCCGTGGCGCGCACTGCCGACTTCAAGGCCTTCAACAGCCAGAAGGCGCAGTTGCTGGCCAAGGGCGTGCGCATCTTCGGCCCGACCGCAGACGGCCTGGGAACGGCCGCCGTGGCCAATGACCTGGAGCCCGAATACATTGCCGTGGCCCCGGACGGCAAGACGGCCTGGGTGACGCTGCAGGAAAACAATGCGCTGGCCATCGTGGACATCGCCAGCGCCACCGTGACCGATGTGGTGGCTCTGGGCTTCAAGGATCATGGCGCGGCCGGCAACGAGCTGGACTTCGCCGACAGCGACGGCAAGAGCCCGGTCATCAACATCACCCAGGCCGCCAATGTGTTTGGCATGTACCAGCCCGACTCCATCGCCGCCTACAAGGCCGCCGACGGTGCGACCTATCTGGTCACTGCCAACGAAGGCGATGCACGCGCCTGGGGTGAAGGCAACAAGAGCTATTTCGGCACGGCCGCCGACAAGACGGCTGGCACCCCGGCCACGGCGGGCGATATGAGCAAGGGCTTTGTGGAAGAGTGGCGCATCAAGCACCTGGTGCACAAGGACGGCTTTCTGCGCCGCGCGGGCGACGATCTGCCTGCCCATCTGGCTCAGCTGGCCAGCGGCGCCTATCTGAATGCCAGCAACTTTGCCTGGTGCGGTGCGGTCGGCACAGACCCCAAGACCTGCCGCGACGATGACAAACTGGGCCGCCTCAAGGTCACCTGGACCATGGGCTACCAGACCGACAGCAGCGGCAACCCCGTCAAGGATGGCAAGGGCCACCTGACCTATGACAGGCTATACGCCTATGGCGGCCGCTCCATCTCCATCTGGGATGCCAGGGGCAAGCAGGTCTGGGACTCTGGCGCGGCCATCGAAAAATTCATCGCCAGCCCCGAATGCAAGCTGGGCGCCAGACGTGACATTGCCTGCGCCACCTACTTCAACACCGGTCATGACGAAACGGCCAGGCTCGATGCGCGCAGCAGCGCCAAGGGTCCCGAGCCCGAAGGACTGACCGTGGGCCAGATCGGCAGCAAGACCTTTGTCTTTGTGGGGCTGGAGCGCATGGGAGGCATTCTGGTGTTCGACATCACCGACCCCAAGGCACCCAAGCAGATCGACTATCTGAACACTCGCGAAAACTGGACCGCCAGCTTTGACAGCAAATCCGCGCTGGCAGGCACTGCACTCAGCGATGTGGGCGATCTGGGCCCCGAAGGCCTGCACTTCATTTCTGCCGCCAAGTCACCCAACGGCAAACCCTTGCTGATGGTGGGCAACGAGGTCAGCGGCACCACGGCCATCTACCAGCTCAATCTGCAATATTGAAACCTGCAGACAAGCAATCGCTTTCATGCCAGGCCCCGTCCCCACGGGGCTTTTTGCTATTCAAATCAAGCAAAGACTGCACCGAGGGTTTCTCAATTACGTAACAATAAGCGCCAGCGGTCGGTGTACCGCCTATGGGTTCCCATTCGCCGCAAGCCAGACGCTTGCGACCTACTAAACCGCCGTGTATCCGGACGGCGGTGGCTTTTTGAACGGAGCACTTAATGACGCACTCTTTCGCTCGCCGCCAGGCGCTGCGCGGCTTGGCCGTGGCAGCTCTCGCCTCCTCCTCCCTGCTGTCCGCAGCGCATGCAGACACCCCCGCCGTGCTGCGCGTCTCGGCCATTCCCGACGAGGCACCGACCGAGCTGCAGCGCAAGTTCAAGCCCCTGGGCGAATATCTCTCCCAGGCCACCGGCATGAAGGTGGTGTTCACCCCCGTTTCCGACTACGCGGCCGTGGTCGAGTCCCTGGCCACCAAAAAGCTGGACCTGGCCTGGCTGGGCGGTTTCACCTATGTGCAGGCCAAGATCCGCACCAACGGCACGGCCATCCCCATTGTGCAGCGGGCCGAAGATGCGGTCTTCACCAGCAAGTTCATCACGGCCGACCCCGCCATCAAGACGCTGGCCGACCTCAAGGGCAAGACCTTTGCCTTCGGCGCCCCTTCGTCCACCTCGGGCAGCCTGATGCCGCGCTTCTTCCTGCAGCAGGACGGCCTGAATCCCGAAAAAGACTTCAAGACCGTGGCCTACTCGGGCGCGCATGACGCCACCGTGGCCTTTGTGGCCGCAGGCAAGGCCGAGGCCGGCGTGCTCAACACTTCGGTGTGGGACAAGCTGGTCGAATCCAAGAAGGTGGACACCAGCAAGGTGCGCGTGTTCGCCACGACGCCCACCTACTTTGACTACAACTGGACGGTGCGCGGCGACCTGGACCCAGCCATCGTCAAGAAACTGACTGCAGCCTTCCTGGCACTGGACCCCAGCAAGCCAGAGCACAAGGCCATCATGGACCTGCAGCGCGCCTCCAAGTTCATCGCCACCGACTCCAAGAACTACGACGGCATCGAAGCTGCCGCCAAGTCCGCCGGTCTGCTGAAGTAAGAAATTCAGCTTTTTTGACTGCCAGCGCTTATTTATCAGGCGTTGGCAGCTATTGTTTTCAGAGTATTCGTCTCATGAGCTTCATGCTGGACGATGTGGGCCTGACCCACAGCAACGGCTTTACCGCCCTGTCCCATATCTCCTTGTCCGCCATCCAGGGCGAGAGCATTGCGCTCATCGGCCCCTCGGGTGCCGGCAAGACTTCGCTGCTCAGCACCATAGGCACAGCCTACCTGCCCACGGCAGGTCGCATGCAGGTGCTGGGCCGGACCACGTCTGCGCAATCCGCCGCCCGCGAACTCAAGGCTTTGCGCAGCCGCATCGGCACCGTGCACCAGGCCGCGCCCATTCCGCTGCGCCAGCGCGTGGTCACGGCCGTGCTGGCCGGCAAGCTCGGCCAGTGGCCGCTGTGGAAGGCGCTGGCATCGCTGGCCTATCCGCAGGACATTGCGGGCGCGCGCGAGGCCCTGGCCCGCGTGCAGCTCGAGGACAAGCTGTTTGCACGCTGCGACCAGCTCTCCGGCGGCCAGCTGCAGCGCGTGGGCATTGCCCGCGTGCTCTACCAGCAGGCCAAGCTGATTCTGGCCGACGAGCCGGTCTCGGCCCTGGACCCTGCACTCTCGCAGGCCACGGTGCAGTTGCTGGTGCGGGAAGCCGCCGCGCGCAAGGCCACGCTGGTGGCCAGCCTGCATGCCGTCGATCTGGCGCTGGCCAACTTTGCCCGCATCGTGGGCGTGCGCGATGGCCGCCTGGCCTTTGACCTGCCGGCCGCGCAGGTCAGCGATGCACAGTTGCAAGCGCTCTATGCCCATACCGATGGCAGAGCGGCCGACCTGCCCATGCTGCACAGCCGCCTGGCTCAGCGCGATCCCGCCAGTATCACGCCCACTCCCATCCAGGTGAACGCATGCCGGTAGACATGCTCGAGCAAGCCCGGCCATCACGCCGCGACCCCTCTGCTCGCGGCCGCCTGAGCGGCCTGATCCTGACCCTGGTCGTGCTCTGGCCCATGCTGCAGACCTCGGGCTTTTCGCTCAAGCCGCTATTCGATGCCGACAATCTCAAGGTCATCGGCGGCTTTCTCGCGCAGTTTCTGCCGCCCGAAACCAGTGGGGAGTTTCTGGCCTATCTGGCTCAGGCCACGCTGGAGACCCTGGCCATCGCCACGGCCGGCATGGCGCTCGCCTTTGTGATTGCCGTACCCATGGCCTATCTGTCCACGGGCGCGGCACGCGAGAGAGTCACGCTCAACCCCATCGCCCGCAGCGTGCTCACCATCCTGCGCGGCATTCCCGAGCTGGTCTGGGCTCTGGTGTTCGTGCGTGTCTTCGGCCTGGGTCCTGCAGCCGGCGTGCTGGCCCTGGGCCTGACCTATGGCGGCATGCTGGCCAAGGTCTATGCGGAAATTCTTGAATCCACCGATCCCGTCCCGGCCAGCGCCCTGCGTGCCAGCGGCACCGGCCGTATCCAGGCCCTGCTCTACGGCCTGCTTCCGCAGGCGGCCAAGGAGCTGACCTCCTACACCGTCTACCGCTGGGAATGCGCGGTCCGCGCCTCGGTGGTCATGGGCTTTGTCGGGGCGGGGGGCCTGGGCCAGCTCATGGATCAGGCCATGAAGATGCTCAACGGCGGCGAAGCCGCCAGCATTCTGCTGGCCTTCATGCTGCTAGTGGCTGCGGCCGATCTGCTTTCCTGGTGGCTGCGTCGCGCGCTCGACGCCGCGCCTGCCGCGCGCGCCCTGCCCTTCGGCTGGCGAACCGGCACATTTGTGCTGGCGGCCTGCGCGGCGCTATGGGCCAGTCTGCGGCTTCTGGATATTGATTTCTCGGCGCTGTTCACGGCGGATGCTGCCGCCAGCATGGGCGACTTTGTCCGTGGCTTTTTCCCGCCCGATCTGAGCCAGCCCTGGCTGCTCAAGGTGCTGCAAGGCATCTGGGAGACCCTGGCCATCTCCATAGTCGGCACCTTGCTGGCCGCGATCGCGGGCCTGCTGCTGGCCCTGCCGCGCTGGCGTGCGCCATGGAATGTGGTGCTCAACGTGCTGCGCTCCGTGCCCGAGCTGGTCTGGGCCACGATCACCGCGCTGGCCGTGGGCCTGGGCCCGTTTGCCGGTGCGCTGGCCCTGGCCCTGCATACCACCGGCGTGCTGGGCCGCCTGTTTGCCGAGGCCTTGCAGAATGCTCCGGCCGCTCCCGCGAATGCGCTCAAGCTCAGCGGCAGCAATCGCCTGCTGGCATTTTGCTATGGCACCCTCCCTGGCGCAGCGCCGCAGTTGCTGGCATACACGCTGTACCGCTGGGAAATGAATATCCGCATGGCCGCGATTCTGGGCTTTGTGGGTGCCGGCGGTCTGGGCCAGCTGCTGTACTTCGAGCTTTCGCTGTTCCACTATGCCCAGGCCAGCACCGTGATCATGGCCATGCTTTTGCTGAGCATTGCCGTGGACTGGAGCAGCGCCGGCCTGCGCCGCGCCATGCGTTGAGATAGTTGACGCGGCGCCCTAGCACCGAATCAGCTTCATCCGTTCCTCCATCACATCCGCCGCGCAGCCCCCCCCCAGATGGGCCAACGCGGCCGGCGATCCGGTCTGCATCCAGATCTCGATGAGAGTTGAAACCTGAATGACTTCAGCCACACCTGGCACCGCTTAGCGATGCTGCTTCACACTCCCAGGGGCAGGTCGGCCTTCTTCAGCGTGCGCAGCACAAAGCTGGACTGGCTATGGCGTATGCCCTTGATCTTGTAGAGCTTCTCGCGCAGCAGGCGCTCGTAATCGCGCGTGTCCTTGACAACGATACGCAGCAGATAGTCGTACTCGCCCGAAACCAGATGCGCCTCCACTACCTCGGGAATGGTGGCCAGCACCTCACCGAACTTTTCCAGGGTGTTGTCCGAGTGGCTGTCCAGCGTGACCATGACCAGAACCGAATCGGCCAGTCCCAGCGCCTGCGGGTTCAGACGCACGGTATAGCCCTCGATCACGCCGGCCTCCTCCATCTTCTTGATGCGTGCCCAGCATGGTGATGCACTCAGACCCACGGCCGCGCCAATCTCTTGCAGACTGGCGCGCGCGTTAGCCTGCAATGCAGCAAGAATCTTTTTATCCAGAGTATCCATATCTTGGAATTTACTGCAAAAAATTCAAAAACAGAAAAATTTTCTGTAGCAACACTGTATTTACAGAATTTGAAGCAACATTTTCTGCACTGCAACATGCACACTTGAGTCCATGGAAGCACGTTTACCGACGCAGCAAAACCATTCAACATACCGCGCCGTTTACCGTCAGCATCCGGTTGGTTGATCCGCAATACGCATATGCAACAGGCCGCATCACTTAAGCACAGTGATGCGGCCTGTTGATATTTGGACTGCTCAGTCGCTCCGGCAAACGACAGCGGCATGAAAAAACCCGGCCGGATTTCCATCGGGCCGGGTTTTCGGGAGCCGGCCCGGCGCACAAGGCACCTGGCGGACGCTCATGCTGTCTACAGGGCTCGCTGCGGAGCAGCATCGGCTTGCACATGCTTGCGCACCTTGCTAACCAGACTTTCGCTCACATCCGAAGCCTGGTTGCCCCAGCCCGTGCGCAGGAAGGTGGCCAGTGCGGCCACTTCGCCGTCCGTCAGGCGGTCGGCATAGCCCTGCATCACCAGATGCATGGGACGGCGCTCCGTAGCGGGCGATGAAGCGCCCTTGAGAATCACCGACACCAGCGGGCTGGCATCCTTGCCCAGCACCATGGCATTGCCTTGCAGCTCGGGGAAGATCCCGGGAGCGCCCTTGCCGCTGACAAAGTGGCAGGCTGCGCAGTTGTCGAGATACAGACGAGCACCCAAAGGCATGTCGGGCGCTGCGGACTTCAGCAGCTTGGCCGTGACTTCACCAGCTTCGTCAGCCCTGGCAACCGCAGTGCTGCGAGGGCCTGGCGTGGCCACTTTTTCAGGGGCTGCATCTGCGGCTTGGCCGTCCATGGTCTTGAGGAACTTGGCCATGGCGTTCAGGTCCGCGTCGGTCATGTACTGCATGGAGTGTTCGACCACCATCGCCATTTCTCCGTTGGCCACCGCATGGGCGTTGCGGCCGGTTGCCAGATAGGCGGCCAGCTGCTCGGTGCTCCATTTCTGGGCACGCGCGTCCTTGCCGCGCAGCGCTGGAGCAGACCAGTCGTCCACCATGCCGCCGGTAAGAAAACCGGAGTCGGACAGGCGGGTGCCGTTCTGCGCCATGAAGGCAGTGCGGGGACTATGGCAGGCGGCACAGTGACCTGCACCCTCGACCAGATACTGACCGCGAATCTGCTGATCGTCACCAGCCATGGGCTTGAAGTCTGCGTCACCCGACAGCGCAAGCCAGTTCCAGGCACGGATGCCGAAGCGCATATTGAACGGGAAGCTCAGGCTGGTGGCCTGTACCTCGTTCCTGACGGGCTTCACCTCGGTCTGGAGGTAGTCGAACAGCGCGCGAATATCGCTTTCCTTCATGAAGCGATAGTTCTCGTAGGGCATGGCCGGATACAGCTGCTGACCATGACCACCGATACCGTCCACCATCGCGGCACGGAACTGCTCCAGAGTCCAGTTGCCGATGCCGGTTTCCTTGTCCGGCGTGATGTTGGAGGACCAGATGGTGCCCATGGGGCTGTCAATGCCGCGACCGCCGGCCATGGGCTCCCCCCCCTTGGCGGTATGACAGGCCATGCAATCACCGGCGCGCATGACATATTCGCCGCGGCCGGCTTCGGCCTTCCAGTCGGCGGCCAGCGCTTCATTCGCGGGCGTGGGTTTGAAAGGTACGTAGATCAGCGCCAGCGCCGCCACAACGCCCAGAACGATCAGCGCAATCAGAATGCTGAGGATTTTCTTCATGTCTTGCTCTCCTCAGACCAGCGGACGTGGGTTTTTCAAATACATGGTGCGGATCGCATGCAGCGTCCAGTACGCCAGTCCGCCGACCATGCCGGTGGGGTTGTACTGGGTGTTCTGCACGAAGTTGCCGGCACCGAAGACGAACACGTTGTGCTTGTCCCAGGCCTGGCAGTAGCGATTGACCACGCCGTCCGTGGGCTTGTCGGACATGATGTGACCACCGGTGTTGTGCGTGGTCTGGTAGGGGCGCACGTCGAACTTGGCACCGATATTCTTGAAACCCGACTGCAGCAGATCCGGTTTCAAGGCGTTGCCCACCTCCTCGGCCTTGATCTTCTGGTACTGAGTCATCCGGATGTCGTTGTCCTGCCAGTTGAAGGTCATGCGCATCAAGGGACGACCATGTGGATCCTTGTAGGTGGGGTCCAGATCCAGATGGTTGTTGCGGTAGGACATGTGCGAGCCGTGCGTGCCGATCGACATGGAATGGCCATACCACTCGCCAATGCCCTTCTTCCAGCCCGCGCCCCAGCCCGGCGTGCCCTTGGGCAGCGGCATGGAACGGATGGGTTGACCATTCATGGTGCCCACGCGCCAGTAGGCGCCGCCAATGAAGCCCAGCTTGCCGAAATCGTTCTGGTTGATGCCGTAGTCGTCGATACACATGCCGTTGGAGCCGTGACCGATGAAGGGATTGAAGTTCTCTTCCTTGAAGAACAGGGTCACGCCACCATTCATCTGGTAGGCGTAGTTCTTGCCGGTCACCCCGGTGTTGGTCTTGGGGTCGTAAGGCTTGCCGATGCCGGAGACCAGCAGCAGGTGCACGTTGTTGAGCTGATAGGACGACAGAATCACCAGGTCTGCGGGCTGGAACACTTCCTCGTTCGTGTTGGAGTCGAAGTAGGTCACGCCGGTTGCGGTCTTGCCGTCTTCCGAACTCTCCACACGCAGCACTTCGCAGTGCGTGCGATAGGAGAAATTCTTCTTGCGCTTGAGCGCATCCAGCACCGCCGTCTGGGGCGAGGACTTGGAGTACTGGTAGCAACCAAAACGCTCGCAGAAGCCGCAGAAGTTGCAGGGAGCCATCTGCATGCCATAGGGGTTCACATAGGACGTGGACGCAATGCCGGCAGGCGCCGGGAAGGGATGCAGGCCCATGCTCCTGGCACAGGCTTCGAACTTGCTCGCGTCGTAGGTCGATGGCAGAGCAGGCATGGGGTACTCTTTCGAGCGCCAGCCTTCAAACGGATTGCCGCCGGCCTGGATCTGGCCTTTGATATTGCCGGCCTTGCCCGAGACGCCGGCCACTTCGTCAAACCGGGTGAAGAAAGGCTCCAGCTCGTCGTAACTGACGGGGTAATCCATCAGGTTCATGCCTTCCGGAATGATGGACTCGCCCCATTTTTCCCTCACATAGCTGCGCAGCTTGATTTCCTCGGGCTGAGGGCGCCACAGCAAGCCATTCCAGTGCGTGCCGGCACCGCCCACGCCATTCGCAGGCAGGAAGGACCCCATCGAACGGTAAGGCAAAGCGATTTCGCTGTCGTCGCGGCGCACCGTCACCGTCGCCTGACGGGGATGCTGCATATTCTTCAGGCGCACGCCATAGGTCAGCTCGTCGATCTGATTGGGGTACTTGAATTCGGGCACCGTGTTCTGGTCGCCGCCGCGCTCCAGCGCGACGATTTCCAGGCCCTCAGCGGCCAATTCCATGCCGGCGATGGAGCCTGTCCAACCGAGGCCAACAATGACCACGTCTTTTTTCTTTTCAATGCGTGCCATGACTCAAGCCCTTTCGCCCTTGATGGATACCGGTCCCAGCGGGTACTTCACGTTGTGCTGATCGACCCATTCGGCATAGCTGGCGCGGGCGCCAGGGAAGCCGATGTATTTCCAGGACTGCATGCCGTGGTTGCCGCCATGCAAGGGGTCGGCGAAATAGCCTTCCTTGGTATTGGCCAGCAAGGTGGTAAAGAAAAAGCTCAGTTCAGGGTCTAGCTTGATCTCGCCCTTTTGCAACGCGGTCAGAGCTTCGTCCTGCTGCTCTGCGGCAAGGTTTTTGAACTGCTTGCCAAAGCGCTCCGTGCAAGCTGCATTGAAAGCGGGAATGGCCTTGCGATAGAGCTGCGCAGGGTTCAGAGGCGATTGCCAGCCGCGATCGGGCGTGGCTGCCGGGTCGTGCGGGCCTTCCATGTACCAGATCTCGGCATTGCCGTAGTAACCCTTGAGCTGGCGATCGATGAACACCGGCACATGAGCTTCAATCGCTCCAGGTCCATCCCCTTCGGACGGGATCAGGCGAGCTGTTGCCGCCAGAACAAAAGCCCACTCGTCCGCATTGAAGTACTCGGGCTTGTATGCATCCAGTTTGAGCGCAGGCTCTTTGGAGTTGGCACGCATTGCCACGGCCGTTCCAGCCAGTGCGACGCCAGCACCGGAGGCGAACAGAAAGGATCTGCGGCTTGGTGGGGAAAAGTTGGACATTGTGCGATTCCTACATCGTGTGAACCTCGGCCATGCACAGCCAGTTGCGCGATGACCGAATGTTCAGGTTTTTTGAATCAGCGGTGGGTTTGGGGTCAGGCAGGAAGAAGCACACACCCAAAGAAAATGCCCGCAAAGCGGGCACTCGTACGCAGAGTCAGAGCCTTTTTCAAGCCGGCCCATACCGCCTTAACAATTTGATAATAGTTGCGCTGACAAGTATCTGTGCCGGGCAAGCAACTTGCCTGCCAGCAGGTCGTGGTTTTTCATTGGAGTGCGCAACTGGGGTTTTCACTTAGATATAAGACATAAGACTGCCTACCTACTACTCTGCGGCCCAAGACGCTGCCAGGCAGTGATGCCAGACTCAAGACGATGGAGAAGCCCAGACTCGCCCTTCACTACTTACACGGCCAAAAGAGGGAAGGTGACGGCGCACTTTGTCGACACTAAGCTGGAGTCCGTGGCAATGAAAACCGGAACGTGGTGCCCTGTCCGCCACTCTCGACAAGATGAATGGAGACTCCGTGCAGCTCCAGCATCTGGTGCACGATTCTCAAGCCCAGGCCACCGTCACGGCGGGCACCACCTACGGTAAATGGACGCCTGAACAGGCCTTCGTGCAACTCTGGCGGGATGCCTGGGCCGGAGTCGCTGATCGTCACCTCCAGCTCTTGGCCCACTGCTCTTATGGCGATCCTGATCGCCCCGCCTTCGGGGGTATAGCGCAGGGCGTTATCCAGCAGATTGCTCAGGACGCGCTCTATCATTCCCAGATCCGCACGAACTGCCGGAAGTTGAGGAGCAAGGTCCGCCTGCAAGGCGATATGACGCGACCCTGCCGCAAGCTCGAACTTCTGGAAAATGTCCTGTACCAGATCAACCAGAGAGAATGATTCGAGCTCCGGTTGCACAAAGCCGTATTCCAGTCTGGCCAGCTCGAACAGGCTTTGGGACAGGGCCCCTACTCTTCGACTCTGGTCGAGTGCAATGCCAAGGTAGCGCCTGCGCTCTGCAGGCTCCAGGCTTGCATCCTTCAGAAGCAAGGTCTCCAGATACCCATGCAAGGATGACAGCGGTGTGCGCAGATCGTGGGAAATATTCGCGATCAACTCCCTGCGCTCCTGATCCTGCCGCGTGAGAGCTTCCCATTGCTCGCTGATGCGCAGCACCATCTGCCGATAGGCAGCGTCCAGCACTGCAATCTCGTCACGGCTGTGATTGGCCACATCCGGGGAGCGTTCCGGCATCTCGGGAGGTGCGCCATGCATGTCAAACTGCCGAACCGACTCGGTCAGACGCCGCAAGGGACGCGTGATCAAGGTGAAGGCGACAAGGCCTGCAGCGAGACAGAGCAACCCGACCATGCCAATCGACAGCAGTGCCGTCTTCAACACCGCATCTGCCGAGCCTCTGGCAGCAAGAAGATCATGGGCCTCGCCAAGCAGCACCACATAGATGAAGCCGACTTGCCGCCCGTTCACGCTCAAAGGGGCCGCACTGAAGACCTTGCGGCCATCGCGGCTGCGCGGATCATCGCCCAGAATCGGCAGCATCTGTCCATCGATGAATCGATGAACCGGCTCAAGATCGACCCGGTCGCGACGCAAACGCCCCTCGGGTGCCGCGTGGCCGGCGATGCGGCCGTCGGGCTCCAGCAGATAGACCTCCACACTCGGGTTCACCATCATCAGCTGGTTGAAAAGATTTCGCACTGCGTTAGGCATCAAGCCATTCGCATCGGTCAGCTGGGCATCGCGGGCAATACTCTCGGCGACATCGCGCGACAAGGCCTGCACCACTTCCAGCTCATGCATGCGGTTGGAGCGAAGCTGCAGCCAGGCCGAGGTACCGCTGCAGACCAGTAGCAACACGGCAAACACGATCGCCAGCCGCTGGGTCAGAGTCAGGTTCATTCGCTCTCTCCAGTTTCAGCGAACTTGTAGCCGCGCCCCCAAACCGTGAGGATCCGCGTCGGCTGTGCTGGATTGAGCTCCACCTTGGCACGAAGCCGGTTGATATGGGTGTTGACGGTGTGCTCGTAGCCCTCGTGCTGATAGCCCCAGACCGCATTGAGCAGGTCCATGCGCGAGAACACCTTGCCCGACTGGCGGGCAAAGAAATACAGAAGATCGAACTCGCGCGGCGTGAGATCGAGACGACGCCCGCTCAGGCTGGCCTCCCGCGCCACCGGGTCCATGACCAGCCCATTGACCGACAGGCTGCCTGATTCCAGGCGCGCACTCTGAGCCAGAGCATCGACCCGGCGCAGCAGAGCCTTCACCCGTGCCACGAGTTCCAGAACGGAAAACGGCTTGGCCAGATAGTCGTCCGCGCCGATCTCCAGCCCCAGAATGCGATGCACCTCACTGGAGCGGGCACTGATGATGATGATCGGCGTGTAGCGGGTCATGGCACGCGCACGTCTGCATATCTCCAAGCCGTCCACGCCAGGCAACATCAGATCCAGCACCAGCGCATCCCAGCCACCGCGCTCCAGATGCGCGAGGCCGTCGTCGCCGCGGGCGCAATGCACGACCTCCAGCCCCTCGTCCCGAAGGTGGAGCGAAAGCAGATCGGCGATGTGGGCATCGTCCTCGACCAGCAGAATGCGACGGACGTTAGTCATGGGTAATCAGGTCTCCGGGAGGGACGGTCGATGCAGAACCGCGTACTTTCACATTGTGCTCAAACTGCTCGCGGGGAGTTATCACGTTTTTTTTAACTTTGCGTGAGGACTTCGGGATCGCCACTCCATAAGCTCAATGTCATCGAACCCAGAAAGCCGATGCCATGACCACCCGACGCCATATGCTGCTGGGCGCAGCAGCCTCCGCTGCAGCGCTTGCCACCGGAATCTTCCAGCGCCACGCGACTGCAGCGACAGAGACCTTCGAAGTCAGCTATACCGACGCCCAGTGGCGTGCACGGCTCAGCCCTCAGCAATATGCGGTGCTGCGCCAGGAAGCGACGGAGCCGCCCGGCAGCAGCCCGCTCAACAAGGAGCACCGTCCTGGAACATTTTCCTGCGCAGGCTGTTCCTTGCCCTTGTTTGCCTCCTCCACCAAGTTCGACAGCGGCACCGGCTGGCCGAGCTTCTGGAAGCCGCTGGACAACGCCGTCGCCACCCGCAAGGACCGAAGCTACGGCATGGTGCGTGTCGAAGCGCACTGCCGGCGCTGTGGCGGCCATCTCGGCCATGTCTTCGAAGACGGGCCGCCTCCCACAGGTCTGCGCTATTGCATGAACGGCCTTGCCTTGGCTTTCACGCCCAGGCCGGCCTGAGGAGAAACAGGCCATGCTGCTGATCGTCCTTGCCTATCTGGGTGGTGTGCTGACCATCGTCAGTCCCTGCATCCTGCCCGTGCTGCCTTTTGTGTTCTCTCGCGCGAACCAGCCCTTTGTGCGCAACGGCCTGCCGTTGCTGGCAGGCATGGCATTGACCTTTGCGATCGTTGCCTCTCTCGCCGCCGTCGGCGGCGGCTGGGTGGTGGCTGCCAATCAGTATGGCCGCTGGCTGGCACTGGCTCTGGTGGCCGTTTTCGGGCTGACACTGCTGCTGCCGCATCTGTCGGAGAGGCTGACCCGCCCATTGGTGACTGCCGGATCGCGCCTGTCCGAGTCGGTGCAGCAAGACGGTACACCGAAGATGGCTTCCTCGGTGTTGCTGGGAATCGCAACAGGGCTGCTATGGGCTCCATGCGCCGGGCCCATTCTGGGACTGATACTGACCGGCGCCGCCCTGCAGGGCGCCAACACGACCTCCAGCTTGCTGCTGCTGGCCTATGCCGCCGGGGCTGCGACTTCCATGGCTGCGGCTTTGCTGCTGGGTGGCCGGGTATTTGCCGCGCTCAAGCGTTCGCTGGGTGCCGGTGAATGGGTGCGACGCGGCCTCGGGGCAGCCATGGTCGCGGGCGTGGCCGCCATCGCCCTGGGGATCGATACCGGCGTGCTGGCCCGACTGTCAACGGCATCCACCGGCGGCCTGGAGCAGAAACTGGTCGAGCGCCTGAACCAGCCTCATGGAGAAGACCCCACGACCATGCGCGGCAATCCGGGCACGATGATGCGGGGAGCATCCCAGGCACCCGCTGAGGGAGCCGCCATGATGTCTGCAGGAGCCGCAATGCGCATGAGCGGACCATCGAATAAAGCCCCTGCACTGCCCGATGAAGGCATCGCACCATCGCTGGGCGGGGCAACCCAATGGCTCAACTCCAAGCCTCTGAGCGGGCAAGACCTGCGTGGCAAGGTGGTGCTGGTGGATTTCTGGACCTACTCCTGCATCAACTGCCTGCGCACCCTTCCCTATGTGAAGGCATGGGCAGAAAAATACCGTGATCAAGGTCTGATCGTGGTCGGTGTGCACGCCCCCGAGTTTGCTTTTGAGCGCGACATAGGCAACGTGAGCAAGGCCATGAAAGACCTGGGCATCAACTATCCGGTGGCCGTTGACAACCAGTATGCAATCTGGCGCGCATTCAAGAACCAGTATTGGCCTGCTCACTACTTCATCGATGCCACGGGACGCATCCGCCACCATCACTTTGGCGAAGGCGGCTACGCCGAGTCGGAGCGGGTGATACAACAGCTTCTCCAAGAGGCGGGCAGCTCCCAGTCAACCATGGGCCTGACGGAGGTAGATGCCGGGGGCGTTCAACTGGCCGCCAACATGGATGAGGTCGCGTCCCCCGAAACCTATCTGGGTTATGAGCGTGCCGAGAACTTTCTCTCCACACCCAAAGCCGTTCCCGACAGGACGGCAACGTATCGGGAACCGGAACGGCCCAGGCTGAACACCTGGGGCCTTGCCGGGCAATGGATGGTTGGAGCGGAAAGCGCCTTGCTGACCGGTCCATCAGGCAGCATCGTCTACCGGTTCAAGGCACGTGATCTGCACCTGGTGCTGAGCCCCGGCCCTGACGGAAAGCCCGTGCGCTTCAAGGTCCGCATTGACGGCAAACCACCCGGCACCGCCCACGGCGTGGACGTGGCCGCCGACGGCAGCGGCACTGTCACCGGCCAGCGGCTTTACCAACTGGTGCGCCAATCCGGAGTCATTACCGAGCACACCTTCAGCATCGAGTTCCTGGACAGCGGCGTTTCCGCCTATGCCTTCACTTTCGGATAGCCATATGAACACACGCATCATCCCAGGGGCCGCCTTGAATCGGCGCGGCCTGCTCCAGACACTGGCCGGCAGCATCGTTTTGCTGGGCGGCGGACTGCTCTGGCAACCAATGGCCTTCTCGGCCGAAGAAGCGGTTCGCCTTCCTACCCCTGTCCTGGACCTCCCGGCCACCGGACCCTCCCCGCAGCGTGCAATCTTTGCCGGCGGCTGCTTCTGGGGAGTACAAGGCGTATTCCAGCACGTCAAGGGCGTGCAACGCGCGGTCTCCGGCTATAGCGGAGGTGCTGCATCCACCGCCTCCTACGAGCTGGTCAGCCGCGGCAACACCGGCCATGCAGAATCGGTCGAGATCACCTTCGATCCGACCCAGGTGAGCTATGGAAAGCTGCTGCAGATATTTTTCTCTGTCGTCCACGATCCCACCCAGCTCAACCGACAGGGTCCGGACACAGGAACGCAGTATCGCTCGGCAATCTTCACGACCAGCCCGGCCCAGCTCAAGACAGCACAGGCTTACGTCGCGCAGCTCGATGCAGCGCGCCTGTATCCCAAACCCATAGTCACCCGCCTCGAGGACAAGGCCAGCTTCTATCCGGCCGAGCTCTACCACCAGGACTTCTTGACCGAAAACCCGCGCCACCCCTATATCGTCTTCAACGATATTCCCAAGGTGAACAGCCTCAAGCGCCTCTTCCCCGACAGCTACCGCAGCGAACCGGTTCTGGTAAAGAAAACGCGCCCATAGCGACTCCATTTCAGCGATGCTGCGGCAGAGCAGCAATTGTCGGCGCAGCTGATGGCCTGCTGCACGCCCTGACGATCCTGTCGCATCACGGAAGCCCTATGAGTACCATTCTGCCCATCGGCTTCGGTCATGTCCGGCACCACCGCCAGCAGCCTGTGCAGCATGTCTTCGCTCCCCACTCTGCCTCCTCATGCAGCCACCGCTCAGCCAGCGCACGCAGCAGGACGAAGTACTCAGGCACAGCCGGCGCGGCTGGATCAGCGTCCACGATTACCACCACGACAAGGTCGTGGGTCAATGCGCTGGCCTGGCTCGAACAACTTCCGCACGGCGAAGTCTGGTTGCACGCCTTCCGCGCGGTCATCCAAGAATCATCAGGACTGAGCCCGCTGCGCGCCTCAGGCCAGGAATTTGGCTCAGCCCTGGCCAGGCAGATTGCAGCATATGCCTCGCCCCTTCGCCTGCCTGGCACAGGCCTTGCTCCGGCCGGAAGGGCTGCTGCCACGCCGTCCACTTCAAACTGTAAAGCCTGCGCCAACGGGAGGTACGCAGTACGCACACAAACAAAAAAACCTCTTAGATCAATGACCTAAGAGGTTTTCGTATTTGGTGGGTGATACATGGATCGAACATGTGACCCCTGCCGTGTGAAGGCAGTGCTCTACCGCTGAGCTAATCACCCGATAGGCGTGATTATATCAAGGATTGGCGCTCACATTTTCAAAGTTACGCCAGGCAGTCTTGCCACCGCTGGATTTATCCATCTGCTTGAGCACATCGTCGTGGGATTGCTGCTCCTGCTCATTGGCGCGCAGCACTGGCAACTTGAAGCTGCTCAGGTCCACCGATGGAACGACAATCGCTCCAGCCGCCGGAGCATCTGCCGGCTCCTCGGTCATGAGCAAGGCATCTTGCCCGCGCGTGAGATTGATGTAGACATCCGCCAACAGCTCCGCATCCAGCAAAGCGCCGTGCAGCGTGCGATTGGAATTGTCGACACCCAGGCGATCGCAGAGCGAGTCCAGCGAGTTGCGCTTGCCCGGGTACATCTCCTTGGCCATGACCAGGGTGTCGAGGACTCCGCCCACGCACTGCTTGAGTGGCGGGCGCTTGGCCAGTTTGAGCTCGTTGTTCAGAAAGCCCAGGTCGAACGGCGCATTGTGGATGATGAGCTCTGCCCCCTGCAGATACTCCCAGATCTCGTCGATCTTTTCCTCAAAGCGCGGCTTGTCCTTGAGGAACTCCGTGGTGATGCCGTGCACGCGCAAGGCATCTGGATGGCTGTCCCGACCCGCATTGAAGTACAGATGCAGATTGTTGCCGGTGAGCTTGCGATTGACCAGCTCCACGCAGCCCAGCTCAATCAGACGATCGCCATCGATGGCCGACAGGCCGGTCGTTTCCGTATCCAGAACAATTTGGCGCGACATTCAATTTCTCCCAATTACCTGCGGCGCTCACATCGCCCAACAATTTCTAAAACAAGCGCGCACCAAAGCCAGGACACCAAGGAAGCGCCGCCGCGCACCGAGGGTGTCGTCCCCCTCCCCTAGCGCGAAGCGCGTAGAGAGAGGGGGAAGGCGCAAAGCGCCTCAGGGGGTGCTTAATGATTCTCTTTGGCGTGATTGATGGAGTACTTGGGGATCTCCACCGTCACATTCTCGCGCGCCAGAATCGCCTGGCAGGACAGGCGCGACTGAGGCTGCAGACCCCAGGCCTTGTCGAGCAGGTCTTCTTCCTCTTCCTCCGCCTCGTTCAGGGAGTTGAAGCCTTCCTTGACGATGACATGGCAGGTCGTGCAGGCACAGCTCATATCACAGGCATGCTCGATATTGATGCCGTTGTCCAGCATGGCTTCACAGATCGAAGTGCCGACAGGAGCTTCGATTTCCGTGCCATTGGGGCAGTACTCGGCGTGAGGAAGAATTTTGATGATGGGCATTGTTCTGTTTATGAATTAAATGGTGTTGACACTCTTGCCAGCCAGCGCCTGCTGGATGCTGCGATTCATGCGTTCGGCCGCAAACGACTCGGTTCCCTTGGCCAGGGCCTGTGTTGCGCCCTCCACGACGGCCGGATCATCGCTGGCGACGGCCGCGCGTAGCGCTGTCATCAGGCCGTCGATGCTGTCGCGCTGCTCGGCGCTGAGCACATCCCCATCCACGTCCAGCGCGCTCTGCGTGGCCAGCAGCATGCGATCGGCATCCACGCGGGCCTCGACCAGGGCGCGGGCTTTCATGTCTTCCTGGGCCGTGGCAAAACCGTCCTGCAGCATCTGGGCGATCTGGTCGTCGGAAATGCCGTAGGAAGGCTTGACATTGATATGCGCTTCGACGCCGCTGGTCTGCTCCTTGGCGCTGACGGACAGCAGGCCGTCGGCATCGACCGTGAAGGTCACGCGGATGCGCGCCGCACCGGCAGCCATGGGCGGAATGCCGCGCAACTCGAAACGCGCCAGGCTGCGGCAGTCCGCCACCAGATCGCGCTCGCCTTGCACCACATGAATGGCCAGAGCGGTCTGGCCGTCCTTGTAGGTCGTGAAGTCCTGTGCGCGGGCCGTGGGGATGGTCTCGTTGCGCGTGATGATGCGCTCGGACAGACCGCCCATGGTTTCCACACCCAGCGACAGCGGAATCACGTCCAGCAACAGCAGGTCGCCGGCGGTATTGTTGCCGGCCAGCTGATTGGCCTGAATGGCAGCGCCCAAGGCCACCACTTCGTCAGGGTTGAGATTGGTCAGCGGCTCGCTGCCGAAGAAGTCGGCCACGGCCTGGCGAATCTGGGGCATGCGGGTGGAGCCGCCGACCATGACCACGCCCTGCACCTCGTCGCGACCCAGGTCTGCATCCTTGAGCGCGCGGCGCACAGCAGCAAGGCTCTTGCTGGTTAAGTGAGCAGTCAGCGCAATGAATTCCTCACGCTTGACATCAAAAGACACTGAGCCCGAGGAAACATCAGCGGTAAACGCTACAACTTCTGATTCAGTCAGGGCCTGCTTGCAATGGCGCGCGGCAATACGCCAGGCGGTCTTGTCTGCTGCCGACTCCAGCTGCGTGCCGGTCTTTTCCGCCACCCAGGCCGCCAGCGCGTCATCGTAGTCATCGCCGCCCAATGCCGAGTCACCACCTGTGGCGATCACTTCGAACACACCCTGTGCAAGACGCAGCACCGAAATATCGAAGGTGCCGCCACCCAGATCGTAGACGGCGTAGACGCCCTCTGCCGCGTTGTCCAGGCCGTAGGCAATGGCTGCTGCCGTGGGTTCGTTGATCAGGCGCAGCAAGTTGATGCCTGCCAGCTTGGCTGCATCCTTGGTGGCCTGGCGCTGAGCATCGTCAAAGTACGCAGGCACGGTGATGACTGCACCATAGAGATCGTTGTCGAACGTGTCTTCGGCACGGAAGCGCAAGGTCGCCAGAATTTCGGCACTGATTTCCACGGCCGTCTTGGCGCCGTCCACGGTTTCGACGGAGATGACGCTGCTGTCATCGGTCTTGAAGCGATAAGGCAGCTTCTCGGGCGATTCGATATCGGCCAGGCTTCGCCCCATGAAGCGCTTGGCCGAGCTGATAGTGTTGGCAGCATCCTGCGCCTGCGCGGCCTTGGCATCAAAACCGATCTGTCGGCGGCCCATTTCCATGTAACGCACCACCGATGGCAGCAGCACACGCCCCTGATCGTCGGGCAGGCATTCGGCCACGCCGTTGCGCACTGCAGCGACCAGAGAATGCGTGGTGCCCAGGTCGATACCTACAGCAATGCGTCGCTGGTGGGGATCGGGGGATTGGCCGGGCTCGGAAATCTGCAAAAGCGCCATGAAATTCTTCTTTTGAAACATCAGAGGCCAGCGTGGCTGGCCCGCTCAAGGTGGATACGCTGCGTGCCTAGGGCACAGCGCGTTGCTCTGGCTCTTATTGTCCCAGTTGATCGCGACGGCGATCCACATCTTGCGCAAATCGCGCAACAAACATGAGGGCTCTCACCTGCTGCACGGCAGCGGCGGCATCGCCAGCCTCGTCCAGCAGACGACCGCATTCGCCAAGCATCTGCTTTTTGGCAGCGAGCATCTCGCCCTCCAGAGCATCCAGCTCCTGCTCGCTGGCAGCGTCTTCCAGCGCTTCGCGCCACTCCATCTGCTGCATCAGAAATGCCGCAGGCATGGCCGTGTTGTCTTCGGCCCGCACTGGTGCTCCCGCCAGCTCGCACAGATAGGCCGCGCGCTTGAGCGGGTCCTTGAGGCGCTGATAGGCCTCGTTGATGCGCACCGACCATTGCATGGCCACGCGCTGCGCCGCTGCGCCCTGGGCGGCAAAGCGGTCTGGATGTGCTTCACGCTGCAGCTCTTTCCAGCGTGCGTCGATCTGGCTGCGCTCCTGCGCAAACTTGCGCGGCAGGCCAAACAATTCAAAGTCGTCAGATTGCAGATTCATGGCATTAAAAAACCGCCTGCAGCAGCGCTGAGGCGGTTCCGTTCTTACGCTTGGGCGCTACACACGCCAGGGACACCGAGCAAGAGCCGCCTCGCAGCGAAGGTGTCGTCCCCTTGGGGGAAGGTGCGAAGCGACTCAGGGGAAAATCAAATCCTGAAGCTCTCGCCACAACCGCAGCGATCACGCTCGTTGGGGTTGTGGAACTTGAAGCCCTCGTTCAGGCCCTCGCGCACAAAATCCAGTTCCGTGCCATCGATATAGGCCAGGCTCTTGGGGTCGATCAGCACCTTGATGCCGTGGTCTTCAAACACCACGTCATCGGGCTGGACTTCGTCCACATACTCCAGCTTGTAGGCCAAGCCGGAACAGCCCGTGGTCTTCACGCCGAGGCGCACGCCAATCCCCTTGCCGCGACGCGAAAGGTAGCGGTTCACATGACGGGCAGCCGCCTCGGTCATTGAGATGGCCATGGCCTTAGGCTTCCGTCGCCGTGCGCTTTGCGCGGTAGTCGTTCACAGCAGCCTTGATGGCGTCTTCAGCCAGGATGGAGCAGTGAACCTTGACCGGTGGCAGCGCCAGTTCTTCGGCGATCTGGCTGTTCTTCAGGGCGGCAGCCTCATCCAGCGTCTTGCCTTTGACCCATTCGGTCACCAGCGAAGACGAGGCGATGGCAGAGCCGCAGCCATAAGTCTTGAAGCGTGCATCTTCGATCACGCCAGTGGCAGGATTGACCTTGATCTGCAGCTTCATCACGTCACCGCAAGCGGGCGCACCCACCATACCCGTGCCCACGGAGTCATCGCTCTTGTCGAACGAGCCCACGTTGCGGGGGTTTTCATAGTGGTCAACAACTTTTTCGGAGTAAGCCATGGTGTCTACCTCTTGAACTCTTTGTAATCTATGCTTAGTGTGCAGCCCATTGAATAGTGCTGAGGTCGATGCCGTCTTTGTACATCTCCCACAGAGGGCTCAGCTCGCGCAGCTTCAGCACGTTTTCGCGGATCGACTTGATCGCGTAGTCAATTTCCTCTTCCGTCGTGAAGCGACCAAAGGTCATGCGCAAAGAGCTGTGTGCCAGCTCATCGCTGCGGCCCAGGGCACGCAGCACATAGCTGGGCTCCAGGCTGGCGGATGTGCAGGCGGAACCCGAGGACACGGCCAGACCCTTGATGCCCATGATCAGCGACTCGCCTTCGACGAAGTTGAAGCTCATGTTCAGGTAATGGGGAACACCGTTGTCCATATCGCCGTTCACGAACACCTGCTCCAGATCCTTCAGACCATCGAGCAGACGCTGGCGCAGTGCACGTGCGTGCTCCATATCCTTGGCCATCTCTTCCTTGGCGATGCGGAAGGCTTCGCCCATGCCCACGATCTGGTGGGTTGCCAGCGTGCCGGAACGCATGCCGCGTTCATGACCGCCGCCGTGCATCTGAGCTTCCAGGCGCACGCGCGGCTTGCGGCGCACGTACAGCGCACCGATGCCCTTGGGGCCGTAGGTCTTGTGCGAAGCCAGGCTCATCAAGTCGATGGGCATGGTCTGCATGTTCAGATCCATCTTGCCCGAAGCCTGAGCGGCGTCGACGTGGAAGATGATGCCCTTCTCACGGCACAGGGCGCCAATGGTGTTCAGATCCTGAACCACACCGATCTCGTTGTTCACGGCCATCACGCTGGCGAGGATGGTGTCGGGACGGATCGCGGCCTTGAACACTTCGATGTCCAGCAGACCGTTTTCCTGCACGTCCAGATAGCTGACTTCAAAGCCCTGGCGCTCCAGTTCACGCATGGTGTCCAGCACGGCCTTGTGCTCGGTCTTCACGGTGATCAGGTGCTTGCCCTTGCCCTGGTAGAAATGCGCTGCACCCTTGATGGCCAGGTTGTCGGACTCGGTCGCGCCGCTGGTCCAGACGATTTCACGCGGGTCGGCGCCAATCAGATCGGCGACCTGCTTGCGGGCCTTCTCGACGGCCTCTTCGGCTTCCCAGCCCCAGGCATGGCTGCGCGATGCGGCATTGCCAAAATGTTCACGCAGCCAGGGAATCATGGCGTCCGCCACGCGGGGGTCCACCGGAGTGGTTGCACCGTAGTCGAGATAAATGGGAAAGTGCGGGGTCATGTCCATGACTGGCTCGTCTTGTTTTTGGCTGACAAATCGTGAGGAATCGATGCACCTTATGGTGCCATCAGGGCGAAGAAACATGCCGCACAGCCATGCATGCATCCAGGCCCTGACTATCGGAGTCGGGCTTCATGCCGATCTGGTTGCCGCCCGAGCACTGCTCAAGCGGCCCCGGATCAGGATTTCGCGAAGGCGTTACCCAGGGCGAACACCGAGTTCGGTGCGTTCACACGGATGGGCTTGACCACGGGTGCTGTGGAGATGGCGCGGCGCACCACGGGCTTGTCCTCGATCTGGATGCCCTTGGCCAGTTGCTCGTCCACCAGCTTTTGCAGAGTGACGGAGTCCAGGAATTCCACCATGCGCTGATTCAGTGCAGCCCACAGCTCATGGGTCATGCAGCGACCCGCTTCGCCCAGACAGTTTTCCTTGCCACCGCACTGGGTCGCATCAATAGGTTCATCCACCGAGACGATGATGTCAGCCACGGTGATGTCCGTTGCCTTACGGGCCAGGGTGTAGCCGCCGCCGGGGCCACGGGTGGATTCCACCAGTTCGTGGCGACGCAGCTTGCCAAACAACTGTTCCAGATAGGACAGCGAAATCTGCTGACGCTGGCTGATGGCAGCCAGAGTCACAGGGCCATTGTTCTGGCGCAGTGCCAGGTCGATCATCGCGGTGACCGCAAAGCGGCCTTTGGTCGTAAGACGCATACGAGCTCCTTCAGTCAGGATTGTTCGTTACAGAAACGCACGCCCGGTCACAGTACCTAGACGAGCACAGTCTCCGCCCTTACTCCGTCCTGTGATTAGGTTCAGAGCCCTTCTGTGAGGGAAGTTTGTTGTTGAGTGTTTGAGGCGAGTATATCACATTCCCCATCAATTTTGTCGGGTAACAGCGTGCACTCACGTAATAACCCCGAGATTTGCGAAGAAATATTCCTACGGCGCCGCCCCGAACAATTGCTGCTTGAGAAGCGAAAGCTGGTCTCGCACACGCGCTGCCTGCTCGAATTCCAGGTTCCTGGCGTGCTCCAGCATTTGCTTCTCCAGACGCTTGATCTCCTTGGCGATGTCTTTCTCCGACATATCCTCGACACGTGCCTGTTGTAGAGCCTGCTCCTGCAGACGCTCGGCCTCTTTGCCGCTTTTTTCGCTGTAGACGCCATCAATCAGGTCTTTCACCCTCTTGACAATCTGTTTTGGCACGATTCCGTTGGCTTCGTTGAAAGCCATCTGTTTTTCGCGGCGTCTTTCGGTTTCGCCGATGGCTTTCTTCATGGACTCCGTGATGCGGTCCGCGTACAGAATCGCCTTGCCGTTGACGTTGCGCGCCGCACGACCGATGGTCTGGATCAGGCTGCGTTCGGCACGCAGAAAGCCTTCCTTGTCGGCATCCAGAATCGCCACCAGCGAGACCTCGGGAATATCCAGGCCTTCGCGCAGCAGGTTGATGCCGACCAGCACGTCGAAGGCTCCCAGACGCAGGTCGCGGATGATTTCCACGCGCTCCACCGTATCCACGTCGGAGTGCAGATAGCGCACCTTCACGCCGTTGTCGGTCAGGTATTCGGTCAGCTGCTCGGCCATGCGCTTGGTCAGCGTGGTGATGAGCACGCGCTCCTCCAGCTCCACGCGCTGGCGGATCTCCTGCAGCACGTCATCCACCTGATGGATGGCCGGCCGCACTTCGATCTCGGGATCGACCAGGCCCGTGGGGCGCACCACCTGCTCCACCACCTGCCCGGCATGAGTCTTTTCATATTCGGCGGGCGTGGCCGAGACAAACACGACCTGGCGCATGCGCCGCTCGAACTCCTCGAACTTGAGCGGCCGGTTGTCCAGCGCCGACGGCAGGCGGAAGCCATATTCCACCAGCGTGGTCTTGCGCGCCCGGTCGCCGTTGTACATGGCGTTGAGCTGGCCGATCATCTGATGGCTCTCGTCGAGGAACATGATGGCGTCGCGCGGCAGATAGTCGGTCAGCGTGCTGGGCGGATCGCCTGGCTTGGAGGCCGAGAGATGGCGCGTGTAGTTCTCGATGCCCTTGCAGTGCCCCACTTCGCTGAGCATTTCCAGATCGAAGCGCGTGCGCTGCTCCAGGCGCTGCGCCTCCACCAGCTTGCCCATGCCCACGAGTTGCTTGAGGCGCTCGGCCAGCTCTTCCTTGATGGTCTCCACGGCCGCCAGCACCTTGTCGCGCGGCGTCACATAGTGGCTGCTGGGATAGATGGTGAAGCGCGGAATGTTCTGGCGCACCCGGCCCGTGAGCGGATCGAACAGCTGCAGGCTCTCGACCTCGTCGTCGAACAGCTCGATGCGCACGGCCAGCTCAGAATGCTCGGCCGGGAACACATCGATGGTGTCGCCGCGCACGCGGAAGGTGCCGCGCGAGAAATCCTGGTCGTTGCGCTGGTACTGCATGCGGATCAGCTGCGCGATCGCGTCACGCTGGTTGAGCGTGTCGCCCGCGCGCAGCGTCATGATCATGCGGTGGTAGCTCTCGGGCTCGCCGATGCCGTAGATGGCCGAGACGGTGGCCACGATCACCACATCGCGGCGCTCCATGATGCTCTTGGTGCAGGACAGGCGCATCTGCTCGATGTGCTCGTTGATGGCGCTGTCCTTTTCGATAAACAGGTCGCGCTGGGGCACATAGGCTTCGGGCTGGTAGTAGTCGTAGTAGCTGACGAAGTACTCGACCGCGTTTTTCGGGAAAAACTCCCTGAACTCCGAGTACAGCTGTGCCGCCAACGTCTTGTTGGGCGCAAACACGATGGCGGGCTTGCCCAGACGCGCGATCACGTTGGCCATGGTGAAGGTCTTGCCCGAACCGGTCACGCCCAGCAGCGTCTGGAAAGACTCGCCGTCATTGACGCCTTCGACCAGTTTTTCGATGGCCGCAGGCTGATCGCCCGCCGGTGGATAGGGCTGGAACAGCTCGAACGGCGAGTCCGGGTATTGCACGAAACGGCCTTGCGGCTCGGCATTCATATTTTGTTCTTGCATGATCTCATGTCCATGACGCATAGGGTAAGCGCGGAGTAGAATGGCAGCCCAACCCTCAAGCCTAACCTAGGCTGATGCGTTTTTTCGAGCACCGGGCGATGCCCTGCCCGTCTAACGCGCTCGGAGCAGTAGCTGGGGGTGACCTGACTTATTTCCATCCCTCAAGGATTTTTTCATGTCTCTGTTTACCGCCGTCGAAATGGCCCCCCGCGACCCCATCCTGGGTCTGAACGAGCAATTCAACGCTGACTCCAACCCCAACAAAGTGAACCTGGGCGTGGGCGTGTACTTCGACGACAACGGCAAGCTGCCCCTGCTGGAGTGCGTGCAGGCCGCCGAGAAGGCCATGATGGAAAAGCCCACCGCCCGCGGCTATCTGCCCATCGACGGTATTGCCGCCTATGACAACGGCGTCAAGGCCCTGGTGTTCGGTGCCGAGTCCGACGTGGTCAAGTCCGGCCGCGTTGCTACCGTGCAGGCCATCGGCGGCACCGGCGGCCTGAAGATCGGCGCCGACTTCCTCAAGAAGCTCAACCCCAACGCCAAGGTCCTGATCTCCAACCCCAGCTGGGAAAACCACAAGGCCATCTTCACCAACGCTGGTTTTGAAGTCGGCACCTACGCTTACTACGATGCAGCCACCCGCTCCATCGACTTCGCCGGCATGCTGGCCGACCTGAATGCTGCCGCTGCCGGCACCGTGGTCGTGCTGCACGCCTGCTGCCACAACCCCACCGGCTACGACATCACTGCCGCTCAGTGGGATGAAGTGATCGCCGTCGTCAAGGCCAAGGGCCTGGTCGCCTTCCTGGACATGGCCTACCAGGGCTTTGGCCACGGCATCGCCGAAGACGGCGCCGTGATCGGCAAGTTCGTGGCTGCCGGCCTGAACATCTTTGTCTCGACCTCCTTCTCCAAGAGCTTCAGCCTGTATGGCGAGCGCGTGGGCGCCCTGTCCGTGGTGGCCTCCGACAAGGAAGAAGCCGCTCGCGTGCTGTCGCAGCTGAAGATCGTCATCCGCACCAACTACTCCAACCCTCCCACACATGGCGGCGCCGTCGTGGCAGCTGTGCTGAACAACCCCGAGCTGCACGCTCTGTGGGAAAAGGAGCTGGGCGAGATGCGCGTGCGCATCAAGGCCATGCGCCAGAAGCTGGTCGACGGTCTGAAGGCTGCCGGCGTGACCCAGGACATGTCCTTCATCACCACCCAGATCGGCATGTTCTCGTACTCCGGCCTGTCCAAGGACCAGATGGTGCGCCTGCGCTCCGAGTTCGGCGTGTACGGCACCGACACCGGCCGCATGTGCGTGGCTGCGCTGAACAGCAAGAACATCGACTATGTCTGCAAGGCCATCGCCGCCGTGATCTAAGCTCACGATTCGGGGCCTGGTCCCTGAAGACCAAAGAGCAACGGACTTTTAATCCGTTGCTCTTTTTTTATGGCTGCTTCAGTGCCCACCTATTAGTTGATAGCTGCCAGCGCTCTTCTCATATTGTTTTCAGGCAGAAAATCACCTGAAAACCATGTAAACCAAGCGCAGTAAGCTATCAAAATCTTGATCAAGCGCTCAGTCCCCAGATGGCCGAGCGCATGGACAGCGCCGCATACTGGTAGGCCGTGTTGAACACGCGCGGCGCTTCGCCCTCCTGCACGGCACCTGCCGCATACAGCAGAGGCAGATAGTGGTCGT
Source organism: Comamonas sp. NyZ500 (assembly GCF_016772095.1). Taxonomy (NCBI): domain Bacteria; kingdom Pseudomonadati; phylum Pseudomonadota; class Betaproteobacteria; order Burkholderiales; family Comamonadaceae; genus Comamonas; species Comamonas sp. NyZ500. The sequence goes on along the minus strand of NZ_JAEIJE010000014.1, from coordinate 28,989 downwards.
GCGTGGGATGGGCCAGACGGGCCTGCGGGCCCCAGTCCAGAAAGGTGCTCAGATCCGCCAGATTGCCGCTGTCCAGACGCTGCTGCACTTCGGTGTCGAACTGAATCGTCCAGTCATAGGCCTGGTTGTCGCTGGCACCGCGCTGCATGGCGCGCAGGTTGTGCACGATATTGCCGCTGCCCACGATCAGCACGCCGCGGTCGCGCAGCGCGCGCAGCTGGCGGCCCATCTCGAAATGCTTTTCGGGCGCCAGACCATAGGGCATGCTCAGCTGCATGACGGGAATGCTGGCCTCGGGGAACATGGGCAGCAGCACCGACCAGGTGCCATGGTCAAAACCCCATTTCTGGTCCACCAGCAAGGCCGATCCGTCCAGCGGCGAATGCAGCTCGGCCGCCAGTTGCCTGGCTACCTCGGGCGCGCCGGGCGCCGGATATTGCTGGTCGAACAGCTCTTGCGGAAAGCCGCCGAAGTCATGAATCGTGCGTGGCTGGGCCATACCGGTCAGCGCCCAGTCGGACTCGGTCAGCCAGTGGGCCGAAACGCAGAGAATCAGCTGCGGCGCAATGCCCTTGGCCGTCAGTTCCTGGCCCAGTGCCTTCCAGCTCTGGCGCCAGTGCGTGTCCTCGATCACATTCATGGGACTGCCGTGGCCCAGGAACATCACCGGCATGCGCGGCGAAGGCTTGAGCTGCTGCAGCAGTTGCTCGGGCAACAAGGAAGAAGAAGTGGAGTTCATGGAAAAAGCCTTCCAGCCCCCTCCGGCGGCCAGCACGGAGGCTGCGCCCAGGGACAAAAGCGTACGTCTACGCATCTCGGTCAATCGAACACGCCCCTAGGGGCGTTTTACAGATAGGGCAAGCTTGCCACAGCGCAACAGCGCCTGAAAGCACCGCCACCGCAACAGACTGTCCTGAAAGTGCCAGCGCCAAGGCCCGGCTTGCACTACAACAGCAGTTGCACAAGCACGACTCACGCCAAACAGGATCAGGCAAGGGCTTCGCTTCAAGGAAACCATCCTGATGCCACCCTGGCTTGCACAAGTCCAGACAAGGAATACTCCCACTCATGCCCAGCACCGCCATTCAACCCCTGCAAGGAATTCGCATACTCAGCCTGGCTCTGAACCTGCCCGGCCCCGCCGCACTGTGGCGCTGCGCCGGCATGGGAGCCGATTGCCGCAAGCTCGAGCCTCTGGCCCCCGGCGCAGGCCGCAGCGCCGACCCCATGGGCCTCTACTGCCCCGATGCCTACGCGCAGATGCATGACAAGGTGCAAACCCTGCAGGCCGATCTCAAGACCGCCGAAGGCCAGGCCAGTCTGCATGCGCAACTGGCGCAAACCGATGTGCTGCTGACCTCGTTCCGGCCCTCGGCCCTGAGCAAGCTGGGCCTGGGCTGGGAAGCCCTGCAGCAGCGCTACCCCGGGCTGTCGCTGGTGCGCGTGGTCGGCAGCGCAGGCGAGCTGGCCGATGTCCCCGGCCATGACCTCACCTATCAGGCCGAAGCGGGCCTCGTGCACAGCACGGCCCTGCCCCCCGGCCTGTTTGCCGATATGGCGGGGGCGCTGATGGCCAGCGAAGCCGTGCTCCAGGCCGTGCTCGTCAGCAGCCGCAGCGGGCGCGGCATACTGCGCGAGGTCGGCCTGGCCCAGGCGGCGCAGTGGCTGGCCCTGCCCTGGCACTGGGGCCTGACCCAGCCCGCGGGCGATGTCGGCGGCGCCCATGCGGGCTACCGCATCTATCCCTGTGCCGACGGCATCGTGGCCGTGGCCGCGCTGGAGCCTCACTTTGCCCAGCGCCTGTGCGAAGCGGCAGACCTGCCCTTCGGCCATCCCGCCGATATGCGCAAGCCCGAGATCCATCAGGGCGTGGCCCGGTTTCTGGCCGCACGCAGCTGCGCGCAACTGATGCAGCTGGCACAGGAGAAGGATATTCCCCTGCACGCCCTGCCCCAAACTTGAACCTGTTTACGCTCCCCTCCGCGCTAGGGCCTTCGCGGAATGGGATGCCAGGGGGCGGCCCCCCGCGCGCGATACCGCAGCAATAGTGGTGCTATTGCGAGGATTTGCGCGGCCGGCGAGGCAACGCCGCAGACCGCCCCTGACCGGGCGTCCGCAAAGGCACTAGCCTGGGCGCTTTTCAAAGGCGTATTTCTCGGTATCCACCTCGCCCTGGCCTTGCAGCGCATAGCGGTCGCCCGCAATGGCTTCGGGCTTGAAGATGTCATCGAGCTCGGCCAGCAGCTCGGCGTCGAGCTTGACGCTGCCGCCGCGAATGTCTTCGTGCAGATGCTCCACGCTGGTGGTGCCGGGCAAGGCGATCACATGCTCGCCCTGGTGCAGCACCCAGGCGATGGCCAGCTCGGCCAGCGTGCAGCCGGCTTTTTCCGCCACGGCCTGCATGGGCGTCAGCAGGCGCAGGTTCTGCGCATAGGCCTCGCCGGCAAAACGCGGCATGGTGGCGCGGATATCGCCCTTGACCAGGTTGTCCACCTGCTGCAGCTTGCCGCTGAAGAAGGCGCGGCCCATGGGACTGAAAGCCACATAGGCAATGCCCAGCTCCTTGCAGGCGGCGAGCGTGCCCAGCTCCGCATTGCGCGACCACAGCGAATATTCGCTTTGCAGCGCGGCAATCGGATGCTCCTTGTGCGCGCGGCGCAGCGCATCGACGCCCACTTCCGACAGACCCAGAGCGCGAACCTTGCCCTCTTCCTTCAGGCGTGCCATCTCGCCCACCGACTCCTCGATGGGCACGTTCCTGTCCCAGCGATGCAGATAGTAGAGATCGATCACATCGGTGCCCAGGCGCTTGAGGCTGTCTTCGCAGTTCTGGCGCAGGGTTTTGGGACGACCGTCGATGACGCGGCGCATCACGCCGTCTTCGCCGCGCACGCCGGCCATGCCGCATTTGCTGGCCAGGGTGATCTGATTGCGGTGGGGCTTGAGCACGGGTCCGATCAGCGATTCGCTGGCGCCAAAGCCATAGAGCGCGGCAGTGTCGAACAACGTGACGCCCGCGTCCAGTGCCGCATGCAGCACGGCGTGCGATTGCTCGGTAGAGACGGGGTTGCCGTAGGCATGGCAGAAATTCATGCAGCCCAGCGCGACATTGGCGACGCTGAATGGGCCTAGTGGTCGGTATTGCACGGATGCTCCTTGAGGATGGCAAAGTTAAGGCATTTATAGCCTATAGCCCATATAAACAGAGCGTTTAAAGCTATAAATTTCAAAGCAAAAACAGCAAAGGCCGGAGCATGCCCCGGCCTTTGTCTGTCTCAATCGATCACCGGGACTTATTCGGCGTTGAGTTGCTGCTCCAGGTCGTGCAAGACCTTGTAGCAGTTGAACACCTGCTGCACGCTGGAGTTGGGCTCGCGGCCTTCGCGGATGGCTGCGAAGAATTCGCGGTCCTGCAGCTCGATACCGTTCATGGAGACATCGACCTGGGACACGTCGATCTTCTCGTCCTTGCCGGTGTACAGATCGTCGTAACGGGCCAGGTAGGTGCCGGTGTCGCCGATGTAGCGGAAGAAGGTGCCCAGAGGACCGTCATTGTTGAACGACAGGCTCAGCGTGCAGATCGCACCGTTGGCGGCCTTGAGCTGGATGCTCATGTCCATGGCGATGCCCAGATCCTTGTGAATCGGGCCTTGCACGGCGTTGGCCTTGACGATCGGGCTGCCGGCCTGGTAAGCGAACAGGTCCACGGTGTGGGCGGCATGGTGCCACAGCAGGTGGTCGGTCCAGCTGCGGGCCTGGCCCAGCGCGTTCATATTGGTGCGGCGGAAGAAGTAGGTTTGCACATCCATCTGCTGGATGTTGAACTCGCCGGCTTCGATCTTCTTGTGCACCCACTGGTGGCTGGGGTTGAAGCGGCGGGTATGGCCCACCATGGCCACCAGGCCGGTCTGCTTTTGCAGCTCGGCCACTGCCTGGGCGTCCTTCAGTGCGTCGGCCAGGGGGATCTCGACCTGCACATGCTTGCCGGCCTTCATGCAGGCAATGGCCTGCTCGGCGTGCATCTGCGTGGGCGTGCACAGGATCACGGCATCGACTTCGGGCAGCGCCAGGCTTTCGGCCAGATCGGTTGCCACATGCTTGATGCCGTATTTGTCGGCCACTTCCTTGGTCTGGTCAAAGCGGCGACCGACCAGGGAGACGACTTCCACGCCGTCGATGTTCTTGATGCCGTCCAGGTGCTTGATGCCGAAGGCACCTGCGCCAGCCAGCGCTACTTTGATGGTCTTGCTCATGATTGGGATCTCCGTAGAGCCGCCTCAAGGAGGCGAAGCCCCCCCACAGGGGGGCAGTGAATACGCGAAGCAGCGAACGTGGTGAAACGTTTACTGATTCTCGAGGATCAGATGGCCCACTGCGGTGTTCGATGCGGGCACATGGTAGAAGCGGTGCGCCACCTTGGGCAGCGGTGCGGGGCCGTCCACATCGGACATGGCGCCGCGCGCGATCAGCCACATCACCAACTCGATGCCTTCCGAGCCGGCTTCGCGCACATAGTCGATGTGCGGCATCTGCGCCAGACCGTGGGGGTTCTCGATCAGCAGGTCCAGGAACTGGTTGTCCCATTCCTTGTTGATCAGGCCTGCGCGCGCACCCTGCAGCTGGTGGCTCATGCCGCCCGTGCCCCAGATATGGACGTTGATGTCCTGGTCGTAGCTCTCCACGGCCTTGCGGATGGCGCGGCCCAGGTTGAAGCAGCGCTGGCCGGTGGGCACGGGATACTGCACCACGTTCACGGCGAAGGGGATCACCGGGCAGGGCCAGGAGCCGGTCTTGGGGTCCTGCTCGCCGCACATCAGCGACAGCGGCACCGTGAGGCCATGGTCCACGTCCATCTTGTTGACGATGGTCAGGTCGAAGTCCTGCTGAATCACGGACTGGGCAATGTGGCTGGCCAGATCGGGATGGCCGACCACCTTGGGCACGGGGCGCGGGCCCCAGCCTTCGTCGGCGGGCTGGAATTCCGCAGCCGTGCCGATGGCGAAGGTGGGAATGCAGTCCAGGCTGAAGGCCGTGGCGTGGTCGTTGTAGACCAGGAAGATCACATCGGGCTTGTTGTCCTTCATCCACTGACGGGAGAAGTCATAACCCTTGAACAGGGGCGCCCAGTAGGCTTCCTGGGTCTTGCCCATGTCCATGGCGGCGCCGATGGCAGGCACGTGCGAGGTGAAAACGGATGCGGTGATGCGTGCCATGTCTTAGTTGCCTTCCTTGTTCTGGTTGCCTGCGCTGCCCTGGGGCTGGCGATGCGCCTGCGCATCACCGTCCTCGCCCACATAGCGATTGCCATCGGCAGAGCGGCCGCCGCCCATCATCATGGCGCGGTACTCTTCTTCGGTCATGCCGGTCATGGAGCCCGCCATCTGCTGGAAGCTCTTGCCGTCGGTGGCGCCGATCTTGGCCAGGAAGTAGATATTGCCGCCGGTGCGCATGCACCAGTTCAGATCGCGCGCCAGCACGGCCTGCTTCTGCTCCTCGGTCATCGCCCACTCGTCCAGATAGGCACGCTCGTTGGCGCGGAAGCGCTCGCGGTTCTCGGCCTTCATCAGGCTCATGCAGAACTGGTTGAGCCAGTAGCCCTTGCGGGACTGCTCGGCATCGAAAATGATGGTGCCGGGCACGTCCAGATACGGTTTTTCCAAAGCCATAAATTCTCCTCGTTACGGATGGCGCAGCCCATGCGACAAGGCTGCGGCCTGTTTCCGGGTGTATGTGTCGCCGGAACTCCGTCAGACCTCTTCGGGCCAGTACAGACGCATGGGGTTGTCCACCAGCAGCTTTTGCTGCAACTGCGCGGTGGGAGCGATATGAGGAATGAAGTCCACCAGCAGGCCGTCGTCGGGCATGTGGTCCTTCAGGTTGGGGTGCGGCCAGTCCGTGCCCCAGAGCACGCGCTCGGGGAACTCCTCGACCACGCGGCGCGCGAACGGTACCACGTCCTGGTAGGCATTCTGCTCACCATGAAGCGCCTTGGGGCCGGAGACGGACAGGCGCTCGGGGCAGGAAACCTTGCTCCAGACATTCTTGTGCTCGCGCATGAACTTCAGGAACAGCGCGAACTCCTCGCTGTCCACGCCCTTGGTCACGTCGGGGCGGCCCATGTGGTCAACCACCACGGTGGTGGGCAGCGCGGTGAAGAAGTCCCACAGCTCGGGCAGATCCACGGCTTCGAAATAAATCACCACATGCCAGCCCAGCTTGGCGATGCGACCGGCGATCTCCATCAGCTCGTCCTTGGGCGTGAAGTCCACCAGACGCTTGACGAAGTTGAAACGCACGCCGCGCACGCCGGCGTCGTGCAGGGCCGAGAGTTCGGCATCGCTGATGGAGCGCTTGACCGTGGCCACGCCACGGGCCTTGCCGCCCGAGGACTTGCAGGCATCGACCATGGCGCGGTTGTCCGCACCGTGGCAGGTGGCCTGCACCACCACATTGCGCGCAAAACCCAGGTGGTCGCGCAGCGCATACAGCTGGGCCTTGCTGGCGTCGCAGGGGGTGTACTTGCGCTCGGGGGCGAAGGGGAACTCGTTGCCGGGACCGAACACATGGCAGTGCGCATCCACAGCGCCGGCAGGCAGCTTGAACTGGGGCTTGCTGGGGTTGGCGTACCAGTCCAGCCAGCCGGGGGTTTTTTCAAAGGCGCTCATCTGTTTGCTCCTCAATTGTTGATTGCACCGTGCGCTGCGCACTTCCCACCATCCATGAAACTGGCGCTGCCACATCTCAGAGACACCGAGGAAGGGCCGCCCCGCACCGAGGGTGTCGTCCCCTTCCCGCGCAGCGAGAGAGGGGGAAGCGGCGCAGCCGCTCAGGGGGTGTTAATCCACATAGCGCAAGCCGGCCTTTTCCAGGGGCTCGCGCATCTTGTACATATCCAGGCCCAGGACGCCCGAAGCCAGCTTGGCGCGCTTTTCGCCTTCGAAGCTTTCGCGCTTCTGGGCGGCAGCCAGCACTTCCACGGCACGCGCGGCGGGCACGCAGACCACGCCGTCGTCGTCGGCCACGATCACGTCACCGGGCGTGACCAGCATGCCGGCGCAGACGATGGGGATGTTGACCGAGCCCAGGGTGGCCTTGATCGTGCCCTTGGAAGAGATGGCCTTGCTCCAGACCGGGAAGTCCATCTCCTGCAGCGTCTTCACGTCACGCACGCCGGCGTCGATGATCAGCGCACGTGCGCCACGCGCCTGGAAGCTGGTGGCCAGCAGGTCGCCGAAGTAGCCGTCGGAGCACTCGGCGGTGACGGCAGCAACCACGATATCGCCGGGCTGAATCTGCTCGGCAGCCACATGCATCATCCAGTTGTCGCCGGGCTGCAGCAGCACGGTGACGGCCGTGCCCGAGACCTGCTTGCCGGCGTAGATGGGGCGCATATAGGGCTTGAGCAGACCAACGCGGCCCATGGCTTCGTGCACGGTGGCGGAGCCCAGGGCGGCCAGGCCGTCAGCAGCAGCGCGGTCGGCGCGCTGGATATTGCGGTAGACAACTCCCAGTTCGTACATGGAAATACCTCTTTGCTTTGACGTTATTGAATCCAAAAAGTGAGCTGGTAGCGCTTGTCATTCATCAGATTTGAATAGTTTTCTTATTGAAAACCTTTCATACCGTGCGCCAGCAGCTCTCTTTTTTGAGAAGTTACAGACCCTTGGCCTTGAGCGCCTTGTCCAGGCGCGTGAACACGCGGCGGGCATTGCCTTCATAGACGGCGTGCTTTTCATCGGCCGTCAGGTTCTGCGTGGCTTCGATGTAGCGCTTGGTGTCGTCGTAGTAGTGACCGGTCTGCGGATCGATGCCGCGCACGGCGCCGATCATTTCGCTGGCGAACAGAATGTTCTTGGTCGGAATCACTTCCGTCAGCAGGTTGATGCCCGGCTGGTGGTAGACGCAGGTGTCGAAGTAGATGTTGTTCAGCAAATGCTCTTCCAGCAGCGGCTTCTTCATCTCCTGCGCCAGACCGCGGAAACGGCCCCAGTGGTAAGGCACGGCTCCGCCGCCATGGGGAATCAGGAACTTCAGGGTCGGGAAGTCCTTGAACAGATCCGAAGTCAGGCACTGCATGAAGGCCGTGGTGTCGGCATTCAGATAATGGCTGCCCGTGGTGTGAAAGCATGAATTGCAGCTGGTGGAGACGTGGATCATCGCGGGGATGTCGTACTCCACCATCTTTTCATAGATGGGGTACCAGCTCTTGTCGGACAGCGGGGGCGAAGTCCAGTGGCCGCCCGAGGGATCGGGGTTCAGGTTGATGCCCACGTTGCCGTACTGCTCAACGCACTTGACCAGCTCGGGAATGCAGGTCGCAGGGTCCACGCCGGGCGACTGGGGCAGCATGGCGGCGGGAATGAAGTGATCGGGGAACAGCTCGCTGACGCGGAAGCACAGCTCGTTGCAGATGGCGGCCCAGGTGCTGGAGGTCTGGAAGTCACCGATGTGGTGCGCCATGAACGAGGCACGGGGGCTGAAGATGGTCAGATCGGAACCACGTTCCTTCATCAGGCGCAGCTGATTGGTTTCGATGGTCTCGCGGATTTCATCGTCGCTGATCTTCAGATCGGCCACCGACGGGGTCTTGCTCGGGTCCTTGAGGCCGGCGATCTGCAGATCGCGCCATGCGCCCAGAGCCGCAGGCGCCGTGGTGTAGTGACCGTGTACGTCAATGATCATCTTCAAGCTCCGTTAAAAAATAATTCGTCTATCAAAAAGTTCAGTGCGCGCCGCCCAGGCCCAGCATGGAGGTACGCGGTGCGCCGCCGGCATAGCGGTTCTTGACCAGCAGCGCCAGCGCGGCGATGACACCGGGAATGGCAACCACCATGAAGACCTGCGGCAGCTCCAGGTGACGGCGCGACAGCTCGGCCACCAGGAAAGAGCCTGCAATGCCGCCAAAGCGGCCGATGCCCAGCATCCAGGACACGCCGCTGGCGCGGCATTCCGTGGGGTAGTACTCGGCAGCCAGCGCCTGCATGGACGACTGTGCCGCATTCATCAGCAAACCGGCAATGAATACCGAAGCCACCAGCATGCCCACGCCACCGCCGAGCACCTGGCCGATGAAGGCCACGCCCAGGCTGGTCAGGAAGTAGCCCGTCGCGATGATCAGATTGGCATTCCAGCGGTCCATCAGCAGACCGACGAAGATCGCGCCCACGCCGCCGAGCTGGAACAGCGCGGCAATCACGGCTGCCTGGCTGGCGGGCACGCCTGCTTCCTTGAACAGCACAGGCATCCAGTTGACCAGGCCATAGACGATCACCAGGCCCATGAAATACGTCACCCACAGGGCCAGCGTGCCGACCAGATATTTCTGCGAGAACACCAGACGCAGGCCCTGGGGACCTTGCTGTGCCTGGGCAGCCGCCTCGCCGCCGTCGTTCAGCACAAAACGCGCTGCATTGCGCGTGCCGGCGGCGATGCGCACCATCACCTTGCGCACGCGGTCGGCCGAGTAGTTCTTGAGCACCATGAAGCGCACCGACTCGGGCAGCATCACGATCATCAGCACGGCCAGGATCAGGGGCACCACGCCGCCCACGATCAGCAGGCTGCGCCAGCCGAAATGCGGAATCATCCAGGCCGCGATAAAGCCGCCGAAGGCCGAGCCGATGGGGAAGCCGCAGAACATGCAGTTGGTAATGAAGGAACGCTTGCTGTCAGGGCAGTATTCGTTCATCAGCGTGATGGCGTTGGGCATGGCGGCGCCAAGACCCAGGCCGGTGATGAAGCGCCAGATGGTCAGGCCTTGCAGATCGTGCACCAGACCGGAAGCAATCGATGCACCGCCCATCACCACCGAGGCGATGATCAGCACGGTCTTGCGGCCCACGCGGTCCGCCAGCGGACCCGCGCCCAGCGCGCCGAACGCCAGGCCGAACAGGGCCGCGCTCAGCACCGGGCCCAGATGGGACTTGTCGATGCCCCATTCGCCGAGCAGCGAAGGCGCGATGAAGCCGATGGCGGCGGTATCAAAACCGTCGAGCAGAACAATCAAAAAACAGAGGAAGAAAATCCCCCACTGGAAGCGTGAAAACGGGCTCTCGTTGAGCACGGTCTGCACATTGACGACCGCAGGGCCGGTGTTCTGTTTGCTAGTTTGCGAAGTCATATTTGGAATCTCAGTTGCCTCTCTTTGTCGCCTCTATCTCCTGTCTCGCGGCTGGCGCCAAAGCCTCAAAGGCATCTGGTACGTCCGTCACGAAAGGGCTATGACTGCCCTTTTGCTGGATGGGGTGTCAGTGCCAGGCCCCCGCCTGGACACGAATCAATTCAAGCGGGCTCCATGCCCTGGCGGCGCTTGGCCGCTTCGGCTTCAGGCGAAGCCATGAAGGCCAGCAGACGCTGCACGGCATCCGCATGTGCCGAGCCCGTCACAACGCCGGCAGAAAATACCGTATCGATGGCAATCGCGGCAGGCAGGCCGCCCACGATCTGTATGCCCGCAACATGGATCAGCTCGCTCAGCTGCTGAAAGCCCAGCGCCACTTCGCCCGAAGCAATCATGGAGCCCACGGGTATACCGGGCCGGGCCTGCACGATGCGGGCCTTGATCTCGTCGGCAATGCCCCAACGCTCGAACAGCTTTTGCAGCGCCACACCGCTGGGGCCGGTGGAATAGCCAATGCTGGGCGCGGCCAGCACGGCAGCGCGCACGGCCTCTTCGGAGCCGATATCGGGCAGGGCTGCACCAGCAGGCACGGCCACGGCGGTGCCAGAGAGCACCAGGTCCACCTTGCTGCCCTCAACCACACGGCCGGCGGCCTGCAGCTTGTCGATGGCGTTGGAGGCCAGGAAGACCACATCAAAGGCCTCTTCACCGGACTGCACACGCTGCGCGGCATCCACACCACCCACGGATTCGATCTGCACCGGCTCGCCGCCCTGGGCCTGCCAGGCTGCAACCAGATCCGCGAGGACCTGGCGGGTTGCCATGGAAGAAATGCCTTTGAGTGCTGCGCTCATGCCGGAAGACTCCTGAAGTGGATGCCATGGCTGCCCCGCAATCCCGAATGCCGAGTCCCGGCCATCGAGGCCTTTCGAGCCACTCCCGTCACGCTGCGGGCAGACTGCACCGGCAGGACGGGGCGCTCGACAGGGCGTGCATCAGGGCAACCATCTAGTCAAAACGAATGAGACTATTGTCGGCAGCCCTGCCCCCTCCCACTAGGCAAGCCCTCCGCTAGCAGCTATGCCGCAAAGGCATAGCAAAGTGCTCGCTCATAACACGTATAAATACCTACAAACCAAGCATGAAGCCAATAAAAAGAAAAGGCTGGTTGCTATTTTTTCAATAGCAACCAGCCTTCATTGCTGTGCATAAGCAACAGTGAATTTAGTGGTTAACCCCTAATTCAGTCGTCATGACGTCCATGCCCACGCCCGTGACCATGACCACGCCCCCGGTCATCGCGATCATGCCTGTCCCAGTCACGTCGATCGCGGCGATCGTCTCTGTCCCAGTGCCTATGATCCCGGCGGTCGTCATGCCAGTCGCGTCGCTCGTGGTGGTGGCGCGGCGGAGGTCCTGCACGCCAATGGGGTGGCGGATTGCGCAGGAAATAGACCGGCTGGCCGCAGGCGTGGTAGCGGCCGCAGTAGCGGCGCCAGTTGCGCGAATGGCCGGGCGGCACCCACATATAGATGGGCTGCACCTGCGGCACTACCGGGCCGCCCCACATCGGCTGGGCATACAGCAGCGGCGGTGGTGCATTACCGATATTGACCTGACCGTAAACCCCGGGCGCCAGCTGCCCTGAGATGGAGCCGCTGATATAGGCCTGCGCCTGGGCGGCACCCGCTGCGCAAACCAGCGCCAAGGCTGCCAGGCTGCGGATGAGTGAAGTGCGATTGGACATATGTCTCCATGCTCGATATAGATCACCGTGGGCCGGCGAGATCGCGCTTCGTCCCGGAAACGCTTCAGTCCTTAACGCGCCAGAGCCGAATCTCGCTGACCCGGACCGTGCATGAAGCGTAATGAGGCGTAATGAGCTCATCCTGCTCATGGGCTGAATGGCCTGGCAGCCCTGTCACCTGATCGTCTGGCCCTGCAGACCTTTTTTCAGAATCAGGTCCACCACGGGCTGCTCGCGCTTGTTGGCACGCATGCAGTGATCCTTCTGGAAGCGATCGGTGATCCGGATGACCCAACGCGCCCAGCGCTTGTTCTCGCGTTCGCGCCAGGCATGCGATGACACGCTTTCCCAGGCATAGCCATTGAGCACTGCCGCATTGACAAAATGGTCCAGCGCCCGCACTCCGGCCCTGCCCCGCTCCGTCTTGCCGAACAGGCCAACCCAGCAAAGAATCAGCCAGCCCACGACCGCCAGCGGAACGACTGCACACATCAGCGCAAAACCTGCCAGGCGCTCCTTCATGCAGCCTCTCTCTTGCGCAAATTGATGCGTACGCCATTTTCGGAGCGAATCGTCAGCCGCCCCACAGGCTGCGGCACATGGCCTGCCGCCGGCAGGATTTCATAGCGCTGCAGCAGGCAGGCCAGAATCAAGACCGCCTCCTGCAAGGCAAATGCAGCTCCCAGACAGACACGCGGACCCATGCTGAAAGGCATGTAGGCGTGTTTGATGGCTTCCTTGTCCTCCTCACGATCAAAGCGATCCGGATCGAAGGCATCGGGGTTCTTCCACCATTTTCGGTGGCGCTGCAGCAGCCAGGGCGCCACCACCACCGTGCTGCGCTCCTTCAGCTGCTTGCCCCTGATAGGACAGGACTGAACATTCTCCCGGGCGAAGAAGCCCACAGGGGGAAACAGACGCAAGGTCTCCCGAAAGATATTCCAGACCTGAGAAAAGCTCTTCATGTCTGCCTGCTGCGGCAGACGATCGCCAACCACTTCCACCACTTGCTCGTAGGCACGCTGCTGTATGTCGGGTGACTGGGCCAGAAGATAGCTGGCCCAGGTCAGTGCGCTGGCCGAAGTTTCATGCCCTGCCAGAAACAGCATGGCGACCTGATTGACCAGCTCTTCCTCGTTGAAAGGCTCGCCTGTGTTCGGATCCTTGGCCTGCATGAAGGCGGCAAGAATATCCTCCTGCTCCTCGGCCTCGCCCTTCAGATGCGCTTCATAGCGCGGCTTGATCATGGCGTGCAGCAAACCACGAATCTCCCTGGCCGCCTGGTTGCTCTGCCAGCGATACCAGGGCATGGTCAACCAGCGAGCACCGAACAGCGCAGGCAGCATGAGCTTGGGCGCCAGTGACTGATAGCGGGCAAATGCCTCGAAGATGCGATGCGCATCCGGCCCCTGCATGGGCTTGGAGAAAATCGTGCGGAAAATGATGTCGGCCGTGACATGGGTCATCTCGATCTCGATGTCGTACGGCTGTCCCTCCTCCACGGCATCCAGGCGCTCCAGCATGGATTGCGCGGCTCCCAGCATGCGCGGGAAAGCGACGTTCACGCGCGCCTGGGCAAACGCGGGATTCATCATGGTGCGCTGACGCTGCCACTGCTCGCCATTGGTCGTGAAGATGCTGTCCCCCAGCAAAGGCTCCAGCGATTCATGCAGCAGATGGCTTTTGGGAAACTGCTGCGCCTCGCTCTGCATGACTCTCTTGACCTCTTTGATGTCATTGAGCATGTAGAGATCCACGCCGGGCAGATGAACCTCACCCATCTGCATGCTGTAGCTGCGCTCGAACAGGGCGTCCATCCAGGAGCGCCGCGCATGCCAGAACATGCGCAGCTTCGATGTCTGTTCGGGGTGGGGCTTGGGATAAACGGGACAGAAACGACTCATCGCACCAATTTCCTCTCTATGTAGTCACGCATCGGACCGGCGCTGGTGAGCAACTCGAAATAATCATAGGCACCGGCAACTTCGCCGGCCATCAGATACTGAAAATGCATGCGCATCTTGTTCCTGCGCAACCAACGGTAGGTTGTCGGCAAAAACAGCTTGTGAAAGCGCGGGGAGCATATCGCTTGCGGATTGAATCCCCACTGGGCCCGGCGCTTTCCGGCCTCGATAACCGGGCTGGCGGCCTGGGTCTCATCCTTGCGCCCATCTTCGCGCAACGACAGCCCCACTACATCGCACATGCCGAAACACACGCTATCGCTGGGAGAAGAAATATCGGCCCAGTACACCGCGTCGTCCATGGCGACCTCACGCAAGGTTTGCCGCAACGCGCCAGCGCCGGGAAACAGCCCGAACAACGGAATGCAATTGCCCAGGGTGACCAAGCTCATCAGCGGCTTGCGAGAAGCGTGTGAGGATAACGGATCTTCAGCCAGCTTACGGCGAAGCGCCTGAGTCAACTTCAGAGCCTGCACACTGCCGACACTGAAGCCGACCACGACCACCTCGCGCCACCGCTGCTGCTGCATGGCCTGTGCCACCTCGGCGGCCATCGCCTCGATACGCGCATCCAGCACGGGGAATGTTTTCCCGGAACTGGCATGGGCAAAGTTCAAAATTCTCAAAAGCCAGCTGATATGCAGATACCGGTCCAGCACAAAGCCGCCCCAGCAAACGGCAGCAAGCACCGCAAGCACCAGTGCGAATGCGCCCGCTTTCGGCAAACCGTCCCATAGATTAACGAGCAAAGAGCCCATGCCGACTCCAGCCAGCAGCACCAACAGCACATAAAACAGCGGGTACATCAGTGCCCACAAAGTAAAACGCGCCTGCTCTCGTACAGGTTTCAGCCACTGCCTCAAATTCCAGACAGCAATATAGGTTCCCAGGGCCTGGCGAAAGACTTCCGCCCGACTTTGGGGCCAATGAAGACGAACCTGATCATGCCAGTCAAAGAAAACAAAATCGGCAGATGCAGTATTTTCGGACCCCGCCTGAGAAACCCGCCATCGAGAATGCAGCGATTTTTCTTGCGCGGCCTCGCCCTCATTCCACTTCTCTCTGCTGCCAATCGCGTATTTTCTACCCTCGGAAACAGACGGCTGCTTTTGCGACTCGGCGCGCATCAACTGGTGATAATGCCTTGCACCACGGGGATCAAAGCCACCCATGAAGATCACCAGGCGCTCGCAATCACTTGTCTTCCCGGAAGACTCAAATGAGATGTTCTTTTCTCTGCTAGTCATTGCACTCCGGAAAACGGAACCCTTTCATACCATGGCTTATTCGACAGAGGCCACCCCCTGCAACATAGAAGGCATGGCATTTTCCTGATTTTCCTGCCGGGAAACGAATACCGGATCCACAGCCTCTTCCGGCCAAAGCAAGGGATCCACCGACGAACCGCCTCCCCACAGGCGCTGCGCCATCTGGCCATCCAGCGCCGCCCCGCAACGCCATGAGACCGCCGAAAGCCGGCGATAGAAGCTGCCATTGATCTGCGTGCACTCTATCAAGGCCTTGCGAAAGCGCGAAAGCATTTCCTGGTCAGGAATGGCCTGATGGGCCCGAAACCAGAAATCCCGCATCTTGCCCTGAAAGGTCAAGCCTTCCAGGTCATACAAGGCATTGCCGCAGACCTTGACTGGGGCACCATGACCCAAAGCCGAAAGACCGGTCGTGCTATTGACCAGCACCACCCCCTTGGCATTCTTGAGCAACGATGGCAGATGCTGGTCATGAATATATAAGACCTTGCCCTGCAAACCATGGCGCTTTGCCAACAGACTGATGATATTGGCGTAGTTCCGGTGTCCCCGGTCCATGGGGTGGTGCTTGAACACCACCACGTCATTCGCAATCGACTTTCCACCTTCGGGCACGCCGTTCATGCGCTCCAGAGCCTGTGCCCTGGAAAATGAATGCAAAACGTGATTGATGAAATCCGTCACGAAATCATAGTTCGAGTGAACCACTATCTGGGCATCGTTATATACCTGCAACGGAGCCAGGAAGAATTTCTTGCGCAAATCTCCAAGCAGCAGATTCTCGATTTCCTTTTCCGTGCGGCGATACCAGAATTTACGCAGATAACTCAGCCACCACCAAGGCGCATCCCTCACGGTCATGCTTCTGTGATGCAGGGAGTTATTCCAGAACCACTGCCCCAGCCAGGCAGCAAAGAAATACAGCATGCCCCACATGGCCGAATGCCAGAATGAATTCCCGACCTTCTTCCATGACTCCGTCACCGGTCCATTCGGATGAGAAGGCTGTGGCGTAGTCTCTTGATGCGCCCTCTGTTTAAGCCATATGGCCAGTCTCTTTTCAAAATGAGAATGCCCGTTGACGCCCATGGGCTCAAACGTGATGTGGTCGGGCCGCAGATAGCCTTCTTCAAACACGCCGAAGGCACAACCCAGACGCTCCGTCATGGAGCGCACGCACGCATGCACAGGCCGGCAATCGCCGAACAGCAGCACCGCGTCAATCCGGTGCCTGATGATGAAGGCCTCCAGAACCTCGGGCCACTGTGCCAACTCCCCCTTAAACGAATGGGCCTTGCGCGGATAGAACAGCCAATCCCCTGCATTGAAGTTGAACTTGAAAACAGTCGCCCCCACCGAGCGCAAGTCCTTGGCCAGGTTCCAGAAAAAAGGCCCTACCGGGCCTTGTAGCAACAAAACACGTTTAGACGCAAATCCACTCTTGTTCTTCATGCGGTAGGAACTGCGGGCTGTCAGGCCGCTTGATATCTTTATGGAGGCGTCATGAAGCATGACCGCCCTATTTTAGGGGTTTCACCGAGAGAGACCTGTGCACATCACGGCACGTTGACAACAAATCGATGAAAAATAATTGCAAAAAAAGGTAAGTATCACCAATCCGACAAAATCGACTGAAGCAATACCTTGGATTTGCGCCATTGCCGCCTCAACCAGCCGGACTTCAGGCCCTGCAAACTGCCCGACTCCTCCAGGGCGGTACGTTGTTCAAGCAAACGCCTGAGCACCGCTTCGCAGCTTGTGTAGCCTCTGAGCACCGGATCCCAGTACAAGGGGTAGTGCAGCAGTGCTCCGGCAACCAGCTCGTCCAGAGACAGCGAGCGGCTGCGGCGCGGCACGGGCAGACAGTCCTGCGTGAGGCCCCAACCAGCGTAGAACGGCCGCCCGTGCACCACCACTTGCTTGTTGCGCAGCAAGGCATCAAAGCCGGTCAACGAGGTCATGGTCACCACCACATCGCAGGCCTCAATACAGCTCACCACCGAAGCGTCTTGCTCAATGTGGTCGGCATACCGCAAAGCCTGAGCCGGCTCTACACGCCCCTTGCGATTGCCGCTGCTCACATCAGGGTGCGGCTTGAAGACAATGAAAGCATCGGGAAATGCAGAGCGTGCTGCCTGGAGCAGACCAAGATTCGTGCAAACACCCTCGGCGTCGCAGCCAAAGCGAATGGATGCGTCGTCCTCCACCTGCCCCGGCACCAGCACCACTTGCCGACCATCCTTCGGACGGTCCTTGTGGAACCAGTCCACCGGGCAATTGGGCTCCAGGTTGTACTTGGTGATGCCGTGCTCGACGATGAAGGCGCGCACATTGCGCGCACGCTCCAGGTCCTGCGCCGTGAATGCCCGGCTATTGAGCAGATCCTCCAGCTCCGAAGGCTGGCCCGGATCGAAATAAATGCCCTTGGCATCCAGCACAAAGGACTGCGGCGGGATCAGGTCGGAACCCAGCCCCACGGAGCGCACAAAGCCGTCCTCCATGCGCAGCAGGCGCACGCCCGCCGCATCAGCCAACTCCTGCACACCTTCTGGCGGCACCCGGCCCCAGCAGACCAGACAGTCATCTCTTTCAGGCTTCAGCGCGGCAGCAGCATCCGCGCTGCGTGCGTGAACAACCCGCTTTGCGTGCAAGGACAGCATCTGCCGAAAATTCCAGGCGCGCCAGCGCGGAAAACCTACGCAAATCATCCGACCCGAGTAACGCCGGGCCATCTCCCGCTGCCTATCCAGCCAGACCGTCATATCTGCGATGGAGCCCAACTGCCTTGTTTCAGGATTCAGATATCGGGTGTAGTGCATATAACCGGCGGCAAACAACTCGTCCACCGAGCGGCTGCGGCCGGCCCTGCGCCCCATGGCTGCATGCTGCGGCTGGCGATCATCCGTCACACCCCAGCCCGCGTACCAGGGCACACCAAAGCAGACCACCGGCTTGCTGGCAAGCAAGGCCTCAAAGCCCATGGTTGAGCTGACCACATAAACCTTGTCCATCTGAGCAATCAGGCTCATCGGGTTGACCGCATCACGCAGCACCACCGTACGGGCATCGGGCTGCACACGCGTCAGATAGCCGCCCTTGCGGCCCGAAGTCACTTCGGGGTGGGTCTTGATATAGACCGTGGCCTGCGGATTCTCGTCCAGCGCTGCCGCCAGCATGGCTTCAAACGTAGCGGCATCCGCCCCACCCTTGGCCACACTCATATCCCCAGCCGTTTGGTCCACCACCAGAACCCGCTGAACATCATCGGCACGCAACACGCCTGCGGGCAGATCCGGTGCATGGTTGTATTTGCTGAGGCCCGCTGAAAGCAGCTTCTCGCGGGCCTGCCGCACCAGCGTGGCATCCGGTGCCAGCACATCGGCATCGCTGCTCAGCAGTTGCTCCAATGCACTGGGTCGCGTGCAATCGTAATAAATGCCTGCATCGTCAATCACCAGCGACAACGGCGGAAAATGCTCTCCCGTGCCAAAGGAGCGCAGAAAGCCATCCTCCAGCGCCACATAAGGCAAACCATGCTTGCCTGCATAGGCCACAGCCTTTCGAGTGGTAGGACGCAGACCCCAGCCGGCTACCACATCAACCGGGGCGGCGTGCCACACGCGCAAGCGCACTGGCGTCGCCTTTAGCAACACCGCCAGCAGAGGAATGCGAAATATTCCTCTCGAAAAAATGCCAATTCTTTCCGACACCTGGCTCTCACATAAAGCGGGTTTACTGTTTGCCGCCGGCACGCAGCACCTGTTGCCGGACCTGATCCTGCGCAGCCCTGACCTGCTCTGGCTTGACACAGATCTCCTCAGGCGCGGCGAAGAGACGGCCTGCAGACAAAGCCTCCAGATCCAGGGGCAGGCCAGGTGCCTTGCCGTGGCGCAAACAATCCAGATGCCAGCTAGCCCAAGCCTCCCAGTAAGCCAGCCGCTGCGGTGAAACACCTGCATCCGAATAGCCTGTGTCCTCTGCCGTCATCAGCGAACCCACACGGTGCGAACCCAATGCCAGCGGCTTCGCAATGCGCTTGACGGCGGCTTTTCCAAACACCAGCCTCAGCCGTGCATGAAACTCACTGTCCGCTCCCGTTCTCACGCAGTCCCAGGCACCCATGCGCTGCAACACCAACTCACGCCGAAACATCGGTGAAGAGGGATTCAGGCGCATCAAGGTATGCACGGGACGGGCATAGAAAACGCCATCATCCTGCATACGCACCCAATGCGAAGTTGTTGCTACCAGCGAAGCGTCTTCCAACAAAGGGCGCACCTGCATTTCGATCTTCAGCGGATGCGACCAATCGTCAGAATCGTGGCATGTCACAAACTCTCCGCGTGCAAGCTGCAGACCCATGCTCTTGGCCAGGTAAGTACCGCCATTCGTTTGCAGCCGCAGCAGCTTCACGCGTGCGTCTTTTTTCGCCCACGTCTCCACCAACTCGGGGGTGTCGTCAGTGCTGGCATCATCCACCACGATGATCTCCAGATTGCGATAGGTCTGGTTCAACAGGGACTCGATCGCTACCGATGCTCTCGCGCCGGTCTGGAACGTCGTCATCAGGACCGAAACCAAAGGACCATCCGCCGCTGCCGGCAAGTCGGGCAATTTCACATTGCATGGGCCGGGTGCCTCATGCGGATTACGCAATGCCAACGGCGGCAAGCCATAAGCAGCAAAAAAAAGATTGAGCCGTTCCAGTTGCTGCTCTGGCCGATCAGGATCCGCCATCGTCTGATAGAGAAACAACTCTGGATAGCGCGCTGCCTGGCCGCTGTTTCGGGCATCTGCCAACAACTCGCGCGCTCGCTGAGTCTGGTTTGTGCGCAACAAAAGCGCAGCATGCAGAGCTGGAGATGCGGCCTCTTGCACAGACTCCAGCAATTGCAGAGCCTCAACAGGCATGAAAGGCGCCAAGGCATCGGCCAATGCGACGCGCAAGCGCGCCGGAGTCCCCCGCCATTGCGCCGCCGCCAGCATCTTGCGTGCCCGGTCATGCTGGCCGCATGCGGCCAGAGAAACCACGGCAGGCATCACATGGCGCCTGCGACCCGGCTTCAGCGGCAGTGCCGCCACCGTGGCATACATGCCCATCCGGTAATATGCCCAAGGCAGCCAGCTATTGAGTCCATTCGAAGAGCTGACACCAACCTCGGCCAGAGCGCTGGCAAAATTGCCGCGCAGCAGATGCAGGAAACCACGCAAGGCCTTCATCAGACTTGCTCCGTTTCCGGGCAGCAATACACCAGCAATCCCGCCGTGGAAGCGTCAAGCCCCGACAGATCGCCAGAATCCATGCGCGTACGCAAATCCTTGGCCAGCGTCTTGCCCAGCTCCACCCCCCACTGGTCAAAGCTGTTGATGCCCCATACCGTGCCTGCAACAAACACCCGGTGCTCATGCAGAGCCAGCAAGGCGCCCAGCGACTCGGGGGTCAATGCATCCAGCAACATGAAGGTGCTGGGGCGATTGCCCGGAAAATCCTGATGCCCTGCCAGTTGCCCAGGCCCTGCCTTGCTTCCCTGCATCAGCGCCTGAGCCTGGGCCAGTGCATTGGCCAGCAAGGCCTCCTGATGCTCGGGCAAGCCATGGGTCGCCGTGCGAGCGGCAATGAACTCCACCGGAATACGCTGGGTTCCCTGGTGCAACCACTGAAAGAAAGCATGCTGGCCATTGCTGCCGGGCTCACCCCAAACCATGCCGGTCGTTGGATAGCCCACAGGCTTGCCATCTGCACGCACCTGCTTGCCATTGCTCTCCATCTCAAGCTGCTGCAGATAAGCCGGCAGTCGGCGCAAGCCATGGTGATACGGCGCAACGCAGCGCCCCGGCATACGCAGAAAACTGCCGTACCACACATCCAGCAAACCCAGCCATACCGGCGCATTGCGCTCCAGCGGCGCCTGGGCAAAGTGCGCATCCATCTCCGCTGCACCGGCCAGCAAACGCTCGAAAACCGCCGGCCCAACGGCCAAAGCCACCGGCAATCCAACGGCAGACCAGATGGAAAAGCGCCCGCCAATCCCCTCCGGGATATGCAGCGTCTGCGTAAAGCCATTCTGACGGGCAATATCTTCGCGCGAAGACACGGCCACAAAATGATCCGGCCAATGCAGGTCACCAGCCGCACATACCCAGGCCTTGGCCGATGCCATATTGCGCTGTGTCTCGGCCGTGGACCAGGACTTGGAAGCCACGATGAACAATGTCCGCTCGGGCTCCAGCCCTTGAAGCGCCTGCTGCAGATCATGGCCGTCCATGTTGGACACCACATGCACACGCGGCCCGCCTTGACACCAGGGTTGCAGTGCCTGCAGCAACAGTTCAGGCCCCAGGCCCGAGCCACCAATGCCGATATGCACCACATCCGTAAAACGGGCCTGTTCACGCAACTGCTGCGCCAAAGTCAGCATGGCGCGAAGGCCCACATGGCATTCGTCCTCTGGCATGGAGCAACCCTGCGGCGCCAAAGGAGCACGCAAGCGCACATGCAAGGCCGGGCGCTGCTCGGTTTCGTTCACCACGGCCCCGGCATACAAGGCATCGCGCCGCTGCGCCAAACCGGCCTCCCTGGCCAATTGCAGCAAGGCCTTCAACACAGCCTCGTCCCACAAGGATTTGGAGCAATCCAGCAAAACATGAGGTGCCTGCAAGCTCAAATACTCAAACCGGCCAGGGCTGCCCAGTGCCTGTTGCAGATTCAGCGTTTGCTCGCAAACGGCAGCCCTGGATTTCAGCGCCTGCCAAATGGGTGTATCCACACTCAAAACTTCATCCTTGTCAAATCACATTTTGCAGGTCTTGCCTGCATTAGCTCTTGAAAAAGTAGCCTTCTGCGCACGTCCCAAAATGGCTTCAAACGATTTGTTATATGAAACCCATCAAGTACGAACGCCAGTAGCTATGCTTTTAGAGCAAGCGACACAATCCCGAACCCGAACCCGAACCCGAACGAGACGCAGCCGAAGCCGTAGATAGCCACACGGCTACCGCCTTACTTCGGACTGCATCGCAAGGGTTGTACTGGCGCTTCCTAGCTGCGCAGCGACTGAAGCAGCGCTTCGAACTGCTCCCCTACCTCTGGGTGCTTGCGCGCCATGGCCAGCGTGGCTTCCAGGTAGCCGATCTTGGAGCCGCAGTCATAGCGCTTGCCCTGATAGCGGTAGGCCAGCACCTGCTCTTCCTTCATCAGCTCGGCAATCCCGTCGGTGAGCTGTATCTCCCCACCAGCGCCCCGACCCAGGCGCGCCAGATGATGGAAGATGCGCGGCGTAAGCACATAGCGCCCCACCACGGCCAGGGTGGAAGGTGCTTCCTCCGGCTTGGGTTTTTCCACAATCGCATGCACGGCCTCCAGGCCTTCCTTGAGAGGCTTGCTGTCCACGATGCCGTAGCTGCGCGTGTCTTCGCGCGGCACTTGCTGCACACCCAGCACCGAGCACTTGTAGTAGTCGTACACGTCCACCATCTGGCGCATCACCGCCGGCTCGCCATCCAGCAAATCATCAGCCAGCAACACGGCAAACGGCTCATTGCCCACTACAGGCTGTGCACACAGCACGGCATGACCGAGACCCAAGGCCTCAGCCTGGCGAATGAAGACGCACTTCATGTCTGAAGGCATCAGGCTGCGCACATAGTTGAGCATCTCGGTCTTGCCGCGACGCTCCAGCTCATTTTCCAGCTCGTAAGCCTTGTCGAAATGGTCTTCGATGCTGCGCTTGCTTCTGCCTGTCACGAACACCATTTCCTTGATGCCAGCAGCCAGAGCTTCTTCCACCGCATACTGAATCAGCGGCTTATCAACCACCGGCAGCATCTCCTTGGGACTGGCCTTGGTGGCAGGTAGAAAACGGGTTCCCATACCCGCGACCGGGAAAACTGCTTTTGTGACCTTCATCGTTGCAAACCTTTAATGAACAAATGACGGCTCACGCATCGCCGCCGAACAAGTCACGTGTATAGACCTTGTGCGGTACATCGGTCAGTTCATCCACAACACGATTGGCCACGATCACATCGGCAATCTGCTTGAACTCCGCCAAATTCTTGACAACGCGGGAGTGGAAGAAATCAGGAGCATCGAGCACAGGCTCATACACAACAACCTCCACACCCTTGGCCTTGAGGCGCTTCATCACCCCCTGGACGGAAGAAGCACGGAAATTGTCCGAGCCGGCCTTCATCACCAGGCGGTAGATACCCACCACCTTGGGATTGCGCTTCAAGATATCGTCCGCCACAAAATCCTTGCGTGTGCGGTTCGACTCCACAATCGCATGCATCAGGCTCTGCGGAACATCGGCATAGTTGGCCAGCAACTGCTTGGTGTCCTTGGGCAGGCAATAACCGCCGTAACCAAACGAAGGATTGTTGTAATGCCCACCAATGCGTGAGTCGAGACTGACCCCTTCAATAATCTGGCGCGTATCCAGCCCATGCACGGCCGCATAGGTATCCAGTTCATTGAAATACGCGACTCGCATGGCCAGATAGGTATTGGCAAACAGCTTGATGGCCTCGGCCTCGGTGCTGTCCGTCAGCAATACCTGAACATCCTTCTTGATGGCGCCCTCGCACAGCAGGTCGGCAAACTGCTGACCGCGCTCGGAACGCTCTCCAACCACGATGCGGCTGGGATGCAGGTTGTCATAAAGGGCCTTGCCTTCACGCAGAAACTCTGGCGAGAAAACAATGTTCTCGCTACCCAGTTGTTCCTTCAGGCGCTTGGTAAAGCCGACAGGCACCGTCGACTTGATCACCATCACCGCATCCGGATTGATGGCCATCACCTCTCGTGCCACCGACTCCACCGACTTGGTATTGAAGTACTGCGTTTGCGGATCGTAATCCGTAGGCGTGGCGATGATGACAAAGTCCGCGCCAGCATAAGCATCCTGCTTATTCAGCGTGGCACGGAAGTTCAGTTTCTTTTCCGCCAGGAAACTCTGAATCTCGGCATCCACAATGGGAGACTTCCTGTCATTGAGCAGAGCTACTTTACGCTCGTCAATATCAAGCGCCACCACCTCATGATGCTGTGCCAACAACATGGCATTCGAGAGGCCGACGTATCCTGTACCCGCAATTGCTATCTTCATAGTTATTTCAAACTTTTCTTAATATTATCTAATTTTAACCAAAGGTAACTAGGAGGCTCTCTCCTGTACGATTTCCTATATAAATCCAAAGACTTTTCCATATATTCATATGAACAATCAAAGTTCCTCATATGGAAAAAACATTCAGATAGCATATAGAGTCCTTCGAAATCCAGGCCAGAGGTATCCTTGACATGAAAATCAAATATCTCAGAATGAGATTCTATATCTTCAGTAGAATTTCCCCCTAAATATCTTCTATAGAAATTTAAAAAACATTTCTTATCCTTCAAATAAGCTTTCATGCATCTGGAATATATATCAGGACCAATATTTCCATCAGCAACAGACATTATTATATCTTTCAATATACCAGAGTTATTTAAGACTCTAGCAACATCATGATTGCCGTAAGGAACTTGAAAATATTTAATGTCCCCACCCCAAACACTCCCACTCAGTATTTTCATATGATTTGCATCGAGGTCATGCAATGGATCATAAAAAATGTAGGTAGGTGAAGAAATAGCTCCAATGCTAGCCACTTCATCAAAGGCCAAATCTCTATTTACACTTTCAAGATCTGCAGGCCACCTTTTCTCTATTGAATTTATTCGCTTATCTATAAATATTTGCGGAGCAATAGCAATACTTGCGGACGCGGAAAATATATTCTGTAGATGACATGCCGCATACCCTCCCATGGAAGATCCATACAAAATATTTTCTTTACCATCATCCCTTATTGATTTAGCAGCCTGGTGAATCTCACTTGAATGCCACCAATGATTTTTTTTGCGCTGGCAAATATAATAAGCTTCTATGTTCCTTTTTTGAAAAAAAGAAGCTCCAAACGAAGTTCCATTTCCAGCAGAATTCCAAGATGCGAAAGAAATAAATTTCTTCTCACTATCTCCTTCATTATGAAAAACCTCAATGTCCTCACCAGAAAATATTTTCTTCATAGCTCACTCGTACAAGGGGAGAGAAATATTCCATGAAATCGCAGAGAACGAATTACCAAGATCTTCACCAAGTTTATTTTTCATAATATTCTCTATCGACTTCTTTGCAAGAAATTGAAGATTCTTTTTATCCTTATTAATGTAAAACAAACTATTTGGAGAATTTTTTCTATAGTAATAAACTCCGATTGGTAAATTATGTATTTTCAGCTTTGAAAGAGCAGATTTTATATAGAACCGATAATCTACCATAGGCACGGAATCGATATCTTCTTCATACCCCCCACCTCCAAGAATTTATCCTTTCTGACAATAAACGTACCTTTGCCAAAAAAATTAATCGACAAGTTGACTTCAGCACCGCCACCCAAAGCCAAAGAGGTATAACCAGGTCGAATAAGCCCGCTATCTACATAATCCTGATGTTCAAAGCAATCGGCAAAGCCAGATATGACATCAATTTCAGGATTCAGAGAGTAACAGCGCGCATACATCTCCAACATATCTGGCTTTGCAATATCATCATCATCGAAGAAGCACACATACTTCCCCTTTGCATGCTTTACAGCCTGATTGCACGCGGCCCCTTTATATATTTTTGTTTCAGAGCGGAAATACCTTGCACCGTACTTTAGCGCAATGGATTCATTTTTATCATACTCAACACTGGCATCATCAAAAACAATAATCTCAGTCTTTTTATAGCTTTGCTTTTTTATTGATGCCAGAGATTCCTCCAAGAGCGCAGGCCTGTCTGCAGTAGGAATAACAATAGAAATCAAATCATTCCCAAAATTAATTTCACTCAAGTCAGACAAACCACCATCTGCCTCTAGATAATCAATCCATTTTTTCTTATTTTCTTGCATTTCAAAGGAAAGAACATCCTCAGAAGTGGAAGGAACATGCTTAACTAGCTTTTCCAAAAGAGAAGAAGATGAGCCACTTTCGAAAAGATAATTATTATGATATTCCTTTTTTATCAACTCTTTGATGCCAGGTATATCGGATGCCAAAAACTTTGCACCATGCAATATAGATTCAACAACGACACACGAAGAAGTCTCTCCTAAAGTCGGAAAAACAAATAAACCATTATTTTCATTGGCAAAATGATATATGTCTGCTGATTTGCAATTGAATTCAAATCTAAAATCAACTGCGCAATCTTTCAGTTTCTCTTCAATATATTTCTTCGAATCTACGTCATCAATTTTTGAAGAATTCCCTGCAAACAAAACATTCAATTTCTCTTCGCTATTTTTTAATGCTTCTAGAAATACATCTATACCTTTCAATCGCTCCATGCGACCATAAAATATAACAAGAGGAATATCTTTTTTCTTGAAACCGAATTTAATTGGAGTTTTAGAAGATTCCCCCTCTTCATGGAGAATAATATTTGGCATCACCTCTGCATTATTGACCCCGAAGTTTGACAGGAACCAACCTTTATAATATTCACTTGGCGTAGTTACTTCATTCGCCATTTTAAGAGACTCTCTTTCCATGAAGAAAGTCACTTTTTCATTCCAGGTTTTTATTTTCTTCTGTCCGAAATGGTATGAGAGAGTATGATTCCCATGCGCTGAAATCACTATTCTCTTATCGCACAAGGCCATTCCATTCTTCTGGGCCAACAAAGAGTAGTAAGCAAGACCCATGTAATCATGAAAAACAATCGTATCAAAACTGGAGGAATTCTCTACCAAATATTCCAATACTGCATGAGAGCGCTGCATTTCCTGAGAACCATAGTTCTTCTTGTTTATATTGGTCACCAGCAATTCAGCATTACACTCTTCTTTATAATATTTTTTCCAGAAATCATAACCTTCTTTGGAATAATATGGATGTGCAATATACAGGACAGATACTCGACTCCCCTGACTTTCTCCAAGAGTTTTAATCATGCTATGAAAGCATGTAGCAATTCCGCCACCTGCAGTAGGCCCTTTAAGTCCAGCCGTTACAAAAAGGACTCTTTTTATAGCGCCGTCTTTTCTTTTTTTATATTGTGACGCGACCGTAGTTTTTTCTTGCTTACTTCTGACGAAATTCAACCCATCAAGATAAATATCCAATGGATTATTTGAATACAACTCTGAATATATCCGCTCAGCCTCAGCATAATTACCCTGCCGAGTCAAATTATTTGCCTTAGAGAAACTCATGAACAGCTCCAATTAGAGTATACAAGGAATATTTTTAATAATCTAAAAGATGACTTAATTGAATTCCAAGTATTATTTCAACCAAGAAATTCAATTAAAAATTCATAAATTAAATCAAAAATTAATTCCGTAATTATCAATTAATACATTCTTGCAGTCATCATTTTTAATGATGCCACTCTCAGGAAACTTGTCCCCTGAATCATTTGTTTTACTATAAGTTCTAAGTATATATTTACCATCAGAATACAGTATGGTTGGATTCTTCTCATCAGTCTTATAATGAGCGCCACAATTATATATATTGTATTTTGACCCACCTTTGGCTATGTACGAAAGCCCTAAAGCACCGAATCTCATCTTAAAATCAGCTATTGACTGTATATTAAGATCTTCATCCACCATCAATGCATATCCACCGCATAGAGATATTACATAGTCCTCGAACTCAGGCTTGATATATTCTTTTATTTTATAAAACCAGTCCAAAGATAGGGCATCGTCATCATCCAGCCTGACAGTGGCACAATATTCATCCGGAGAAATTACAGACAAATATTCTTCAAAACCTTTCGAAACCCCACCAGATTTTTCTGATGTATAAGCCAATTCAATAAAATCATTCTCCTTCTTTACATTTTCTAGAAATATTTTGCTATCTTCTGGTAGGTCGGAAGAGGACAAAATAATAGCTTTGAAGTTAACCGATTCTTCGCTATTAATATTTTCTTTATAAATATTCTGCAAAGAAGGGAGGCAGATTTTTGAAAAAAGGTGTTCTCTAGTTTTCAATCTTTCTTCAGAAAAAAGCACTTCTCTGTAGGAAGAAAATTCAGTGCGACCTATTCTCCAATAGTCTTTTGCCGTTTCTAAAAGAACAGAATACCTTATCAAAATAAAAATATTCTTCTTTATCGTATTAATAGGCGGTTGATTACTAATCAACGGAAAAGAATTGTTACTTTTCAGTTGTTCAGCATGCATTTCTCGAAATATCGTCAATTGTTGCGCGCGTTCTTGCGCTAAGTTTTCCGCAACAACCTTTGATTGAGTCAGATCTTTGATCTGTGCCCGTCTTTCCTGCGCCAGTTCAATCTGCTCGTCGTGCACTTTCATTAACTGCTCCAACAAGACCATTCGCTCTTTGAGTTGTTGTTCCACAGCAGCCTTAGCCAAAGCAGACTGCTCGATCTGCTCCAAGCGCCCCCGTGCCAACAGCATCTGCTCTTCACGCGCCTTGCTGACCTGCTCCAGTTGTTGCGCTCGATCCTGCGACTGCTTTTCAGCTGCGGCCTTGGCCTGAGTCAGTTGCTCGATCTGAGCATGACGCTCCTGCGCCAGCTTGGCTTGCTCGTCACGTGCCTTCGTGAGCTGCTCCAGTTGTTGCGCTCGCTCCTGCGACTGCTTTTCAGCTGCGGCCTTGGCCTGGGTCAGTTGCTCAGTCTGCGCCAGACGCTCCTGCGCCAGCTTGACTTGCTCGTCACGTGCCTTGGTGAGCTGCTCCAGTTGTTGCGCTCGATCCTGCGATTGCTTTTCAGCTGCGGCCTTGGCCTGGGTCAGTTGCTCAATCTGAGCATGACGCTCCTGCGCCAGCTTGGCTTGCTCGTCACGTGCCTTCGTGAGCTGCTCCAGTTGTTGCGCTCG
>NZ_JAEIJE010000013.1:0-146776 GCF_016772095.1 Comamonas sp. NyZ500 | reverse complement strand
TGTATTTTTTTAAGGAACCGAGTGCAAAATCAGAAAATCCGATCTTGAATCTCGTTGCTTGCTGCGATCAGCGAAGCTTTGCAGTGTATCACAAATTTTGAGGCACTGCGCAAGAACTTTTGAAGTTTTGCGAGGCAGTCGTTTGCTGCGATGGATCGAACTATAGCATAGGAAAAACCCTAGCCAACCCGCTTCTGACACAAAAGATTCATCTGCCAGCGTGGTCTTTGCCTGGGCGGCGTCCATAGACAGAGATAGAGACAGCGGCCTTACGGCCGCTGTCTCTATGGAGGCCAACGATAATGCAGGCACGATGGCACTGATTACTTTGTTAGACGCTCAATTGGCGTTCGGGCACGTGGCCCTGCTGGACCACGCAAATTTTTCCCTGGAGACCGGCGAGCGCGTCGGCCTGATCGGCCGTAACGGCGCCGGCAAGTCTTCACTGCTCAAGATTTTGGGTGGCCTGGCAAAGGCCGATGACGGCCAGCTTCAAGTGCAGAACGGAGTCCGCATTACCTATGTGGCGCAGGAACCCGACCTGAACCCTGCGCACACCATCTTCGAGTCGGCATCCGACGGCATTGCGGCCGTGATTGCGATTCGCGAGCGCTACCTGGCCGGCGGCGAGGGTGAGGATCTGGACGAGTTGCAGACGCAGATCGAGGCCTATGACGCCTGGAACTGGGAGCAGCGCGTGGAAGAAACGCTGCAGCGCCTGCATCTGGACCCGAACGCTGTGGTGGGCAGTCTGTCCGGCGGCACCCGCAAGCGCGTGGCGCTGGCCCAGGCTCTGGTGGCCCGCCCCGATGTCCTGCTGCTCGACGAACCGACCAACCACCTGGACCTGGACTCCATCGAGTGGCTGGAGGAGTTGTTGATTGCCTTCAAGGGCAGCGTGATCACGATCACCCACGACCGCAGCTTTCTGGACCGCATCGCCACCCGCATCGTGGAGCTGGATCGGGGCGTTCTGCGCACCTATCCCGGGAATTTCTCCCAGTACGTGCTGCAAAAGGAAGAGCAGCTCAACCAGGAGGCCGTGATCAACGCCAAGGCGGACAAGCTGCTGGCTCAGGAGGAAGTGTGGATTCGCAAGGGCGTGGAAGCCCGTCGCACCCGCAGCCAGAGCCGCATCAGCCGCCTACAGGAATTGCGTGCCAGCCGCGCCCAGCGCCGTGATGTGCTGGGCAG
This sequence comes from Comamonas sp. NyZ500, assembly GCF_016772095.1. Classification (NCBI taxonomy): domain Bacteria; kingdom Pseudomonadati; phylum Pseudomonadota; class Betaproteobacteria; order Burkholderiales; family Comamonadaceae; genus Comamonas; species Comamonas sp. NyZ500. The sequence goes on along the minus strand of NZ_JAEIJE010000013.1, from coordinate 145,582 downwards.
CGTAAATATGGATATCGCATCCGGCAAGGGCGACGGCTATCAGGGCAAGATCGTGGCCGAGCTGACCGATGTCAGCAAGTCCTTTGGCGAAAAGAAGATCGTCGAGAAGTTCAGCGGCACCATTTTGCGTGGCGACAAGGTCGGCTTGCTGGGCCCCAACGGCGCAGGCAAGACAACGCTGCTGAAGATGATCCTGGGCGAGCTGGCTCCGGACAGCGGTCAGGTTCGCCTGGGCGGCAATCTGCAAGTGGCCTACTTTGACCAGATGCGTCATCAGGTGAATCTGGATGCCACGCTGGAGGACTTCATCAGCCCCGGCAGCGAGTGGATCGAGATCGGCAGCCAGAAAAAGCACGTCAAGAGCTATCTGGCGGACTTTCTGTTCTCTCCGGCGCGTGCGCATTCCCCGGTCCGATCGCTGTCAGGCGGCGAGCGCAACCGCCTGCTGCTGGCCCGTTTGTTTGCGCGACCGGCCAATGTTCTGGTGCTGGACGAGCCGACCAACGATCTGGACATCGAGACGCTGGACATGCTGGAAGACCTGCTGCAAAGCTATGACGGCACGGTCTTTCTCGTCAGCCACGACCGCACTTTCCTCGACAACGTAGTCACCAGCACGATTGCCTGGGAAGGCCCCGGCCACTGGCGTGAATACGAAGGTGGCGTGACGGACTGGATGGAGCAATCGCGCCGCAGCAAGGCCATGGCCGAAGCCGCGCAAGCCAAGTCCACCCCCAAGGAGGAGCCCAAGCCCGTCGCAAGCCGCACCGACGCTGCGGCCAGCCCCAAGAAGAAGCTCAGCTACAAGGATCAGCGCGAACTGGAAGCCCTGCCGGCCACGATTGCCGCACTGGAGACCGAGCAAAAGCAGATTCAGCAAGCGCTGGCCGACGGCAGCCTGTTTGCCAGCGACAACGCCAAGGCCGTCGCCATGCACCAGCGCGATGCGGAAATCGACGAGGCGCTGATGGAGGCGCTGGAGCGCTGGACCTTGTTGTCTGAGTAATCAGGCCATCAAATAAGAGAGCGCCTTGCGCTTGTCATGTAATGACTTCAGGCTTATAAAGCCTTTAAATCAAGATCTGACAGGCGCAAAGCGCTCTCTTTTTATTCAATCTCAGATACGGTGATGCACCTGATCCGAGCCGCCGCGCAGCTTGGTCAGCAGGGCGTGAGCGATCTGCGGCAGAGGCAGCACCTCGTCGGCCGCACCATGGGCAATGGCTTCGCGGGGCATGCCGAAGACGATGCAAGTGCTCTCGTCCTGCACCAGGTTGTAGCTGCCGGCATCGCGCATCTCGCGCATGGCGGTGGCGCCATCGGCCCCCATGCCAGTGAGCATGATGCCGTAGGCATTGCGCCCGGCGCTGGCGGCCACGGACTTGAACAGCACTTCCACCGAGGGCTTGTGACGGTTGACGGGCGGCGCATCATCGACCACGGCCACATAGTTGGCACCGCTGCGCGTGATGGAGAAATGCTTGCCGCCAGGGGCGATATAGGCATGGCCGGGCAGCAAACGCTCGCCGTGCGTGGCCTCCTTGACCGTCATCTGGCACAGGCTGTTGAGCCGTGCCGCAAAACTGGTGGTGAAGCCCGGCGGCATGTGCTGGGTGATGACGATGGCCGGGCAGTCGGCCGGCAGATGCGTGAGCACCTCACGAATCGCTTCCGTCCCCCCCGTGGAGGCTCCGATGGCGATGATTTTTTCGGTCGAGATGCGCCCCAGCAGGCTGGGTGCCGCAGGCGCGCGGGGCGCAGCAGGCTTGGCGCCCGCACTCGCTGCCGCAGCCACGCCGTGCGGCACCACCGGCAGGCGGTGCACCTGGGCCACAGCAGCCACGCGGATCTTGTCCACGATCTGGCTGGCCAGCTCCTGCAGGCCGTTGGCCACGCCGACGCGGGGCTTGGCCACAAAGTCGATGGCACCCAGCTCCAGGGCGCGCATGGTGACTTCGGCACCGCGCTCAGTCAGGGTGGAGATCATCACCACCGGCATGGGACGCAGGCGCATGAGCCGCCCGAGGAAATCGATGCCGTCCATGCGGGGCATTTCCACATCCAGCGTGATGACGTCGGGGTTCAGATCGCGGATCATCTCGCGTGCGATCAACGGGTCATTGGCCGAGCCGATGCACTCCATGTCATGCTGGCGATTGATGATCTCGGCCAGAAGACTGCGCACCAGCGCAGAGTCGTCCACCACGATCACCCGGATTTTTGGCTTTAACAACGCTCAACCTTCCTCAAAACAGATCCACCGAGCCGCCCGCCGTATTGCGTGCCACCGCAGCCGCGTTGCCGCGAGTGATTTCCTGCTGCACCAATGCCTCGGGATGGGCGTGTGCCAGGCGCTTGACCATGGCCTTGCCCGTGGATGGAAAAAACACCACCTTGCGCGGATAGATATCCAGCACGTCCTCGGAGACGATGGGAATGCGCTCGGTTTGCAGATACTCTGTCACAAAACTGGTGTTGCGCTCGCCCACATTCATGGTCGTGAAATTGGCCATGACCTGGGCGCCGCCAAAAATCTTGGCCTGCATGGATTCGCGCCGTGCGCCCAGCTTGAGCATCTCGTTGATCAGCAGCTCCATGGCGTACGAACCATAGCGCCCCGAGACGTCGCTGCTGTCGCCGTCGGGCAGCATGAAGTGGTTCATGCCGCCAATGCGCATGAAACGATCCCACAGGCAGGCCGCGATGCAGGAACCCAGCACGGTGACGATGGCCATCTCGTCGCGCGAGACAAAGTACTCGCCCGGCAACACCTTGGCCGAATTGAGCTGGAAGTGCGGGTCGTAGTAGAAGAACGAGGCCTCGCCCGGCTGGCGCGGCTGGCGCTTGAGCTGCTCCAGCGATGAGACCGGCGCCGGCATGGCCGGATCAGGATAGCCCTGGGGCACGAAGCTGTTGCCGCGCAGGGGTCTGGCAGCGCCAGCACCTGGCAGATCCAGCGGAGAGCTCAGATTCCTCATGACTTGCAGCCCTGCCCTTCAGCTTCATTGGCGCTCATAGACGGTCTTGCCCTTGAGCGCGAACAGATCGCGCGAATCGCTGAAGTTCTCGGCATGACCGACAAACAGCAGCCCGCCCGGACGCATCACCTGATGAATGCGCTCCAGCACGCGACGCTGGGTCGGTGCGTCGAAATAAATCATCACGTTGCGGCAGAAGACGATGTCGAAGCTCTCCCGGAACGGCCAATCTCCGGCGATCAGGTTGACGTTGAGAAAGTCCACCATGCGGCGCAGCTCCGGCTTGACGCGCACCATGCCGGAGTTGGCCGAGCGCCCGCGCAGGAAAAAGCGGTGCAGCCGCTCGGTGCTCACGCCCTTGAGGTTCTCTGCCCGGTAGATGCCGCGCGAGGCGGTATCCAGCACGCGCGAGTCGATATCGCTGGCCATGAGCTGAAAGCTGGCCGAGGCACCGAGACTCTCCACCGCCGTCATCAGGATGGAATAAGGCTCCTCCCCCGTGGAGGCCGCGCTGCACCATACCTTCCAGCCATTGCCGCCAGGTTTGTGGCTGCGCAGATGCTGGGCCAGGATGTCGAAGTGATGCTGCTCGCGGAAGAACGAGGTCAGATTCGTGGTGAGAGCATTGACGAACTCCTGCCATTCAGGCCCGTCGTTGATACTCTCCAGCCAGTCCAGATAGCTGACAAAGCTCTCATGCCCGGTCTCGCGCAGGCGGCGCGACAGACGGCTGTAGACCATGGCGTGCTTACCGTCATGCAGGCTGATGCCGGCACGCTTGTAGATCAGGGCCTGCACACGGGCAAAGTCGCGGTTGGACCAGACGAACTCGCGCCCCTGCGCCAGCGGGCCGGACATGCCGCCCGGCAGCGCCTCATCGTCCTGCTCAAGCCTGGCAGGAGAGGCTGCGAATGAAGCGCTACGTCCCAGGTTCAGCACACGGACCTCTGGCGCACTCAGGCTTCGGAGGCCACCAGGCCCATGTCGACATTGCCCATGAGCTTCTCGATGTCCAGCAGGATCAACATGCGCTCGCCCACAGAACCCAGGCCCAGAATGCAGCCGCTGTCGATGGCGCTTTCGATATCGGGTGCGGGACGCACGGCATCGGCGGGCAGCTCCATCACATCGCTGACCGAGTCCACCACAATGCCGACCACGCGATTGCGCAGGTTCAGGATGATGACCACGGTAAAGGCGTTGTACTCCACCTCGGAGCAGTTGAAGCGCAGGCGCATGTCCACGATGGGCACGATGGTGCCGCGCAGATTGACCACTCCCTTGATGAACTCGGGTGCGTTGGCAATGCGCGTGGGCTGCTCGTAGCCACGGATTTCCTGCACCTTGAGGATGTCGATGCCGTATTCCTCCTCGCCCAGGCGGAAGGTCAGATATTCGCGGGCACCGGTGGCCACGCCTTCGGCAGTCTTGTTGATGATGTTCATGTCAGCTCTCTCTGCGTTGTTCGGCTCGGCGACGGCTCAGGCCTGCGGCCTCAATGGCGGGTACGGCGCACCAGAGCGCCCGTATCCAGAATCAGCGCAACGGATCCGTCGCCCAGAATGGTGGCGCCCGAGACATTGGGCACCTTGCGGTAATTGCTTTCCAGGTTCTTGACCACCACCTGGTGCTGGCCCAGCAGCTCGTCGACCAGCAGCGCCACGCGGCTGCCTTCGGCCTCGACCACCACCATGATGTTGCTGGTCTGGCTTTCATCGGCGCGCGGCACCTGGAAGGTTCGCTCCAGCGCGATCACCGGCATGTATTCGTCGCGCACCTTGACCAGCTGCGTGCCATTGGCCACGGTGTTGACATCGTCGGCCTTGACCTGGAAGGACTCGACCACCGAGGACAGCGGCAGGATATAGACCTCTTCGCCCACCCCGACGGACATGCCGTCCATGATGGCCAGCGTCAGCGGCAGGCGCACGGCCACCTTCATGCCCACGCCGGCAACGGACTCGATCTCCACCGTGCCGCCCAGCGAGGTGATGTTTCGCTTGACCACGTCCATGCCCACGCCGCGGCCCGAGACATCGGTAACCACATCGGCCGTGGAGAAGCCCGGCGCAAAGATCAGCTGCCAGACATCGCTGTCGGGCATGCTGTCGGAGACATCCATGCCGCGCTCGCGCGCCTTGTTCAGAATCCTCTCGCGATTCATGCCCTTGCCGTCGTCGCGCACCTCGATGACGATGGAGCCGCCCTGATGGGATGCCGCCAGCGTCAGCGTGCCATGCTCGGACTTGCCCGCAGCGATGCGGTCCTCGGGCATCTCGATGCCGTGGTCCACGCTGTTGCGCACCAGATGGGTCAGCGGATCGGTGATCTTTTCGACCAGGCCCTTATCCAGCTCGGTGGCTTCGCCGAGCGTAACCAGATCGATCTTCTTGCCCAGCTTGCCCGCCAGGTCGCGCAGCATGCGCGGGAAGCGGCTGAAAACCGTGGACATGGGAATCATGCGGATCGACATCACGGACTCTTGCAGGTCACGCGTGTTGCGATCCAGATCGGCCAGGCCGGCCAGCAGCTGCTGATAGGTCGTCGGGTCCAGCCCCTGGCTGTTCTGCGCCAGCATGGCCTGGGTGATGACCAGCTCGCCCACCAGATTGATGAGCTGGTCCACCTTCTTCACATCCACGCGGATGCTGGTGGACTCCATATGCGCAGCGGCAGCCTTGGGTGCGGCCTTCTGCACCGTGCCCCCAGCGCCGCCAATCACGGCATGCTCCTGATTTTGCTGAGCCTCGGGGCTGCCTGGAGCACCCGCAAAAAAACCGTAGGCTTCTTCGGCCGGCAGATTGTGGGGCGGCATGGCGGCTTCTTCATCCACCACGGCTTCCAGCTGCTCGACCACGGGCTCGGTTGCGTTCTGCGGTTGGGCGGCATCGCTGATCTGCACCTGCTCCTTGGAGACATGGAAGACAAACAGATCGCGCAGCTCGTCATCGGTGGACACCGTTCTGACCTTGAACAGGCGGTGATCGGCCTTGGTGCCGACCTGATCCTGAATCGTGCCCAGACCCGGAATATCCCGGAACAGCTCCTTGATGGCGTCGCCCAGCTCCAGCCGGGACAGCGGGCCGATCTCGATCGTCAGCTCGCGTGCACCCTCGGGAGGCTCGGTACCGATCACAGGGACTGGCTCTGCCACCTGGGCTACCGCAGGGGCCGGAGCTTGAGCGGGCGTATCCGCCACCACCGCGGCAACAACGGCAACTGGCTGCACAGGCTCGGCAGCCGCGGCACTGCGGTTGACCTGGGGGATTTCGGTCAGGCCCTGGGCCAGAGCCTCGATGCGCACCACCAGTTCCGCAGTGGAAACCGGTTCGCCCTCATCACCAGACTGGTGACGTGCCAGCAGGCTACGGCTGGCGTCCGCCGACTCCAGCAGCACATCGACCATCTCGGGGATGGGCGTGATTTCGTGGCGACGCAGGCGGTCCAGCAGGGATTCCATGCGGTGCGTGAGCTCGGTCACATCCGAGAAGCCGAAGGTCGCCGCACCGCCCTTGATGGAGTGAGCGCAGCGGAAAATACCGTTGAGCTCTTCATCGTTGGCGGCCGAAAGGTCCAGGCTGAGCAGCATCTGCTCCATCTGGTCGAGGTTCTCGCTGGCTTCCTCGAAAAAGATTTGATAGAACTGGCTAAGGTCGAAGTCTGCGCCCGAACCTGCGCCATCCTGGTGTGTATCCGCCATGGTGTTTCCTGCTGTGATTCGTTGTTATCGGCTTAACGCAGCACTTTTTGAATAACTTCGATCAATCGATTGGGATCGAAGGGCTTGACCAGCCAGCCCGTGGCACCTGCGGCCCGGCCCGCCTGCTTCATCAGATCGCTGGATTCCGTGGTCAGTATCAAGATGGGCGTGCCCTTGAACTTCGGGTTTTCACGGAGCTTGCGCGTGAGACCGATGCCGTCCAGGCGCGGCATGTTCTGGTCGGCCAGCACCAGATCGATGTTTTGCGCCTGTGCTTTTTCCAGCGCATCCACACCGTCGACGGCTTCCACCACCTTAAAACCAGCACTGCTCAACGTGAAAGACACCATCTTTCGCATCGAGGGGGAATCATCAACAGCCAGAATCGATCGCATGTACAGCTCCAACAGACGGGCAACGGAAAACAGGGTAGAAGTTCAAAACAGCTCCACAGAGCCTGCATCCATCTCGCTTTGCGTGACGGGATTGGGCTTTTCGGGCAGGTTTGGCAGACTGATGGCGGACTCCGCCTCATCCTCATCCCTGCCCATGGCGGCAGCCCCGAGCCTGAAAGCGCAGGCTTGCAAGGTATGTGCCATATGGGCAATCAGCTGAGATGACATATCGTGAAACTGGAGCTCGGTCACGGCCAGCCGCAACGACTCACGTGCTGTAGCCAGCGCAGCCGAATCGGGCAAGGCCGGCTGCGACAATTGCCCGTTGACTTGCTCGAAGCGCTCCAGCAGATTGTGCGTGGCATGGTCCAGCAGCCCTTCAAGACGCTGCAGATCACGCAGTGTGACCAGCAAGGCATCCTGCAGCTCCGCAGCCACCATCACCGGCACGGCAACTGCAGGCACACCCGAAGGGTTTTGCATCGTCTGCATTGTTACTCCAACTGCGTAAAACCATCATGACAGCCATGCCGCCATGCTCCACGAAATGAACCGCCCGGCAGCCCGCACCGTGACCGCACGGCCACACTTGACGACTACCCTCGATGTTCCAAAATGTATCCAATGATAGCGTCCTTGACGATATGCAATTCCGGAATCAGACCTTGAAAATCCTTCATATTGAAGACTCTGTCGCAGATCAGGCTCTGGCACGCCTGAGCCTCAAGCGCGGGCAGCTGCCCTGCACGCTCACGACCGTGGACAGTCTGCAGGAGGTACAGGGCGCCCTTGAGGCACAGGATTTCGACCTGATTCTGGCGGACTATCATCTGCCCGGCTTCACGGCTCTCGACGTCTGGGACCTGGTGCGAACCCGTGCCGATGCCCCTCCTTTTGTGCTGTTGTCGGGCGCCATCGGCGAATCCGCCGCCGTGGACATCATGCGGCTGGGCATCAGCGACTATCTGCTCAAGGACCAGATCAACGGCCTGCCCCATGTCATCAAGCGCGCCATGGAGGTCCATGAGGCGAGGCGAGCCCGCCGTCGCGCCGCACTGCAGCTGGCAGAGTCCGAAAAGCGCCTGGCCGAGCTGACCGAACATCTGCACACCAGCATCGAGCAGGAGCGCGCCAATATCTCGCGCGAGATTCACGATGACATAGGCGGCTCGCTCACTGCCGTCAAGTTTGATCTGGCCTGGCTGATCCGCAACAGCCCCGAGGGCAAGCAGCGCGAGCATGCCAGATCGGCACTGGAGATGCTGGAACACGCCCTGGGCGCCAGCCAGCGCATCATGCAGAACCTGCGCCCGCCCGTGCTGGATCAGGGACTGGTGGCCGCCGTGCAATGGCTGGCCCAGGACTTCGAGCGCCGCACAGGCATACCAGCCCGGTTGCACACCAGCCGTGAGCATATGGAAATAGCACCCGAGCAGCAGGTGGTGGTCTACCGAACGGCACAGGAATCCTTGACCAATATCAGCAAATACGCACAAGCCAGCCAGGTGACGCTGGATTTGTCCGACCACGAGGGTTTTTTGACACTGGAAGTAACAGATAACGGGGTAGGTCTGAGCCAGGATGATCGCAAAAAGCCTCAGTCTTTCGGACTTCGAGGTCTAAGTGAGCGCGCGCGAACAATTCAAGGTTGGCTGGATGTGAGTAGCCACCCCGGCCGAGGAACCTCTATCATTCTCACCATTCCTCTGGCAGAGATCCAGGCATGAGCCACCCAACCACGCGCTTGTCCGGTCTGCCATCTGACTTCCTGGGAGAGCGACCTTGATTCACGTGGTGCTGTGCGACGACCATGCCATTTTGCGCCGGGGCATACGCGACACCCTGGCAGAGGCGACGGACATCAGCGTCACCGCAGAAGCCGGCAGCTATGCCGAACTGCGTGAGCAACTGCGCGATGCAGCTTGCGATGTGCTGCTGCTGGACATCAATATGCCGGGCCGCAGCGGCCTGGAAGTGCTGGCCAGCGTGCGCGAGACGCATCCGCAGATCCGCGTCATCATGGTCTCCATGTATCCCGAAGACCAGTACGCCTTGCGCAGCATCAAGGCCGGCGCGGCCGGCTATGCCAACAAGGCGGGGGATCCGGTGCTGCTGATCGACGCCGTGCGCACCGTCCACAGCGGACGCAAATACCTGACTGCCGAAGTGGCCCAGATGCTGGCCGACAGCCTGGCCCAGCCTGCCGCTCCCGTGCCGCATGAAACCTTGTCCGAGCGCGAGATGCAGACGCTGCTGAAGATTGCCAGCGGTCAGCGCCAGACCGATATTGCGCAGGAGTTGATGCTCAGCCCCAAGACGGTGAGCGTGTACCGGGCACGGGTGCTGGAGAAGCTGGGCATGGGCAGCAACGCGGAGCTGACCGCCTATGCCATCAAGAACGGACTGATAGATACGCCCTGAGCCGCGCGGCGGACCATGCGCTGGATGGCCATCACTGGCTTGCGCGCCCGCATCGAGTCAGTTTTTTCGCTTGAGGCAAAAGCGGGTCTTATCCCTGTTCCACAAAGCGCACCATGCTATCAAAAAGATAGTTTTCGCACTAAACCCCGAAGACTGCCATCCCCTTTTGGAGCAAGGCCACCAGGGGCTGCTCCAGCAAAGGCAGGGTCGCCGTCAGGCCCAGCAGCCCCACAGTCAAGGTGACAGGAAAGCCCACGGCATAGATATTCATCTGCGGCGCGACACGGGAGATGATGCCCAGCACCAGGTTGACGAAGAGCAGCATGGCAATCATGGGCAGGGCAATCCAGAAAGCGCTGGCAAAAACGGCACTGCCCATCTCGTGGATCCGCATCTGGGAGATGGCCTGCAGAAAGTTGCCATCGACGGGGAATGCCTCAAAGCTCTTGAGAACCGCCATCAACACCAGCAAATGACCATTGATGACGATGAACAGCAAGGTGGCGATCTGCACCATGAAGCGCGCCACGGCACTGAGCTGGGCATTGCTGGTCGGATCGAAGAAAGACGCGAAGTTCAGGCCCATCTGCAGACCCACCACTTCACCGGCGACTTCAATGGCCGCCATCACCAGGCGCACGGCAAAACCCACGGACAGACCTATCACTACCTGCTGCACCAGAGTGCCCAGTGCCTGGGCCGAGGCAATGCTGACCACCGTCTGCTCGCCCAGCACCGGCTGCGCGCAAAGCGCAACCAGAAAAGCCAGCCCCACCTTGAGTCGCATGGGAATGGCTTTCTGAGAAAACACGGGCGCCGTGGTGAACAGCGCCAGCACGCGCACAAACGGCCAGATCAGTGGCGAGAGCCAGGCGGCAATCTGCGCTTCGCTAAAGGAAATCATCCCACCGAACCTGGAATGCTCTCTATGGTGCGACGAATGAAATCCACCAGCGTGGACAGCATCCACGGCCCTGCCACGGCAAACACCAGCACGGCGGCGATGAGCTTGGGCACAAAAGCCAGCGTGGCCTCATGCACCTGGGTCACGGCCTGAAAGACGCTCACCAGCAGACCCACGCCCATGACCACGCCCAGCACCGGCATGGAGATCATGAGCAGCAGGGTCAGCGCCTCGCGGCCAAAGGTCAGAACAAACTGAGAGGTCATGACGTTCTCTTAAAAATTCAATGAATCCAATACGCTTGCAACCGCCGCGGCTCAATGTGCGAGACACCGAGGAAGGGCCGCCCCGCACCGAAGGTGTCGTCCCCTTGGGGGAAGGCGCGGGGCCGCCTAGGCAAGCGCCTCAGGGGGGATCTCATGTCGCAAAGCTCGCCGCCAGAGAGCCGATGATCAGGTTCCAGCCATCGGCCAGCACAAACAGCATGAGCTTGAAAGGCAGGGCCACCAGCACGGGCGAAAGCATCATCATGCCCAGCGACATGAGGATGGAAGACACCACCATGTCGATGACCAGAAACGGAATGAAGATCATGAAGCCGATCTGAAAAGCCGTTTTCAGCTCGCTGGTCACAAAGGCCGGCACCAGCACACGCAGAGGTGCTGTTTCTGCCGTGACATTCGCATCCAGCTTGGCCAGGCGCTTGAACAACGCAAAGTCCGACTGGCGCGTCTGCTTGAGCATGAAGCCGCGCATGGGGGCTTCGGCCTTTTCCATGGCTTGCTCGAAGCTGATGCTGTTTTGCGTATAGGGCAGATAGGCGTCCTGATAGACCTTGTCCAGCGTCGGCCCCATCACAAACATGGTGAGAAACAGCGACAGACCGATCACCACCTGATTGGGCGGCGCGGACTGCGTGCCCAGCGCCTGGCGCAGCAGGCTCAGCACGATGACGATGCGGGTAAAGCCCGTCATCAACAGCAAGATGGCGGGCAGGAACGACAGCGCCGTGAAAAACAGCAGTGTCTGGATGGGCACCGAATAACTGGTGCCGCCCGCGCCCTGGCCTACCAGCAGCGGCAGACTGGCGGGTGCGCCCTGGGCTGCGGCCATCAGGGGCATGGCCAGCAGGACAGCGGCAGCAGCACGAGAGACGAATTTAGACATTTCCAGAATTCCGGGCCGCTTCGTCGGCCTGCGCGCGCATCAGCGAGTCGGTGAACGATGAGACGGCAGGTGAATGGGCTGCACGGGCGGATTGCAAAGATGCGGACGGGTCTTGCAGCACATGCAAACATTGGATCTGCTGCGCCGTCACACCAAGCACCAGGCGCACGGCCTGCTCCCCTTCACCCAGTTGCACGGTCACCACCCGCTGCTGCGGGCCAATGGCCAGCGTGCCCAGCACCTGCGTCGGAACTGAGGCGACACCACGGGCCATCCCCATGCCACGGGGCAGGAGGTTTTTTTGCTGCAGACGACGCACCAGCCAGGGCAATGCCGCCATGACCGCCACGAACAGGACGACCAGCAGCAGCGTGGGCCACATGGAGGGGGCCGCAGCCGCAGAGTTGGCCGTGTTCTCAACCACGACTGACCCGGCGCAGACGCTCGGACGGTGTCACCACGTCCGTCAGACGGATACCGAACTTGTCATTGACCACCACCACCTCGCCCTGGGCGATCAGGTAGCCGTTGACCAGCACGTCCATGGGTTCGCCGGCCAGAGCATCGAGCTCCACCACCGAGCCCTGAGCCAGTTGCAGAATGTATTTGATGGGCACCTTGGTGCGGCCCAGTTCCACGGACAGCTGAACCGGAATGTCCAGCACCATGTTGATATCGTGCACCGGCACATCGCCATAGCTGCGAGCGGCATCGCCCGCCAGCGGCCCACCCTGATCGGACAGATCGGGGCCTTCGACGGCCTGGTCATGCTGACGCTGCTCTTCCAGCGCCTCGGCCCAGCCGGAGAACGGATCGTCACCCGCGGGCTTGTTGTTGTCGTCAATTGCCATGCTTCTCTCCCATCCAGCTGGTCTCGCCGCCGCGCAGGCTGCGTTCCACGCGGATTGCATATTTGTCGTTGTGCGTGCCGTACTGGCACTCGAAAACCGGCACCCCACCAATGGAGGCGCGAATCAGCGGCTCGCGGTCGAGCTCGATAAAGTCACCTGGGCGCATGGCCAGCAGTTGCTCCACCGTGGCATCGGCGCGGGCCAGCTCGGCCACCAGCGTGACCTCGGCGGCCTGAATCTCCCGCGTCAGCACCTTGACCCAGCGGCGATCCACCTCGATGGCATCGCCCTGAGTCGACGAATACAGCACATCGCGAATCGGCTCCAACGTCGCATAAGGCATGCAGATGTGGATGGAGCCCGAGATATCGCCGATCTCCAGCTGAAAAGCCGTGGAGACCACGATTTCGCTGGGCGTGGCGATGTTGGCGAACTGCGGCTGCATTTCCGAGCGCTGATAGGCCAGCTCCAGCGGATAGATGCCGTGCCAGGCTTTTTTGTATTCCTCGCAGATCACATTGACCATGCGGTTGATCACGCGCTGCTCGGTGGTCGAGAAGTCGCGCCCCTCGATGCGGGTCTGCAGGCGACCCGTGCCGCCGTACAGCGTGTCGATCACACCGAACACCAGCGAGGGATCGCAGACGATCAGACCATTGCCGCGCAGCGGGCGAATGGCCATGATGTTGAAATTGGTGGGAACGGCCAGCTCGCGCAGGAAGGCGCTGTAGCGCTGCACCGTCACCGTCCCAACGGAAACCTCGGGGCTGCGGCGGATGAAGTTGAACAGGCCGATGCGGAAGTTGCGGGCAAAGCGCTCGTTGACGATTTCCATGGTGGGCATGCGCCCACGCACGATGCGTTCCTGGCTGGAGATGTCGTAGCTGCGGACCTGGCCGAGATCGACCTCCACCACCTCGGAGCGCTGGCTTTCGCCGGTAACGCCTTCAAGAAGAGCATCAACCTCTTCCTGGGAGAGAAAAGAATCGCTCATGCACTCCCCCTGCTTACTGAATGATGAAGCTGGAGAACAGCACACGACGCACAGGCCCCTTGCGATTGGCACGCGGGCTGTCTTCGTCGGCGTCCTCATCGTCGCGCGAGCGCTTCTTGGCGCCCGGGCCAAAGCCCAGCGGCGCGGAGACCTCGGTGAGAATGTCGGCGGCCAGTTTTTCCTTGCCCTCGCGCGCCAGCAGCTCGTCGGCCGTGCGCTGGGACACCAGCATCAGAATGCCGTTGCGGATGCTGGGCAGGTACTGCTTGACAGTGGAAGCCGTCTTCTCATCGGCCAGCTCCAGCGTGATGCCCAGTTGCACAAAGCGATCGCCGCCGGGGTCAGCCAGATTGGCCACCATATTGTCCAGCGGCAAGAAAGTGGGCACTGTGGCTTTGGCGCTGACTTCTTCTTCGCCATCGGCGCTGCTGTGCTGGCGCTGCATCATCAGCACATAGGCTGCGGCAGCCACGATGGCCAGCACGGCAACGATGGCCACGATGACGATCAGCTTCTTGCTTTTGGCAGGAGCAGGTGCAACAGGGGCGGCATTGGGATTGGCTGACACGGCGGGTATTCCTCAAGAGTGGGGGACTGCATCCACCCCGCAGCCATTGCCGCGACACGGAAGATCCACGCCTGAATTATTCGCCGCCCGCCCTTCTGACCATTGCCCGAATAAAAGCGCGAAACCCGGCTTCATTCCGGGTTTCGCACCATGTCCGGCTCACTGTTTCCGTGAGCCGGCTCTGATCATTTACACGAAAAGATCCACACCGGACTGCACCGGCCGCGCGCCATTGCGTGCGCTGGCCGCACTCATGGGCAGCTCGGCAGCATTGACCGAGACCCGGGCCACCCTGGCCTGGCCGCGCTGGACGTCATCGCCCTGGCTGTCGCCTCCGGACCGGGCATCGGCACCGCCCGCATCCACGCTGACGCCGCTCAGATTCAGCCCCTGGGCCTGCAAAAGCTCGCGCAGCTGAGCCTGACCGTCGGCCAGCAGCTGACGTGCCTGCTCATCGCCTGCGGCAAAGCGCACATGAGCCTCCTGGCCGTTCAGCTGCACCTGGACCTGGATAGCCTTGCCCTCATGCTGGATCGACAGCGCGGCATTCTGCGTTTTCTGATGCACCCAGAAGGCCACCTGCTCGGACACTTCCTGCTCACGCTCTGTAGGTGCGGCATCCTGCCCCGCCAGGCTCTGGCCGAAGTCGGAGCTGTTCTGACCGCCGCCCTGCATGCCCGCGCTCGCTGCTCCCATGGCTGCCCCTACGGCAGCCGCTACGGCCTGCAGGTCGGCCCCACCCTGCACTGCCGCCGTCTTGCCCTGTGGCGCAGCTTCATCCTGCTGGGGTGAGCGGGCCGCACGCAGCAAATCCTTGAGACCTTCCAGGGCCTGGGGCTGCACAGCCGTCATGCCCTGCAGGCTGATGCCCTGCTGCTGCAATGCCTGCGCCTTGTGCACAGCAGGCTCGACGCGCGCAGCAGGCGCATCTTCAGTCACCGAAGCCAGCGCGCTGTGCCCGCTGTCCTGCCCCTGCGCGACTGCGTCCTGCTGCGGCTGCAAGACAGCCGCATCAGAATTAATAGCTGCTTGCGTTTGCGTCGTATACGTTTGGGCTTGATTTGATTGAAAATCCTTGCCCATGAATGCGGCATGCGCCTGCTCGGACCCGGGCTGCAAAGCCTGGCGATGAGCCAGTTGCGCGGCATGGCCTCTGCCTGAAAGAAAGTCGGTGGCCACGCCCTGGCGCAGATCGGCGTCCCCCTGCCCATCCAGCTGCGCGGTCTGTCCGACCAGACTCATCCACGGCGCATGACCTTGAGCGATCAGCAGCGCATCGTGCTCGCCTGGTGCCAGCTTCGCGTCCGACACCTCGGCAGGCTGCAGCGCCGTCTGCGGCAGGCCTGCAGACACGAATCCGTCCAGCGATGCCAGCAGCGATGAAAATCCCTGGCCGGGCTCGCCTGCCGCAGCCGTAGCGCTTTTGGCCGAGTTCATGGACTGCGCCATGGCCTTGCCGGTGCGCGCTTCGCCGCTGCGCGGGCCATCAATTCTGGTTTCCGCCATGCTCAGGCCTCCTGAAGTTGCAGGCCGAAGCTGCGTCGAAAAAATGCCATGGTGGCGCGCTCGTCGGTATCTTTTTGCTCGCGCCGCATCTGGGCCAGAGCCACATCACGGCGGCGAGCCTGCACCACCTTCTGCAGACTGGTCACACGCAGCTCGGCCGCCAGCAGGGCCTGACGCGCGGTCTCCAGCCGAATGCCCTGGTCCGCCACCACACGGGTCTGCAAACCGATGGCGTGCTGCAGACGCTCCATGAACTGATACTGGTGATGCATGACCTCGGGCTGCACGGCCAGCCCTTCCTGGGCCCCCCAGCGCGCCTGCATCTCCAGGACATAGCCCTGCAGCTGATCCATCTGGGCCTGCGCCGCCTGCTGAGCACGCTGGCGCTCCTGCATGGTGGTGCGGGCCGCGTCACGCTTGCGTTCTGCGGCTTCAATGGCGACGTTCAAGGCATTCAAGGACGACATCTGCGACTCTCCCTCTGGCTAACCCGTTGATGCTCAGCCCCGCTGCATGGCTTGCGCCATGCCGGCCAGGCTTTGCTCCATGCTGGAGCTTTCAAACATGCTTTGCTGCAGAAACCCGGTCATGGCGGGCTGCAGCGCAATCGCCTCGTCCAGTTGCGGATCGGAGCCTGAGACATAGGCGCCGACCTGCACCAGATCGCGCCCCTTCTGATAGCGCGAATAGACGGCGCGAAAGCGGCGTGCCAGCTCGAAATGCTCGCGCGAGACCACGTTGTGCATGACACGCGAAGCCGACTGTTCGATGTCGATGGCCGGGTAATGTCCTGTCTCGGCCAGCGCCCGCGAGAGCACGACGTGGCCGTCGAGAATGGCGCGGGCCGCATCGGCAATCGGATCCTGCTGATCGTCACCTTCGGACAGCACGGTGTAGAAGGCCGTGATCGAGCCCACGCCATGCAGGCCGTTACCGCTGCGCTCCACCAGCGCTGGCAGCTTGGCAAAACAGGACGGCGGATAGCCCTTGGTGGCCGGCGGCTCGCCGATGGCCAGGGCGATTTCGCGCTGGGCCATGGCATAGCGGGTCAAGGAATCCATGAGCAGCAGCACATGCTTGCCCTTGTCGCGAAAATGCTCGGCAATCGCCGTGGCGTAGCTGGCGCCCTGCATGCGCAGCAGCGGCGGCGCATCGGCGGGAGCGGCCACGACCACGGCACGGCTGCGGTCCTGGGCACCCAGAATGTCCTCGACGAACTCCTTGACCTCGCGGCCACGCTCGCCGATCAGACCCACCACGATCACATCGGCCTGGGTGTAGCGCGCCATCATGCCCAGCAGCACGGACTTGCCCACACCCGAGCCGGCAAACAGACCCAGACGCTGGCCGCGCCCCACGGTCAGCAGCGCGTTCAGCGCCTTGACACCGGTATCCAGCGACTCGCGCACGGGGTCCCTGTCCATGGCGTTGATGGGGTTGCGATCCAGCACCTCGGGAACCACGCTACCCAGCTCGCCCGCATGGTCCAGTGGAATGCCTTGCGAATCCACCACCCGCCCCAGCAAGCCATCCCCCATGGGTAGGCGCAGCACGCCCACGGTCTGGCTGACTTTCTCGGTCTCCACCACGCCCAGCTGGGGCACGGGAACAAAGGGGGCTGCCGGCGTCACCATGGCTCCGCTGGACAGACCCTGAATATCGCCCGCAGGCATCAGAAAGGCGCGCTCGCCGGCGAAGCCGAC
Source organism: Comamonas sp. NyZ500 (assembly GCF_016772095.1). Taxonomy (NCBI): domain Bacteria; kingdom Pseudomonadati; phylum Pseudomonadota; class Betaproteobacteria; order Burkholderiales; family Comamonadaceae; genus Comamonas; species Comamonas sp. NyZ500. Next base: position 128,395 of record NZ_JAEIJE010000013.1, on the reverse strand, counting down.
CACCTCGGCCAGCACAGGCTCCTGTCCATGCTGATGAATATGGCATTGCGCCCCCACGGGCACACGCAGCCCGGAAGCCTCCAGCACCATGCCGGTCAGCCGGGTCAGACGGCCCTGGCACTCCAGCGGCACAGGCTCGGCGTAACGTGCGCGCGCCTGGCTCATGAACTGCTGCCAGGGGTTCATGCCTTGTCTCCGTCATACCAGGTGGAGACCAGGCCCAGAGCTGCCACGGCACGACGCCAGCGCTTGTCCAGACCGCCGTCGATCTCGGCCCCCCCCGACTCCACCTTGACATCGCCGGAGGAGATCGAGGCATCACCCAGCCACTGGATGCGGCTGTGCGCACCATGCTCGGCACGCAGGGCCTCGTCGAGCAGTTCAAAGTCTGCAGGGTTCAGACGCACAGTCACCGGGCGGCTCTCGTCGACCAGCATGTCCAGCGCCTCGCGAATCACGGGCAGCAAGGCCTGGGGCTGGCTGCGCAGCTCCTGGCGCACCACCTGGCGTGCGATGTCACAAGCCAGGTTCAGCAGCTCCTGGGCCATGCCCGACTGCAGCTGCTTGAAGTTGTCTTCCAGGCCCTGCAACACGCCATCGACACGCTGCGCACTCTCGCGGCCCGCACCGTTGATATGGTCGTCCAGATGCTGCTGCCATTGCTGCTGGGTCTGGGTGCGGCCTTCGGCCAGGCCCTGTGCATGACCCTCGGCTCGTGCCTGCTCCAGCATCTGCTGCAGTTGCTCCTCGTCGAAAGCCGGGGCAGCTGGCTCCACCTGCTCCACAGCCTGCACCTCGGGCTGCGCCTGCGGTTGATGGGCAATCGAGGGGGAAAAACCGTTGAAATGCTCTACTCCCGCCGGTATGAAAGCCGCTTGCTGTGCTGGCGCGAAAACGCCGCGATCCTGTGCGTCCACCGCGCCGAAGCGCCATTGCACCACGGTGCTGTCGTCGATCTCTTCCTGCGGGATAAAGCGCGAGTGCGAGCGCGGAGGCTGGCCCTTAGACATAGCTGTCCTCCGGACCGCTGCCGATGGTTACCTGGCCTTCCTCGACCAGACGACGCACGACCTTGAGGATTTCCTTCTGCTGGGCTTCCACTTCGGACAGACGCATGGGGCCACGGCCTTCCAGGTCCTCGCGCAGCGACTCGGCCGCACGCATGGACATATTGGCCAGGATCTTGTCGCGCACTTCCATGGAGCCGCCCTTGAGCGCCACGATCAGCGTCTCGGACACGACCTCGCGCAGCACCAGTTGCACCGAGCGGTCGTCGAGCTTGACCAGATCATCGAAGACGAACATCTTGTCCATGATCTTCTGCGCCAGCTCGGGGTCGTAGTTGCGGATGGTATCGAGCACCGCCACATCGGCATTGCCGCCCATCTGGTTGAGCATTTCAGCCGCGGTCTTGACGCCGCCCAGCGAGGTCTTGCGCACCTTGTCGCCACCCGCCAGCACCTTGAACAGCACTTCGTTCAAGTCCTTGAGCGCCGTGGGCTGAATGCCTTCCAGCGTGGCCACGCGCAGCATGACCTCGCTGCGCGCGCGATCGGGGAACTGCATCAGCACGGCCGCAGCCTGCTCATACTCCAGGTGCACCAGAATCGCCGCCACGATCTGCGGATGCTCACCGCGCAGCAGCTCGGCCACCGACAGCGGATCCATCCACTTCAGGCTTTCAATGCCCGAGATGTCTCCACCCTGCATGATGCGGTCGATCAGCAGCGCCGCCTTGTCATCGCCCAGGGCACGCTTGAGCACCGAGCGCACATAGTCGCTGGCATCGTCGACCAGCAGACTCTGCGACGCGGCATCGCTGGTGAAGCGGTCGATCACGAAATCCACCTTTTCCCGCGTCACGCCACGCATGCGGGCAATCGTCTCGCCCAGCTTCTGCACTTCCTTGGGCGTGAGGTGCTTGAACACCTCGGCCGCTTCTTCCTCACCGAGGGAGACCAGCAAGATGGCAGCGTCGTTCAGACCTCTATCGTCCATATTCAAAACTCTCTACTAGTTATTCAACCGTCCCATGCCGGGGATGCCGAGCAAGGGCCTAGGCGGCCCCGCCGCCCCGCAGCGAGGGCATCGTCCCCCTCCCAAAGAGAGAGGGGGAAGGCGCAACGCGCCTCAGGGGGTGACTTCGTCACCCCTCTCCGTTAATCCATGTCTTCACGATGTTCGCCACCGCGATCGGGTTCTGCTTGGCCAGATGACGGGCCTGATCCAGTCGTTCCTGCTCCTTGGTCGGAGACAGCTCCTTCGCAGGGCCGGGCAGTGCGGGGCGATCCAGCGCCTCGGCTTCAATGGCATTGAGCTGGCCGCCGGGGCCGGTATTGCGTCCCTTGAGCAAGGGGCGCACCAGGCCCAGCAACACCAGGGCTCCAAACAGCGCCAGCGCAATCGGCACGCCCAGGCTCTTGGCCATGGCCTGAATTTCGGGGTCCTTCCACATCGGCAGCTCGGCCGGTGCGGCACCGCTGTCCATGAAGGGAGCGCTGACCAGGTTCACCGAGTCGCCTCGGTCGGCGCTATAGCCCACGGTTTCGCGCACCAGCGTGAGCAGTTGCTCCTGCTGCTGGGCTGTCAGTGGGCGCAGGCCGGAGCTGACTGCGGCTGCCGTTGCCGCTGTCGCCGCATCGGTGCCGGCCGCCGCCGCCAGCGGTGCATTGACCACCACCGCAGCCGTCAGGCGCTTGACGGTGCCGGTGCTGCCGCGTGTGACCCTGACGGTCTTGTCCACTTCGTAATTGGTGATGGACTCGCGCTTGTTGCCCTGGCCATTGCCCTGGCCTGCACCAGCGGCCTGCGGCGCAGGATTGGCACCGTTGATGGGCGCGGTGGAGTTCTGAGGTGGCTGGTTGCTGGTCGCGCCAGGCACGCCGGTAGGTGGAGTGGCCGTCTTCTCGCCATTGGTTTCCATCACCTGCTGGCTGCGCACGGCCCCGCCGTCTGCAGACTGGTTGGGACGATGCTGTTCGGAAGTCGATTCGGTCTGGCTGAAGTCCAGCTCGGCCGAAACCTGGGCCTTCACATTGTTCTTGCCGACCACGGGCTCCAGAATATCCAGAATGCGGCGCACATATTGCTGCTCCACCTGCTGGGTGTAGAGGAACTGCTGCATGTCCACGCCGCCGGCATTGCCGTCAGGCGACTGCGACAGCAGCTTGCCGGTGTCGTCCACCACGCTGACGGCAGCAGGCTCCATCTCGGGCACGCTGGAGGCCACCAGATGCACGATGCCCGCGATCTGGGCACGGTCCAGCATGCGCCCCGGATGCAGGCTCAGCAGCACGGAAGCCGAAGGCTTTTGCTGCTCGCGGAAGAATCCGTTCTGATTGGGCAGGGCCAGATGCACGCGGGCACTCTGCACGGCATTGAGCGCCAGGATGGAGCGCGTCAGCTCGCCTTCCAGGCCGCGCTGGAAGTTGAGGCGTTCCTGAAACTGGGTGATGCCGAACTTGCTGTTCTCCATCAGCTCGAAGCCTGTCACCGACCCCTTGGGCAGGCCTTGCGTGGCCAGCTTCAGGCGCACATCGTGCACACGGTCTGCGGGGATGAGAATGGCGCCGCCGCCCTCGCTGTACTTGTAGGGCACGTTCATCTGCGTCAGCTGCGCCACGATGGCACCGCCATCCTTGTCGCTGACGTTGGAGAACAGCAGCTTGTAGTCAGGCTGGCGATAGAACACCGCCGCCGCCACCAGGCCCACTGCGACCAAGGCCGCCAGCGCGCCCCAGCGAAGACGTTGGCCACGGTCGAGCGCATTCCAGCGCTGCGCAAGCGCAGGGCGGGGCGCATACGTGGCACCGGGCACGGCATTGGGGACAGGTACTTCAGCTACAGCAGACATCTTGATTCCATGGTGTCAGACCCCACACGAGGTCTAGCGTCCAGTGGATTATTCGGACTCGGGCCGGCGGCGTTCCCCCGATAAGCAAGCCGATTCACCCACTTATTGCCCGTCTGCGATCACGCGAAAAACCTACGATCACCTCCAACTCACCAAGCCAGTTGGATAAAGATATGGACCTGAAGATCCCAGCAATCAACCCCGCCCAGCTGGGCAACCAGCTCACCAAGGTCGGCAGCGCCGGCACTGCGCCCGTGGCCGGCGGCTTTGGTCAGGCTCTGCAAAATGCACTGCAATCGGTGAGCGCCGCTCAAAACCATTCCGGCCAGCTGCAGCGCGAAGTGCAGCTGGAAAACCCCGCCGTCAGCCTGGAGCAGACCATGGTGGCCATGCAGAAATCGCAGATCGGCTTTCAGGCCACGCTGCATGTGCGCAACCGCCTGGTGCAGGCCTATTCCGATGTGATGAATATGCAGGTGTGATCGGCGCAACGCCGCACACCGCTCAAAAGGCAGATTGCCCTCCAAGGCTTGCCCGCATGTTGTGATGACATGCGGGCTTTTTGCGCTCCGCCCACCCTGCCCGCCTGGCAACGCCCAATAAAAAAAGCCCGATCCATTTAAAGATCGGGCTTTTTGCGCTCAAACGCCTATCTACAAAACACAGGCAGCTATGTTTTTAGAAGCCAAGACTGGCCAGCAAATCATCCACCTGGGACTGCGAGGTCACCACATCTGCCGTGTTTTCGGGATCCACCACCGGGCCGGCCAGCTTGGGCTGCGCGGCTTCCACAGGCGCCAGGGCCGGTGCCTGCGCAGCATCCGGCGAAGTCTGGATCAGCAACTCCAGCAGCTGCGACTCCAGATCGGCCGCAAGTGCCACCACACGAGCAATTACCTGGCCCGTGAGATCGTGGAAATCCTGCGCCATCATGATCTCGGTCAGATGGCTATTGGTCTGCTCCGTGCCCTCTTCCACCTCCTGCAGATAGTTCATCACGCGCCCCTTGGCCACCGCGGCCACCGGATCCTTGATGAGTTCTGCACGCATGGCGCGAGTGCGCTCGGCCAGCGCATCCTGGCGGTTCTGAGTCACTTCGACCTGACCCAGCACCTTGTTGGCAGCTTCCCCCGTCAGACGGGCGATATAGGACAGACGGCTTTGCGCATCGGGAAGCTCCCCCGCACTGCCGCGCAAACGATCCGCATAACCCAGCTCATTGAGCGAGTTATGCAACTGGCGTGTGAGCACGCCAATCTTGTAGTGGACGTTGGCGGAAGCCTGGTCGCTGCTCATGGCTCAGAGATCGAGTTTCTTGATGATGAGATTGACCTTCTCTTCCAGCGTGGCCTTGGTGAAGGGCTTGACGATATAGCCGGCCGCGCCGCCCTGGGCGGCAGCCACGATATCTTCCTTGCGGGCTTCGGCGGTCACCATCAGCACCGGCAGATGCTTGAGCTTTTCATCCTGCTTGATTTCGCTCAGCAGCTGAAAGCCGTTCATGTTCGGCATGTTGATGTCGGTCACCACAAAGTCAAACTTGCTAGCACGCAGCTTGGTGATGGCAACCACACCATCTTCGGCTTCATCGGCATCGGCAAAGCCACTCTCCTTGAGCAGATTGCGCACGATGCGGCGCATGGTGGAGAAGTCGTCAACAATCAAAAATCGCAGGGCATTAGCCACGAGAGGCCCTTTCGGTCGGAATAGGTGCGTGGGAACAAGTTTTCAGCCGTGATGGTAACAATTTGTCAACCTCCCGGCATTGGACGTGCATTGTCAGGCTTTTCGACAGTCTCCGTGGCAACTTCAGGGTTTGTTACAACAAACTCTTCCTTGGCATCCAGAGACTGCCTGTCGACAGCGCTGGGTACTGCGCGCCGGGCCTTGGGTTGGTTGATCGTGCTGGCAGCTTCCTCGGCACTGGTCACCTGCTCCGTACTGCGCTCCTTGTCGTTGCCCAGCACACGGCGCTCGGCCTCCTTGGTCAGCACGGTAATGGTGATGCGGCGGTTCTGCGCGGCACGCGGCTCCTCGGGCAGCAGCAGGTCGCTGCTGGCCATGCCAACTACACGCGCCAGCTTGTCCAGCGGCATGCCGGCAGCCACCAGCTCGCGGCGCGAGGCGTTGGCGCGGTCGGCCGACAGCTCCCAGTTGCTATAGCCGCGATCGGCATTGCCGTAGGGCGCAGCATCGGTGTGGCCTGAGAGACTGATGCGATTTTCCGCATTGCCCATGGCCGCACCGATCTCGCGCAGGATGTCCCGCATATAGGGCTTGACCACGGCACTGCCGCTATCGAACATGGGGCGGTTCTGGTCATCGACGATCTGAATCATCAGGCCGTCATGCGTGATCTCCGTGCGAATCTGCGAGCGGAACTCGTTCAGGCGCGCATTGTTGGCAATCATGCTGTCCACCTTGGCCTTGAGCGCATGCAGGCGCTGTGCGTCGCGTGCGGACTCATCGGCCCGGCCCATGGCCTGGCTGGAGCGGCGGTTGGCATTGTCTTCGGACTCGGAGCGGCGCACCTGGCCATGCACCTTGGAGAGGTCGTTGCCGCCGCCGGGCACGATGCTGGAGCTGTTGCCCGCACCGCTGCCGCCAGACATGGCCACCTTCAGCGGCGAATTGAAATACGCGGCAATCCCCTGCAGCTCGCCCTGAGCGGTCGAGCCCAGCAGCCACATCAGCAGGAAGAAGGCCATCATCGCCGTCACAAAGTCGGCATAGGCAATCTTCCAGGCACCACCATGGTGTGCATGGGCAGTCTTCTTGACGCGCTTGATGATGATGGGCTGCAGCTTCTTGTCAGCCATGGCAGCGCTCCATCACTAGATCCTCGCGAGAGCGGGCACTCATCACTTCTTACCCTTGACGTGCGACTCCAGCTCCAGAAAGCCTGGACGCTCGGTGGAGAACAGCACCTTGCGGCCGAACTCGATGGCCGTGCCCGGGTTGTAGCCCTGCATGCTGGCCAAAAGCGTCGCCTTGATGCACTCGAACTCCTTGGCCGCATCCTGGGCACGCTGCTCCAGCAGCGCAGCCATGGGTTCCACCAGCGCATAGGCCAGCAAGATCCCGAGGAAGGTACCCACCAGCGCCGAGGCAATCATGCCGCCCAGCACCGCAGGGGGCTGTCCCACGAAAGCCATGGTGTTCACCACACCCAGCACGGCCGCAATAATGCCGAAGGCAGGCAAGGCGCCCGCCAGACGATTCAGTGCCATCACCGGCGCGTGGGCCTCGGCATGATGGGCTTCAATTTCGCTGTCCATCAGCGCCTCGATCTCGTGCGAGTTGAGATTGCCCGAGACCATCATGCGCAGATAGTCAGTCAGGAACTCGACGACATGGTGGTCGGCCATCAGCTGCGGATAGTTCTGAAACACCGTCGAGGACTGCGGATCTTCCACATCGGACTCGATCGACATCAGGCCTTCCTTGCGCGCCTTCTGCAGCAGCTCGTACAGAAGCGCCATCACTTCCATATAGCGCGCCTTGTTATAGCGCGAGGGCTTGAGCGCCGAGGGAATCGCCTTGGCTGTGGCCTTGAGCACCTTGGGCTGGTTGCTGACGATGAAAGCGCCCAGGGCGCCACCGCCAATGGTCACCATCTCGAACGGCAGCGCCTTGACAAGAACGCCCACGCTGCCGCCGTGCAGCACATACATGCCGAAGATGCAGCCGAAGGCGACGATATAACCGATGAGAACAAGCATGGTGCCGATTGTGAAGTTGCAGAAGCCCCGCCATAGGTGCAAAAAGCTGGGCGTTTGGAAGCTAGATCGGCAGCTAGCCGTCGTTATGTAGGGTAATTCCGAGCCAAGCAGCGACGTGAAGGCTCCGGCGGTGTGCAAGCAAGGCAAAGCCCCTGCATTTGTTACATCCCGAAAAATATTTGCAGAACTCTCTAAAGTTTTTGTGGGATGGCTCCGATAACAGCTTCAACAGGGAAACAAAGCCCTGTCACCAGCGAGCCACAGCAGCAAAACATAAGGAACTGCAGGCTGGGGTGCTGGATTGGGCTGCCGCCGCCGCCCACCCTGAGAAGTCTCAGGTCACTGTGGCGGCGACGTTTTGATCGCATCAAGGAGTTCGCATCATGGCAATGACCATCAACACCAATATCCAGTCGCTCAACGCACAGCGCAACCTGGGCACCTCGCAATCTTCGCTGTCGACCTCCATGCAGCGCCTGTCTTCGGGTTTGCGCATCAATAGCGCCAAGGACGATGCAGCCGGCCTGGCCATTGCCGAACGCATGAGCGCCCAGGTTCGCGGTCTGAACCAGGCACAGCGCAACGCCAACGACGGTGTCTCGCTGGCCCAGACTGCTGAAGGTGCACTGGGCACCATTGGTGGCAACCTCCAGCGTATCCGTGAACTGGCAGTGCAATCGCGCAATGCCACCAACTCCACCGAAGACCGGGCGGCTCTGCAGAAGGAAGTGACTCAGCTCAAGGAAGAAATTGACCGCGTTGCAGAAACCACATCCTTTAACGGCACTAAGCTGCTGGATGGGTCCTTCACCGAACAAAAATTTCAAGTGGGTGCCAACCAAGGGCAAACAATTAGCATTTCCGACATTGCTAATGCAAAAATCGACCAACTCGGCAACTGGTCTAGCGTTTCATCTGATGCCGTAAAAGCATCCGTCAGCACAGGCCAACTCAGCACTCTAAACCTCTCGCAGAGTGCAACTCCTGCAACAGCTGCCACAAAAGGGAGCTTCACATCTAACGACGTACTGGTCGGCGGCGACTACAGTCAGACCAATGCAGCCATGAGCTTCAAGGTCGACGGCCATCAAGTTACGCTGAATACCAATCTTGCTGCTGCATCCGATGTGGCCACCGCGATTCAAACCCAACTAAACACTGCCTCTGCTGGTACTTATACCGTTACAGAAACGGCAGGGAAGTTGAAGATTGAGACGACCGCTACAGGCGCAACCGCGAAGGCTCCTGCCGTTACCGAGCTAACAGTCGGCTCCGCCTCTCCTGCTGGCACAAACAGCATCACAAATAATGCTGTGAGTGTGAGTGGCACTGACGCTCGCCCTGCAACGGCTGCGACTGCGGTAACTCTGTCAATCACAAATACCGTTGGCGCAGTAACTGACACACTGACTCCAACAGGCGGCTTATCGCTGACATTGAACAAGGACTACAGCGGCAAGCAAGGCGAGTTGGTGTCTGATGTACAGGCCTTGCTGGAAAGCGATACCAAGTTTGCGAACAAATTCAAAGTCACCGCCGATGGCAACTTTGGCTTCAAAATCGAAGCAACGACTGCAGGTGCAGGAGAGATAAAGCTGGGCGTGACAGGAACAACTGGCACCGACGGCATTACCAAGGGCAAGGTGATCACCGGTGTAGATGCTGTGATCGGCAGCAACAAGACTGGCTTTGGTGACTTGGATATTTCAACCGTTCAAGGCGCAGATAACGCTATCCTGGCCATGGATGCAGCCCTGAAATCGGTGAACTCTGCTCGCGCCGACCTGGGTGCCATGCAGAACCGTTTTGAATCGGTGGTGTCCAATCTGAGCGTGAATAGCGAGAACCTGTCGGCTTCCAAGAGCCGAATCATGGACGCTGACTTTGCTTCGGAAACCGCCAACCTGAGCCGCTCGCAGATTCTGCAGCAAGCCGGCACCGCCATGGTGGCCCAGGCCAACCAACTGCCCCAGGGTGTGCTGTCCCTTCTGCGCTAATCTCAGCAAGAATGCGCCGATTCCACATCGGCGCCACTCACCTACGAAAAAAGCCTCCTTCGGGAGGCTTTTTTGCATCTGCATTCACAGTCCAGAGTGCCCCATAGACAACCGCCAATTGTAAAAATAGCGGGACTTTAGGCCTCTTATCGGTCTTATGTGGGCCATCGCTTGCTCCAACAATCCTCGTACCCGGAATACCAGACTTCGTCCGTGTTTCCGGTCACGTGGGCCAGCGCCGTCGCTGGTCGTGAAAACGGCTAGTACGTCGCCGGTTTACTGGCTTGAAACAGGAGCACACGCCATGGCAGCCATCATCAATACCAATATCCAGTCGCTCAATGCGCAGCGCAATCTGAGCAAGTCCCAAAGCCAGCTGGCTACCTCAATGCAGCGTCTCTCCTCGGGCATGCGAATCAACAGTGCCAAGGATGATGCTGCGGGTTTAGCTATTTCCGAGCGCATGTCTACACAAGTGCGTGGCCTGACAGTAGCCATGCGCAACGCGAACGACGGCATTTCTCTAGCGCAGACTGCAGAAGGTGCACTGAGCTCTGTGGGAAATAATCTGCAACGTATTCGAGAACTGGCTGTGCAGTCCCGCAATGCCACTAACTCGGCTGAAGATAGAGCAGCTCTTGATGCGGAAGTGCAGCAACTGAAGGCTGAAGTGACCCGAATTGCAGAGCAAACCAGCTTCAACGGAACAAAGCTTCTGGACGGGAGCTTCACCAATATGGCATTCCAGGTGGGAGCCAATCAAGGCGAAACCATCAGTATTTCAGGTATTGCCGACGCGAATATCGACAAGCTCGGAAACTGGACAAGCGCTTCCACAGATGCTGCAGTGACTGGAGCTATTCCTAATGGTGGATATACACCTGCAGTGCCAACTACTACAGGGCCATCGGGTAATTTCACCACAGCAGCAGCTGGCGCTCCGGGCGAGACTTTCAAGTTTGAAGTAGGTGGGGTAACGGTCATTGATAAGCCCGCGACGGCAGGCAACGAGACAGTGACCGCTTCAAACATTGACACGGAATTGAACACGGCTGCGGTAAAGAATGCACTGGCGGCCGCAGGTGTTACTGTGACTGGTACCGCTACAGCAGGCACGTTGGCCTTCCAAAAAGCAGATGGATCGGCTCTTACCACAACACTAACAAATACCTACGGTACGGCGGGCGGGTTTGCCAATGCCTCAACGTTTATCGGTCTGGCCAATGGCACGCCAGCCGTAGCTCCAAGCTTTCCTGCAATAGGGGCGGGAGAATTCACGCTCAAGGGCGTCAGAGCGGACGGCTCTACAGGAGCTGTGGTAGATATTGAGGTTCCCGCCACAGCAACTGCTGGTGATCGGACTATGGCCTTGATGAATGCAGTCAACGCCAAAACCCAAGAGACAGGAGTCACTGCATCCGTCGTTGGCGGCAAGCTGTCCCTCACCTCGAAGTTTGGAGATTTCACGGTTGGTACGAGCTTGACCCCCGCAACCAAGCTGGGTGAGCAAACTGGAATTGCTGCAGGGGTATCTGGAGCCGCTGCAGGAGGTACGGCTTATGCGGCAGGTGTGGCCAAGACTGGTTTTGCAGATCTTAGTGTTGGCGACCCAACCAAGGCTGATAACGCAATTCTTGCGATGGATGCTGCATTGACTGCAGTCAATGGAGCACGGGCCACTTTGGGTGCTGTTCAAAGCCGCTTTGAAAGCACAATTGAGAACCTTAGTGTCGGCACAGAAAACCTCTCCGCATCTCGTAGCCGCATCATGGATGCCGACTTTGCCGCAGAAACCGCCAATCTGAGCCGGACACAGATTCTGCAGCAGGCAGGCACGGCCATGGTCGCACAGGCCAATCAGCTGCCACAGCAAGTGCTCAAGCTGCTGCAAGGCTGATACTGGCACTTGGCATTTTGTACTCAAGTTCTGCTTCGGCTTGCCGAAACACAATGCGTAGTACTGTCCATAAAGACGGCGCGAAAGGCGCCGTTTGTTCAATGACGCAGACCAGGCTTGCCACACGCTTGCGGTCCTGCGCAGAGGGAGTTTTATATGGCGATCAGCTCAGTCGGCATTGGCAGCGGCCTGGAAGTAGAAACCATTGTCAAACAACTGGTGGCGCTGGAGTCCAAGCCCATCGCGGCGCTGCAGACCAAGGCCACTGGTATCAATACCCAGATCTCGGCCTTTAGCCAGCTCAAGTCGCAAATCTCCAATCTGCAGGATCAGGTGGACAAGCTGGCAAAGCCCGCCACTTGGCTTGGCAATACGCTGACCTCCTCCAACTCTGCCCAAGTGACAGGCACGGCCACAGCCAGTGCGGTGCAAGCGACTTATGACGTAAAAGTGTCGCAGATGGCCGCAGGACAGACGATTGGCTCCGATCTGGTGAAAAGCGGCACTACGTTGGGACCAGGCAAGCTGACCATCACCATGGGTCAATGGGGCAGCACGAGTGAAGCGGGCGTCTCCAGTGACTTTCAGCCCAAGACCAAGGATGGCCAAGGAGTCAGCTTCGAGGTAAACATTACAGCAGAGGATGACTCCCTGGCCAAGATCGCCGCCAAGATCAATGCCGCCAAAGGCGATGTCAGCGCCACCGTGCTCAAGGACCACACGGGTGAGCGTCTTGTGCTGCAATCCAAGACCACAGGCGCTGATTCGGCTTTCAAGGTGGAGGCATCAGGAGCAGGTCTGCAGCAGTTTGCTTATGGCGGCGCCAATGGCAGCATGAGTCGATCTGTCAAGGCACAGGACACCCTAGCAACCATCAACGGTATCCAGATGGCTTCGCGCACCAATGTGTTCGAGGAGGTGGCGGCTGGAGTGACCCTGACGGTTTCACAGAAGATGGCGGAGGCCGATGCGCCGGTACGTATCACCATTGCCAATGACTCGGCCACGGCCAAGACGGCTCTGAAAAATCTAGTGGAGTCATACAACGCACTCAGCAGCGCCCTGACGACCATGACGGCCTATGACAAAGACACCAAGGCAGCAGGCACCTTGCAAGGAGATTCGACAGCAGTGAATCTTCAGTCCGCTCTGCGCCGTTTGCTGTCCGGTCCTGGCGGAGAAGGCGGTGAATTCACCAGTCTGTCGCAGATGGGCATTGCCTTCCAGAAAGACGGCACTCTCAAGATTGACGATACCAAGCTGGACAAGGCCCTCAAGGATCCTGACAGCATGTCCAAGTTCTTCACAGCAGACGTTGCCGATGCCAGCCAGGACGGCTTTGCCGTGCGCATGAAGGACTTCACAAGCGGCATGCTGGCCACTGGCGGCACCTTCTCGACCAAGGACGAGACGCTCAAGAATGCGCTCAAGCGCAACACCGCCGACCAGGAGCGCCAGACCGCACGTGTGACAGCCTACGAAGCGCGCGTGCGCGCCCAGTATTCGCGTCTGGATACGCAGATGGCCAGCCTGAAAGCCCTGGATACCTATGTCGCCCAGCAAGTGACAACATGGAACAAGTCCAGCAGCTAAGCCGTTGAAGCCAGCAGAAAGGACTTAATTGCCCCTTGAGTCTGCCGATAACGAGAAAAGTAATTTGAGAAACTGCAACAAAGGAGTTTTGTGATGTTTTCCCCAGCCAATGCGCGCGCAATGTCGGCTTACCGTCAGGTGGGTGTGCAATCCATGGTGGACAGCGCATCGCCTCAGCAGTTGATCAAGATGCTGTTTGATGGCCTGATTGCCTCCATCAATGCGGCACGCGGCGCGATCGAGCGCGGTGATATCAATGAGAAAGTGCGCCATATCGGCAAGGCAGTACGCATTCTGCAGGAAGGCCTGCTGAGCGCGCTGGACCGCGAAAAAGGGGGCGAGCTGGCTGGCAACCTGGCCTCGCTCTATGAGTACTGCACCACCCGGTTGACCTTGGCCAATGCCCGCAACGATGCAAGCATGGTCGATGAAGTCGCAGGCCTTGTGAGCACGGTGGCACAGGGCTGGAATGAAATAACCAATGCACCAGCACCCGCTGCTGCCTAAAAAATGGAGCACACATTGATCGACTTCTACCGCGCCATAGAGGAGAGCAGCGCCAAGATGCTGCAAGCCGCCCAGGCCAAGGACTGGGATGGTGTTGCGCGCTATGAGGGCACTTGCGCCGTGCTGATCGAGCAACTGCGCTTTCGCTCGCGAGATGAAAAGCTGGCGCCCGAACTGCGCAAGGAAAAGGCGCGCATCATGCAGCGCATCTTGCGCAACGATGCCCAGATTCGCGTGCTTGCCGAGCCCTGGCTGGCCAGCTTCGAGCATATGTTCGACGGCCAGCCGCATGTGATGCACTGATTGCAAGCCACCCAACCCAAAGCCCTGCTGCAGCGATGCAACAGGGCTTTTTGCTTGCAGCGACGACAGGTGATCGATCAAGACATCCATGAACCCAATGCCGTAGAACGCCACAAGCTATCGATAGCGAAGCACCAGAACGCAGCCAGGCTGCGTCACAAAAGCAAAACCGCCGCGTGGGCAGATGCAATCTGCCCGGCGGCTTCTGTTGTGGTGAACGGCCCGCGCCTGGCGAGCCGTTTCAGTGATCAATGCGAGCGCATCTTGGTGCGCAGGCGGGCGATGGCCTGACTGTGCAGCTGGCAGACCCGCGACTCGGTCACGCCGAGCACGGCCGCGATTTCCTTGAGGTTCATGTCGTGCTCGTAGTACATGCCCATCACATATTGCTCACGCTCCGGCAGGGCCTTGATGGCCTCTACCAGTGCCGAGCGCATGCGCTGGTCGCGCAGCAAGGCAAAGGGGTCGGCGCCCGAGTCGGCCACATGCCGCTCCAGATAGTCGTCGCCATCGTCGCCGTCACCGCCGCCTATGTCCTCGAGATAGACTAGCTGCGTGCCGCGCACCTTGCCCAGCAAGGACTGGTAGTCATCCAGGGCCATGCCCAGCTCGGCCGCGATCTCCGACTCCAGCGGGGGCCGGCCCAGGCGCTGCTCCAGGCGGTTGAGCGCCTGCTCGATTTCCTTCTGGCTTTTGCGCGAACTACGGCTCATCCAGTCGCCTTCGCGCAGTTCGTCCAGCATGGCGCCACGGATGCGCTGGCTGGCGAAGGTGTCGAATTGCACGCCTTGCTCGCTCTCGAAGCGCGACAGCGCTTCGGCCAGACCGATCATGCCGACCTGGATCAAATCATCCAGTTCGACGTTCGGTGGCAGTTTGGCGATCATGTGCAAGGCAATCCGACGCACAAGCGGCACATGCTGACGAATCAGCGCGTCGCGGTCGAGTTGGCCTTTGGCGGTGTACATGGCAGTCAATGGCTCCAGACAAGGGATTCAGGCGCAGCAGCCGCCGTGGGCTGGGCATGCATGGGCAGGATGCAGGCCGTCTTGAGCATGTGCAGCGTGAGCTGATGCAGATCGCTGGCCTGGCGCCAGCGCAGGCGCATGAGCACCGGGGCATCGCCCAGGTGGCGCTGCGAACACTGTAGCAGCGCATTCAGACGCTGCAATCGTGTCTGAGCGTTTTGCTTGGCTGTCTGCGAGCTGCTCTGCTTGCGGCTCCAGTCGTATTTCTGCGGGCCGTCTGCCGTCAGCGGCGCTTCCAGCGCTGCAATCGTGCACTCCACGCCGGCAAACACGGCCAGATGCTTGAGCTGGCGGTAGCTTTCGATCAGGTGCTCGGAATCGGGCGGCACGACCAGCAGCGGCTGCAGGCCCTGACCTTGCAGCATCGGCGTCAAGGTTTCGCTGCTCGCATAGATGATCACGGTGGTGTAGCCGCGCACATAGGCTTGCAGGGCCGTCAGCATGTCCAGCCCCATCTCGTCGGCCGAGGCCTTGAGCTGCTTGAGACCCTGCCGCGCCGGCAGACTGGCCACCGACTGGGCGTCGCCGACGCTTGCGCGCAGTCCCGCCTGGGCCTGCCAGGCATGCTGCGCCAGCAGTTGGGCAAGACCTGGCGTGTGAAAGGATTCGGCCTGGCTGCCATCAAGCACCAGCACCTTCTGGCCCAGACGCTGCAGTTGGGCGCACAGCGGCCAGAGCACGGCCTGCTCGGCAGCGGCACCTGACGCACTGTGCAGCACGGCCAGCACGCGCAAGCCGGCGGTGCTGGCATCGCTCATATGCAAAGCCATGCCCTGATGCAGGGGCGAGCGGCGCTCAAGCATGAGCAGCCTCTGCGCCGCTGGCGGACGAAGGGGTAAAGAAGAAGTCCAGATCCAGCGACTGCGGATCAAACGCCGACTTGGCCGCCGAGCGCATGGAGGCCGAGACCAGCAACTGCGCATTGGCGCGCTCGAAGTCTTCGGGCACGCGCTGGCCATTGGTCACGCCGCATAGCTGGATCTGATGACGAATCAGCGTATCCACCGAGGGACCGACCTTCACGGCCTCATCGACCTTGGTGAGAATGGCATGCTGCGAGCCGCGCGCCTTGAAGGCCTGCATGACATCGTCCTGCGCATCGCCCTGTGCGGCCGCATTGACGGCCAGCAACTGCTGCACGCCCTCAATGGCCAACACATCCATGATCTCGTCCTTGCGCGGATCACGCGGGGCCACGCCGGTCGTGTCGATCAGCACCATCTTCTTGCTCTGCAGCAGACCCAGCAGGTCCTGCAACGCGGCCTTGTCATGGGCCTGATGGGCCACCATGCCCAACATGCGGGCATAGGTGCGCAGTTGGTCATGACCACCGATGCGGTAGGTATCCAGCGTGATCAGGCCCACGGATGCGGGACCGTGCTTGGCCGCACACAACGCAGCCAGCTTGGCCGTGGTCGTGGTCTTGCCCACGCCGGTCGCGCCGACCAGGGCAAACACCCCGCCTTGCTCGTAGATGGCGGGCTGGGCGGCATCGGTGCGCAGATTGCGCTCCAGCACCTGCATCAGCCAGCGCACGGCGTCGCCGGCGGAGAGCGTCTCCGGCAGTTTCTCGATCAGTGCACGCGCAAGTGCGGGCGAGTATCCGGCGCGGATGAGCTTGTGCATCAGGCTGGACTGGATCGGGTTCTGACGCGTCTGGCCCAGCCAGGTCAGCGTGTTGAAGCGCTCCTCGATCAGATCCTTCATGGACTGCATCTCCTGCATGAAGTTCTGAGGCGCAGCGACGGCTGCGGGCCTGGCGCTTTCCTTGAGTTGAATCTTCTCGGGGCGCAGAGGATTGTGGCGGACCACCGCGGCGCTGGCCGACTGAGACTTGGCTGCCATGGCGGGGCGCTCGTTGTTGCGTTCCTGCACGCGCTGGGCAAAAGTGGGCAGGGCTTCGCTGCTGTCCAGCGACGACTCATGGCGACGGCGCAGCATGCGTTCGCGCACATAGTCCTGGAAGGTCAGTGTGCTCATGGACAGCTGTTCCACATCGTCCTGCACGGAATGCCGGGCCAGTTCATTGATGGCCTTGACGGGCTTGGCCTGAACCTGCTGCTCGCGAGCCTGCTCTTCCTTGGCCGTCTGGCGCGCCTGCACATGCTCCAGCGTACTCATGGCTTCACCGCCCTGACTACGTCTGGCAGCGGGAGCCAGAGGCGAATGCTCCTTGCGCAGGCTGCTCATGCCTTCGTCGCTTGCACGGCGCTCCAGCGCCTTTTGCAGGGGCGAGCCGGTCTGCATACCGGCATCCATGTCCTGCAGTGTCTCTTCGGCCGTGGCCATGACTTCCACTCCGTCCGGCGTCTGGCGGTTGGAGAGAATCAGGGTGCCGTCGCCAAAAACCATGCGCGCCTTGGCCAGGGCCTCGCGGGCGGTCGGGGCGTAAAAGCGTTTGATATTCATGCGGTTGCACCTTTAAGAATCGGGCCGATGCGGATGGTGTGCGTCTCGGGAATCTCGCTGTGCGCGAGCACCTGCAGACGCGGCGCCACACGACGCAGCAGCTTGGCAAGAGAGTTGCGGATCGCGTCCGGCACCAGCAGGCAGGCGGGCAGGCCCAGCTCTTCCTGTTGGTTGGCCACATCGACCGCTTTTTGTGTGAGGATTTCAGCCACGCCGGGGTCCAGCGATGGCGCATTGGGGTTCGACAGTGCCTGCACCAGCAGACGCTCCAGGCCGGGCTCGATGGCAATCACATTGAGCTCGCGAGTCGGACCGTAGATCTGCTGCACGATGGCAGGCGACAGTGCAATGCGCACGCGACGCGCCAGCTCCACCGGGTCGGTCGTCTGCGTGGCGTTTTCGGCCAGCGTCTCGATAATGGTGCGGATATCACGAATGTGCACAGAGTCCTCCAGCAGCAGCTGGAGCACTTTCTGGAACGTTGTGATGGGCACCATTTTCGGGATGACTTCTTCGATGAGTTTGGGGGCCAGCTTGGCCACATGGTCAACGAGCTGCTGTGTCTCGGTACGAGACAACAGCTTGGCCGCGTGCACTTGCATCAAGTGTGACAAATGCGTCGCCATCACGGTTTCCGAATCAACGACGGTAAAACCGGCCATTTGTGCCGCTTCCTTTTGCCGTTCGTCGATCCAGTGCGCGGGCAGACCAAAGGCCGGATCGGTCGTGGCCGTGCCGATCAGCGGCGTGGTGATGCCACCGGGATTGATGGCCAGGAACATGCCGGGGAAGGCTTCGCCCTCGCCCACCATGACGCCGCGCAGCGTCATGCGATAGGCGCTGGGCTTGAGTTCCAGGTTGTCGCGCACATGCACGGCCGGCGGCAGAAAGCCGACCTCCTGCGCGAACTTGCGGCGCACGCCCTTGATACGCGTCAGCAGGTCGCCCTGGCGGCTCTTGTCCACCAGCGCGATCAGGCGGTAGCCCAGCTCCAGACCCAGCAAGTCCACCGGCTGCAGATCGTCCCAGGTCGCTTCGCCATCATTTTGCGCAGCCTGCTGCTGGGGCGCCGGGGCACTGCTTTGGGCGGCCAGACGGGCTTTTTCCCTCTTGTCCAGCACCCAGGCACCCCAGCCCAGCAAGGCCCCCATGCTGATGAAAACCAGATGCGGCATGCCGGGAATCAGACCCAGCAAGATCATCACGCCGGCAGTGATACCCAGCACCTTGGGCGACATGAACAGCTGCTGCACGATCTGGCGACCCATATCGGATTCCTTGCCCACGCGCGAGATCACCATGGCCGATGCCACGGAGATCAGCAGACCTGGAATCTGCGCCACCAGCGCGTCACCCACGGCCAGCAGGATGTAGCTGTCGGCCGCCTGACCCGCGGACAGGCCGTGCTGGGCCATGCCGATGATCAGGCCGCCGATGACGTTGATCACCAGAATCAAAATGCCGGCAATCGCGTCGCCACGCACAAACTTGCTGGCACCGTCCATGGAGCCGAAGAAATTGGCTTCCTCGCCCACTTCGGCACGCCGGCGCTTGGCTTCCTTCTCGTCGATCAGGCCGGCGTTCAGATCGGCGTCCACGGCCATCTGCTTGCCGGGCATTGCGTCCAGCGTGAAGCGGGCCGAGACTTCGGCAATGCGCTCGGCACCCTTGGTAATCACCACGAAGTTGATGACCACCAGAATGCTGAACACGATCAGACCCACGGCAAAGTTGCCGCCGATCAGGAAGTGACCGAAGGCCTCGATCACCGCGCCCGCGGCGCCGGGGCCGGTGTGGCCCTCCATCAGCACCACGCGCGTCGACGCCACGTTGAGCGACAGACGCATCAACGTGGTCAGCAGCAGCACCGAAGGGAAGGCCGCGAAGTCCAGCGGCTTGATCATGTAGGCCGCCACCATCATCACCATCAGCGCCACGGCAATGTTGAGGGTGAAGAAGGTGTCCAGCAGCCAGGGCGGCACGGGCAACACCATCAGGCCCAGAATGGCCACCACCAGTATGGGAGCAGTCATCCCTTGCAGGGCACCGGCGTTGGAGCCAGACCACTTCTGGAACAGTTGCAGAGGATTCGACGACATCACAGATTACCTTCTTGCTGCGCAGCAGCATCGACCGCCGCAGGCTGGGTGCGGCCACGGTGCGGATCCAGCTCCACGGGCACGGGGGGCTCGCCCAGGGCATCGGGCATGGGACCCTGGCCGCTCAGTGCAGCCTTGAGACGATAGACATAGGCCAGCACCTGGGCCACAGCGGTGTAGAGCGCGGCAGGGATGGCCTGATCCAGATCGGCATGCGCATAGAGTGCACGCGCCAGCATGGGCGACTCCAGCACCGGTATCTGGTGCGCGCCCGCGATTTCGCGAATCTTGAGTGCCACCAGATCCGTGCCCTTGGCAATGACCTGGGGAGCAGCCATGGAGGCGTCGTCATAGCGCAGCGCCACGGCATAGTGGGTGGGATTGGTGACTACAAAGTCGGCTTTCGGCACGGCCGAGACGCTGGCCCGGTCGGCAATCTCGCGCTGCTTCTGGCGGATCTTTCCCTTGAGCTGCGGATTGCCTTCGGACTCCTTGTGCTCCTGCTTGACCTCCTCATGACTCATCTTGAGGCGCGACTTGAAGAGAAAGTCCTGCAGCGGCACGTCGATCAGGGCCACCAGCAGCACCACGATCAGCAGCAAGGTGATGCCCGTGGTCAGCCAGGAGCCGACCATGGCAAGCGCCATGGGCGATGGCTGGGCCGAAACCGACGCAATCTCGGCAATATTGGCACTCATGTACTTCCAGGCTACAAAGCCCAGCACGATGGTCATGAACACCATCTTGACCACCGTGGTCAGTTGCTGCTTGGAAAACAGATTCTTGAGACCCGACAAGGGGTTGAGCTTGCCAAAGCGCGGTTGAATGGGCTTGAAGCTGAAGATCCAGCCGCCGGCAGCCACGCCGGACAGCACCGAGGCCGTGGTGGTCACCAAAGCAAAGATCACGGCAATGCCCAGACCCAGTATCAGCATGGACTGAAAGCGCTCCAGCATCAGCGCCGGAGTCTTGGCCGCCGCAGCGTTGAACACCAGTTGCCGGGCCATGGCCTCGCGCAGATGATTGATCATGGGCTGCGTGCCCATCAGCATCAGCAATGCGCCCGTACCCAGAATGGCCAGATGCGACAGATCGCGCGAGCGCGCACCCTGGCCGTCTTCACGCGTCTTCTGCAGCTTGCGTTCGGTAGCGGGCAGGTTTTTGTCTTGGGATTCGGACATGGCGCACGGACGGATTGGATATCCCAATTGTCCGAATCCGGCGCCCAGGCAATGCGCGGATAAGCGGCAGCCAAGCCCTGCTTATGCACGACTCTGCCTCACAGCACATCCATCAATTTGATAGCCGCCTGCGCTTTCCTATCAAGAGATAGAGCCTGTTTTTAGCGAATTTTCACCCAGACACTCAGGTCTGGGCTTGCGGCATGCCCAGCTTGAGTTCGCTGAGCATGCGCAGCAGCATCCGGTTGAGGTCTTCGGCCTCCCACTCCTCCTGCTCGCGCAACTGCCGGATGGGCGCCGGGTCCCGGCTCTCCAGAGCCTGGCTCATCTGCAGCACGGCAGCATAAGGACCGGAGCGCGTGACGATGGCATCGAAAATGCGCTCGTTCAGCGGCGTGCGTCGCAAGATGGTGGCCACCGGCTCATGCAGCAGCAAATCCAGCTGCGAGAACAGGCTGCACAAGTACATCTCACGCTGCAGGTCCAGGCTCACCCCGGCCTCGATCAGCTGCTCGGCCAGCCTGGCGCGCAGCACGACCTGCGTGCGCAGAGGCACCAGGTCCTGTTCGGTGCAGGCATGGGGCAGTTGGTCGGCCAGCCAGCGCTCCAGCGTGCCCAGCCCCAGCATCACCAACCCGCGGCGCAGCGAGTCCACGCCGCGACGCAGGCCCAGTGCGGCCGAGTTGGTATAGAGCAAAAAGCGATAGGCCAGCACCGGGTCCGAACCCAGGATCTCCTCCATCACATCCAGGGACTGTTCCTTGTCGATGGCCTTCATGAGCCTGAAGAGCGCATCGCGCGAGGGCTGGGGCTGTTGCAGCCGAAAGGCCTGCATGGTGTCTGCCACGGGCCAGCCGGCCACGGCGGCCGCCTCATGCTCGTCGAGACAGGAGCGCGCCAGCTCCAGGCTCTGCAGGCTCTGGTACATCTGGCCGTCCAGCAGATTCAGGGGCTGAGTGGCAAAAAAGCCCGAGGCAGACTCCTTGTCCGCATCTTTTGCCGGCTGGCTGGAACGCACGGCATTGGGCAATCCAGCGGCACCTTCTCGCGGCAGGCTCAGCAGGCTGCTGGCAAAGCAGCGCGCAGCATCGGCATCGGGCACATCAGCCAGCGATCCGCCCCAGACCAGCATCAGCCCGCGTGCCTTGGCCTTCTGCACTAGCTCGTAGATACCTTCATCCTGCTGCAGCCAGTCGCCGCGCACCTCTATCCAGGGACTGCCCTGAGGTGCATGTTCAAGAAGATTGCACAGAACCTGGCGGGACTGCGGCGATATCAGGAGCGGCGGGGCCTGACGGCTCCAGATCTCATCCACCGTGCGCAGGAAATGCGCCATGTCGGCAGAGGAGCCCGAATCTTCGTGGACATAGAGCTGAATCCCTGCCAGGCGTCTCGTACGTCCCCAGAGCGGCCGATAACCAAGAGTCAAAGAGCTGAGGGCAGACTGGGTCATGGAAGATTTGGACAGGTAGACGACGAGACATCAAGACGGACAGAGCCCGCTGGAATCAGCCGATGTAGTTGAACAGCGAAAGCTTCTGCATCTGTGCATAGGACTGCAGGGCGGCCTGCAAGCCCACCTTCTGCGTATCCACTTGCGACAGCGCCGTGATCATATCGATATCTTCGGCACGTGAACGGGCTCCTTCCTGCGTCAGTGCCTGATCCTTCATGTCGGACTCCAGGCCGTCTGCACGTTTGAGCTGGTCGCCGGCATAGCTGCGCATGGCCTGCACCCGGTTCATGCCCGAATCCAGTTCGCTCAAGGCGCGCCCCAGACCTTGCTGCAATGCGGTCGATCCCCCCGTGCCGCCCTTGACCGTGGCAATGGCCTGATCCAGCACGCTGAAAATATCGGTGCGTGTGCTTGGAGACATGGTGAAGCTGTCGCCGTCGGCCGGAGTACCCTTGATGCTGATCTGCTGACCACCGACGGTAATCGCCTGCCCTTCCTTGTAGGGTGTGGACGGAACCACAGGGTTGGTTGCCGTGGCCGAGCTGGAGTTGATCTCGTAGCTGATCTCACCGGTAGTCGGGTCCTTGGTGAATACCAGGGTGTAGCTATCGCCCGTGACCTTGCTCGGGTCGGTGACCGATCCCACATCCGCCCAGGCCTTGCCGGAATTGGAGGCAGCGCCATTCACCACAAATACCCCGTTGCCGGTAGGCACGTTCAACCAGGCCGCATGACCATCCAGAGAGATGGGCAGGCCGTTGTCGCTGCCAGTGCTCTGGCCGGGGTTGAGCTGGCTGCTCGAGCCCGGAGGCGTGCTTTGCAGCGGCGTATCGGGACTGCCCAGCCCGCGGAAAATCGGCAAGCCGTTGGAGTCCTTGGCATTGGCATAGCCGAGAATCTGATCGCGCAGGCTTTGCATCTGCTGGACCAGCGCATCGCGTGCCACCTGGTCATACGAACCGTTGCCGGCCTGCACCACCAGATCACGAAAATCCTGCAAAGCACCATGAGCCTTGCCCAGCTCGGACTCGCCCTGGGCAATCACATCGCGCTGGGCACCGAGCACACGCTGGTCATTTTCGGAACGGGTGATGCGGGTGCGTGCGCGCTCGGCCTGGGCCGCCGCCACGGGATCGTCGCTGGCGCGCAGCACGCGCTTGCCCGCCGTGGTCTTCTCCATCAGGTCCACCAGGCTGCTCTGACGCGAGCCCAGGTTGTTGATGGTGCTGTCATACATATTGGCCGTGCCAATGCGGTTGATGCTCATGCCTGTTCTCCGGCTGTAGGGGGTTAACGGCCAACGGCCTGGATCACGCTGTCAAAAATGCCCTGAGCCACCTGCAGCATCTTGGCCGAGGCCTGGTAGGACTGCTGGTACTGCAGCAGCTTGGCGGCTTCTTCATCCAGATTGACGCCGGACACTGCGGTGCGATCGCCCTCCAGATTCTTGGCAATCGAGTCGGACAACTTGGCTGCGTAGGCCGCGCTTTGCGTGCGCGTGCCGATCTGCGCCATGGCGGTGGAAAAACCGTCGCTGAGCGTGGTCGCGCCATCGAAGATCACGGCGTCGCGCAACGACAGGAAGGAGCTGGCATTGCCCGTATCCGAGCTGTAGAAGCTGTTGGGGCCGAAGCTCACGGTATCGCTGGTGGCACCATCCACCGCAGGCGTGCCGGTGAGCGTCACCTTGAGCCCCGGAGCCAGCTCGATGGCCTGCCCGGAGATATAGGCGCCTGTCGCAGCCACGCCGCTGGGGGCAGGCGTGATGGTATAGGTCATGCCGCCCGCCCCGTCAGGCGCGAAAGACAGGGTGGTGCCCGCAGGAAAGACAGAGGCATCGAAGCCTTTTTCCACCTTCAGGCTGGACATGCGGACGGCCGCATCGCCCAGCGAGTTGATCTTGGCCGACACCGGATTGGCCACCGCCAGATCATTGCCGGAATGCACCATGGTCTGAATATCGTGTGCCGCCGATGCCACAGGACTGAACAGCACGGACTGGCCGGCCTGGCCATCGTTCTTGAGATCGAACTGCAGACCGTCGATCGTCATGCCGCGCAGATCCGTCAGATCATTGAAGGCCGTGGTCTGGCCATCCGACAGGCGCACCACCTTGCCCTTGGGCGCATCGTTGCCGAAAACGATCTTGTAATCCGAAGCCTTGAGCGCGCTTGAGTCCTTGACCGTGACCGTGGGCGTATCGGGCTGTACCCATTGAGCACCCGTGGTGGAGCCCGTGGTCGTCATCGGAATATTGAACAGCGCCCCGCCTTTCTGACCCGACAAGGTCAGGCCCAGCTGGTTCTGTGTATTGAGCGTATCGCCGATCGAGATCACCATGCGCCCCAGCAGGTTGCGCCCCTCGCTCAGGTCGTTGTTCTGGAACTGCAGCAGACCGGCAATCTCGCCGCCACCAGCCATGGCTGGAGTCAGCTCCACGGGCTGCCCGCCCTGCTGCTGGAAATACAGGCTCATCTTGCCGCTGCCGGGGTACTGCGTGGACTCCTGCAGGCTGAGCTTGGCCGCGCTCTGCCCCAGCACCAGCGGCTGGCTGCCACCCACGAACAGGCTGATGGAGCCATCGCCGGCGTCGACCTGCGAGGTCTGCACGTATTTGTTGATGTCACGCACCAGTTGGTCGCGCTGATCGAGCAGGTCATTGGGCGTGTGGCCCGTGGCGATGGCGCTGCTGATCTGGCCGTTGAGCGCCGCCACCTGTTGGGACAGACTGTTGACCACATTCACGTCATTGCTCATCTGCTGTCGCGTGCTGTAGTCCATCTCGTCGAGCTGAGCCGAAGCCGAGCGAAAGCGCGCAGCCAGTTCGCTCATGCGCGTCAGCACCACCTGGCGTGCCGAAGAGTCGGTAGGTGCGCTGCTCACATCGGCAAACGCATTCATCATGTCGTTGATGGCCGCGCCCAGGCCGTTGGTTCCGCCGGAGAACACTTCCTGCAGCTGGTTGAGCGAGTTCGAGCGCGCAGAGTCTGCGGCACTGGCGGCGGTGGCCGCCGTGGCCTGACGGTTGAGCAGCTCGCTGAAGTTGCGCAAGATGGTCGCCACATCGGCGCCATTGCCGATATAGCCATTGCCGATGTTCTGGCCCGCCGAGGTCTGGAAGGCCACGCTCTGGCGCGAATAGCCGGCGGTGTTGACGTTGGCGATGTTGTGCCCCGTGGTTTGCAGGGCGATCTGGTTGGCCATCAGGGCGCGCGCGCCCACGTTCAGAAGACTCATGACTGGTTCTCGGTGATCTTGTTGATCTGGGCGGCACGGGCGCTGACGCCCAGACGGCTTGCGACATTGGCGCTGTTGTTGCCGGCGTTGGCGACGCTGACCTGGGCCACGCTCTGGATGGCGCGGCTGAGCTTTTGCGCATAGGCCGGATCGGTGGCGTAGCCGGCCTTTTGCAGCTCGCTGGCATAGGCCTGGGCAGAGCCGGTCTGGGCCATGGCTTTTTCGTAGCGCGGATTGCTGCCGATCAGGCGTGCGTAGTCGCGGAAGGACTCCTCGTAGGAGTCATAGGCGCGGAACTTGGCCGTCACCTTCTTGGGCGCGCCATTGATGTATTCGGTGGTCGTGACTTCGGCGACCTTGCCCGTCCAGCTGCCACCGGCCTTGATGCCGAACAGGTTGAACGAGTTGCTGCCGTCCTTGCTGCGGATCTCGCTCCTGCCCCAGCCCGTCTCGTGTCCGGCCTGGCCGATCATGTAGTGGGCCGGGATGCCGCTCTCGCTGGCCACACGCTGGGCCGCGCCGGTGTACGCCGTCACGAAGTTGTCGCGCCCCTTGGGAGCCGGTGCATAGGCATTGATCGATTGCGCAGCCTGGCTGCGGCTGCCGCTCCAGGCACCGTTGCTGCCCACATTGCGCCAGGCGTTGCGACTCAGGCTCAGTGTGGAAGGCACGGCAATTTCGGCGTCCTCGGCGGCGTCGACTCCCATGCTGCGCGCCAGCTGCTTGCTGATGGCATCGGTGAGGCCGCCGGGCTGTCCCGCCATGGCCACTGAAAGTTGCTGATCCAGCAGATCGGTGCTGAGATTGCCCTGCGCGCTGTCGAGCAGGCCGGACTTCATGGTCGCCTCGCGCATGCTCTTGATCATCTCGCGCATGAACAGCGACTCGAGCTGCTTGGCCGTCTCGCGTGCAGCCTGCGGGCTGTTCTCGCCGGCAGCCGTCTTGAGCGCATTGAGCGAACGTGCATCGACAGCCAGAGCATTGCTGGCCGCCAGGGATGAAGAATGGGGCAATGACGTGCTCATATCACCTCCAGCTCGGCGTCCATGGCGCCCGCGGCCTTGATGGCCTGCAGGATGGCCAGCAGATCCTGGGGCGTGGCGCCCAGTGAGTTCAGCGCCCGCACCACATCGGTGAGTTGGGGCGAATTGGGCATGTTGATGACCTTGCCGGGCTCCTGCTTGACCTGGATATCGGACTTCTGCGCCACCACGGTCTGCCCCTGCGAGAACGGTGCAGGCTGGCTGATGACCGGCGTGGTGCTGATGGTGATGGACAGATTGCCGTGCGCAATCGCGCAGGGGCCCAGTGTCACCGCCTGATTGAGCACGATGGAGCCGGTGCGGGCATTGATGACCACCTTGGCCGCCGGCTTGGAGGTCTCGATGGGCATCTCCTGGATCTCGGCAATCATGCGCACGCGTGAGCCCGGATCGATGGGGGCATTGACCTGCACCGTGCGGCCATCCAATGCCATGGCCGTGCCCGCGCCCATGCGCTGGTTGATGGCGCGAACCATCTTGTCGGCGGTCTGGAAGTCGGTCTGATTCAGGCCCAGCGTGATCGTGTTGCCCTGGTTAACGGGAGTGGGCACTGCACGCTCGACCTGTGCGCCCTGTGGCACGCGGCCCGCGTTCAGGTGATTGACCTGCACCTTGGAGCCGCCGGCCGCAGCCCCGGCACCGCCGACCACCACATTGCCCTGGGCCAGGGCATAGATCTCGCCGTCCGCGCCGCGCAGCGGTGTCGCCACCAGCGTGCCGCCCTTGAGCGACTTGGCATTGCCCATGGAGGAGACATTGATGTCTATGGCCTGGCCGGGCTGTGCAAAGGCCGGAAGCTCGGCCGTGATGATCACCGCCGCCACATTCTTGAGCTGCAGCTGGGCCGCATTGCCCGTGGCCGGCAGGGCGATGCCCATCTGCTCCAGGTAATTGGCCAGTGCCTGCTTGGTGTAGGGCATCTGCGTGGTCTGGTCGCCCGTGCCGTCGAGGCCGACCACCAGACCATAGCCTGTCAACTGGTTGCTGCGCACGCCCTGGATGGCGGCAACCTCCTTGATGCGTGTGGCATGCGCAGGCAGGGTGAGCCCGCTGGCGCCCAGGGCTGCGACCACCAGCAAGGCGGTGTGCGCAGGGCGCAGTGACAGGAGCGTGGACAGTACTTTCATACTGCCCATTCTCGGAAGAATCAGAACGGCATAACGTTCAAAAAGAACCGGGACAACCAGCCAATTGACTGGGCTTCACCAGCCTGGCCACGGCTGCGCGACTCGACGCGCAGATTGGCCACCTGGGTCGATGCCACGGTGCTGCCCGGACGCAGCGAGCGCGGGTCCACCGTGCCCGTGAAACGCAGCACATCGACGTTATGGTTCACGCCGATCTGCTTCTCGCCGGCAATCACCAGATGACCGTTGGGCAGCACATCGACCACGGTGGTGGCAATCGAGCCCGTGAAGGTGTTGTTGCTGCTGGTGGCCCCAGAGCCCTTGAAGTCGTTCTTGCTCTCGGCCCCCAGGGTGAGCGCATCGGCCACCGTCTTCTCGGCGCCGCCCCTGAGCAGCGGCAGCGAGGTGATGCCCGTGCTCAGCTCGTTGGCTCGCCCGACCTTGGAGTCCGTGCTCTGGCTGGCCGAAACGCGCTCGACGATCTGCACCGTCACCGAGTCGCCCACCATGCGGGCGCGCTGATCCTCGAACATGGGGCGGTAGCGGCTGGCGTTGAACAGGCTGCCAGTGGGCGCCTGGGCCGTCTGCTCGCGCGGCTGCAGCACGGGAGGTGCGGTGGATGGCATGTCCACGGGCGGCGGCGGATTGAGCGTGACGCAGCCCGAAACCAGCAGGGCCCCGGCGAGGGCGCAGAGCGGCGGGCAATGGGAAACAATGGCTTTGAACATGGCGGCAAGTCCTTGGCAGTCAGGCGCTTCGCCCCTTGTGCCCTTGCGTACGCGAGGCACGCTATTGGAATCAGAGCTTTCAGCGCTTTCTCCTAATGGAAATCAGCAATGAATTGGTCTGAAAACCATAGGCATCAAGCGCAAGCTGCTCCTCAATACATGGTGATCAATCAGAGCTGTGCCAGCTTGGCCAGCATCTGGTCGGAGGTCTGGATCGCCTTGGAATTCATTTCGTAGGCGCGCTGCGTCTGAATCATGGTCACCAGCTCCTGGACCACGTTCACGTTCGAGGCTTCCAGATAGCCCTGCTGAATCGTGCCCAGACCGTTGGTGCCGGGCGTGCCCTGCTGGGGCTGGCCCGACGAAGCGGTCTCGACGTAGAGGTTCTGGCCGCGGGGCTCCAGGCCTGCGGCATTGATGAACTGGCTCATCGCGATATTGCCCACCTGCTGCGGCGCAGCCTGGCCGGGCATGGTGACGCTAACCACGCCGTCATGGCTGATCGACACCTTGGTAGCACCCTGCGGGATGGTGATGCCGTTGGCCACGGGCAGGCCGCTGGAGGTCACCAGCTGGCCCTGGGCATCGACCTCGAACGAACCGTCGCGGGTATAGGCAATCGTGCCGTCGGGCATATTGACTTCGAAGAAGCCGTTGCCGTTGATGGCCACATCCAGCGCATTGCTCGATTGCTGCAGGCTGCCCTGCAGAAAGTTGCGGCTGGTGGCCACGGTGCGCACGCCCAGGCCCAGGTGCAGGCCAGTCGGCAGCTGATTCTGCTCGGTGGTCTGCGAACCCGACTGGCGCAGATTCTGATAGATCAGATCCTCGAAGACCGCATTCGCGCGCTTGTAGCCGGTGGTGGAGACGTTGGCCAGATTGTGCGAAATCACGTCCAGCTGCGTCTGCTGGGCTTCCATGCCGGTCTTGGCAATGAACAGCGAATTGATCATGACGTATTCCTTTGGCTATCAGCCGTTCAAGCTCAGCAGCTGGCTGGCGGATTTATCGTTGGTTTCAGCGGTCTGCAGCAGCTTCATCTGCTGCTCGAACTGGCGCGAGGCCGCGATCATGCCGACCATGGTTTCGACGGAGTTCACATTCGATCCCTCGATCGAACCCGACAACAGGCGCGCTGTTTCATCGTTGGGCAGCGCATCGCCCTGCGCCGCGCGGAAAAATCCGTCATCGCCGCGCACCAGCGGCTCATCGACGGGCGGCGTGACCAGCTTGACGCGCCCCACGGCCACGGGCAGCTGGTTGCCCATCTTGGCAGTCAGCGTGCCGTCCGAACCCAGGGAGATCGTGGACTCTGGCGGGATGTCGATGGGCGCGCCGCCGTCGGAGAGCACGGCCTGGCCATTGCTGTTGACCAGTTGCCCTTCGGGCGATATCTCAAACACGCCGTTGCGCGTATAGGCTTCCTGGCCGTCAAGTCCCTGCACGGCAAACCAGGCGCGGCCCATGGCCATGGCGTCCAGCGCACGGCCGGTGCGCTGGGCCGGACCGGGAGTGTCCTGATAGCCGGAGGTGGCCTCCAGCGCAAACACGCGCGTGCCGGCCCCCGAACCCTGCAGCGGTACCGAACGGAAAGTGGACATCTCGGCCCTGAAGCCGTTGGTGCCGGCATTGGCCAGGTTGTGAGCCAGCACGGCCTGACGCTGGGCTGCCGCATTGGCCCCAGTCATCGACGTATAAATAATTTTGTCCATGCTGACCTTCCTTCCGTCAAATCAATCGCCTTTGCAGCCCCGGCGCAAAGCGCCTCAGGGGCTTATCTGTTATCGCAAGTTCACCAGGGTGGAGAACACCTGATCCTGCGTCTTGATGGTCTGGGCGTTGGCTTGGTAGGAGCGCTGCGCCGTCATCATGTTGACCAGCTCGGCTGTCAGGTCCACGTTGGACTCTTCCAGCGCGCCCGACTGCAGCGAGCCGAAGGTGCCGGTCTGGGCCGAACCATTGAGCGCAGGGCCGGAGTCGGAGGTGGCAACCCATTTGTTGTTGCCGATGGAGCCCAGACCCTGGGTATTGGTGAAGGCCGCCAGAGCGATCTGGCCTTCGGTGCGCGTGACGCCGTTGGAGTAGGAGGCCACGATGGAGCCGTCGCGGCCCACATTGATACCGGTCAGTGCGCCCGAGGTATAGCCGTCCTGCTTGAGGCTGCTGACCGCAAACTTGGTGCCGAACTGGGTCAGACCACCAAAATCGAACGCGACGTTGAAGGGCTGCAGGCCGTTGGGATTGGCCGTGCCGCCGCTGACGCTCAGATTCAGCGTGGTACCCGAACCTGTGGTCGGTGCATTGGGGGTGACGCTGGTGAGCTTGCCGCTCGCGTCGAACACGGCCTTGCCGATGGGCGTGGCCGTGGCATCGAGCGAGTTGAAGACATTCCAGGTGTTGCCTGTGGCGTCTTTCTCGAAATACAGATTGACCGGGATCGCCGTGCCCTGGGTGTCATACACATTCAGCGAGGTGCCATAGGTGGCACGAGGCGTGGCAGCGACAGGAGGCGTGGCTGTCGCGTCGCCGGCGGCCGCCGTGGCGCGTGCATCCAGATTCAGTTCGACATTCACCTTGGATGTCTGCTTGGCGGGAATCGGCTGTCCTGTGGGAAAGCTCATCGGCACAGGCGTGGCACCCGACTGGATCTTGCCGGTCGAAGGGTCCACCACATAGCCCATGACATTGTCGTTGTCCACGGTCTTGAGGTTGCCCTCCTTGTCCAGACCGAAGTTGCCGGCGCGCGTGTAGGCGATGCTGCCGTCGCTTTGCTTGACGACGAAAAAGCCGTTGCCGTTGATGGCGATGTCCAGGTTGTTGCCCGTCGAAGTGATAGAGCCTTGCCTGAACTGCTGGGACACGGATGCCACGTTGACGCCGATGCCGCTGCTCTGGCCGCTGGCCGAGCCGATGGCGCTGGCGACCATCTCCGCAAAGTCAGCGCGCGAGGCCTTGAAGCCCGTGGTGTTGGAGTTGGCGATGTTGTGGCCGATGACGTCCAGATTCTTGCTGGCGGCGTTCAAGCCGGAGAGACCTTGTTGAAAACCCATGATGTGTTCCTCAATCAGTAAACGGCCTTGACGCCGGAATAAGCCACGCTGTCGCCGTTATCGAGCTCCAGCGACAAAGAGCCATTGGCCGAGCTGGTGGCAATCACGGCATGCGGCGCCAGCGGTGTGGACGCCACGGCGGTCGTGCCATTGGTGGCAACCACGCTATAGCGCAATTGCGAGGCATCGCCGCTGTATTTGTCCTTGCCATCCCAGGTAAAGTAGTTCCGCCCGGCAGCGCCGGCACCCAGGTCGATGGTGTCCACCAGCTCGCCGCTGGCCGTGGTGATCTGGATCTTGACGCTGGCCGCCTGGTTTTCCAGGTCGAAGGCAGCGGTATGCGTGCCATCGGCCGCCACGCCCAGGGTATTGCCCTCGGTCAGCACCGTACGACCGATCATGGAAGTGCCCTGCAGCACCTGCATAGCCGTGAACTGGCTGGACATGGAGGCCATGGTCTGGTTCAGCTGCTGAATACCGGTCACGGTGTTGATCTGCGCCATCTGCGAGGTCATTTCCGCGTTGTCCATGGGATTCATGGGGTCCTGGTTGTTGAGCTGGGCCACCAGCAACTTGAGGAAACGGTCCTGCGCCTCGTTGGGGTTGGTCACCGCATTCTTGGTATTGCTGGTGGTGTTGGTCGTGGTGCCGTCCAGGCTGCTTGCGCCGTAGATCATGTGTGTGTTCCCGGGCTTACTGGCCCATTTGCAGAGTCTTGAGCAGCAGCGTCTTGGCCGTGTTCATGACTTCCACGTTGTTCTGATAGGAGCGTGACGCCGAGATCATGTTCACCATCTCGTCCACGGCGCTCACGTTGGAATGGGTGACATAGCCCTCGCCATCGGCCAGCGGATTGCTGGGGTCGTGGATGCGGCGGCCGGGCGTGTTGTCCTCGCTGATGGCATTGACCTTGACGCCCGCGCTGCCGTCGTTGCCCATGGGCACGGTCTGAAAAACGACCTGGCGCGCCTTGTAGACGCTGCCGTCGGGGCCGGCCACTGCATCGACGTTGGCCAGATTGGAGGCCACCACGTTCAGGCGCTGGGACTGGGCGCTGACCGCGCTGCCCGAGATATTGAAGATGGAAAACATGGACATGGTTTAGCTCCTGGGCTTACTGGCCTTGAATGGCGCTGAGCATGGTCTTGGCTTGGCCGTTGATGAAGCGCAGCGTGGCTTCGTAGCGCACGGAGTTGTCGACGAAATTGGCGCGCTCGCGATCCAGATCCACGGTGTTGTTGTCCAGGCTGGGCTGGGAATTGACCGAATAGCCGAGCTTGGCCTTGAGCGCCTCGTCCGACATCTGCGCCTGCAGCGGGATATGGCCTGCCGTCGTGACGCTGGCCTGGGTCAGGGGCTTGGGCCCGCTGGTCGCGGCCATCAAGGCTTCACGGAAGTTGAAGTCGCGCGCCACATAGCCGGGGGTGTCGGCATTGGCAATATTGCTGGCAATGGCACGCTGGCGCTCGGCGCGCAAGAGCAGCGCCTCGCTTTGGAAGTCCAGTCGTTCAGTCATTTTGTTCAGCATTGCGGCCTCGCTTTCAGAATTCGGGGATGCCGGAGCCCACGGACTGCGGCATGCGAGGATTATGAAAATCGGCAGCGCAAACTAAAGCGCGAAGAAAGCGGTATTGCGCTGGCTCTTCAAGCCATTGCGCAAGCCATGTCACGCCTATATTTGCCAGCATCGTCTGCAGCCTCGTGACTGCGGATACTTCAAAGGATTGATGCATGTCTGGCCGCTTTTCCCTGTTTCTGTGCCTTCGCCCCTCTCGAGGCCTGGCTGCAGCATGGGGTCTCGCTGCGCTGCTGCTGACGGCTGGCGCACAGGCCCAGGACGGCGCGGCGCAGCTCAGCCAGATCGGACAGCGCTTTGTCGATGCGGCTCTGCACCAGCCATCGGCAGAGACCGTGCAGGCCGGCAATGGCATGGCTTTGCGCATGGAGGTGCAGATGGGCCAGCTGGACTCGCGCCTGCGCCTGGCAGCCTGCGCCAAGGTCGAGCCCTATCTGCCTGCGGGCAGTCGCCTCTGGGGTCGCACCCGGCTGGGCCTGCGCTGCGTGCAGGGCAGCGTGCCCTGGAACGTGTTCCTGCCTATCACCGTGCGGGCGTATGGCCCGGCCTGGGTGGCCCAGGGCAATATTCCGGCCGGCAAGACGCTGAGCGCCGAGGACGCAGCCCCCGCTGAAGTGGACTGGGCCGAGGACAGCGCCCCCGTCTTCGCCAATGCACAGGATTTCATCGGCATGGTCGCGGCGCGACCGCTGACGTCGGGGCAGGCTCTGCGCCAGAACATGGTACGTCCGCCTGCCTTGTTCACGGCGGGATCGCCCGTCCAGGTGATGGTCAACGGCGGCGGCTTCAGCGTTGCCGGCTCGGGCAAGGCAATGACTGCAGCCGGAGAAGGACAGCAGGTACGGGTTCGCATGGATAATGGCCGCCTTGTCACAGGAACGGTCAATGCCAGTGGCGTGGTTCTGGTTCAATGACAAGAGAGTGCACACTCACTTTATCAACCATGCCAAATATTCCTCAAGTTTTACGCGCCCTTGTCGAAAGCAAGGCTACAGCGCCCTACGCCGATACAGGGCGATTGGAGAACCAGCATGAAGATAGGCAATAAGCCGGACCTGCAGCAGACCGCTGCAGCCGCCAAGCAGGCCCCGAAATCCGCCACCACGGTTGCCACCGAAGAATCGACCAAAGGCTTGTCCGAGCGCGCCGCCGGCGTGCCCGTGTCCTTTTCGTCCTCGGCCCGCGCCCTGGACAGCCAAAACCGCACCAATACCGACTTTGATGCCGACCGCGTCAAGGCCATGCGCGAAGCCATTGCCAATGGCAGCTTCCGCGTCAACGCCGAGGCCGTGGCAGACAAGCTGCTGGCCAATACCGAAGAATTCCTGGTTCATGCTCGCGGCTGAAGCGCCCGCGCCTGAACTCCCGAACAGAGGCTGACCCGATGACCTTGCAGGAAATGCTCGATTCGCTGGATGCGGTGATTCAGACCGTTTCGGCATCGCTGCAGTCACCGGACGCATCCGCGCTGGAACAGTCCAGCACCCGCCTGCGTGACGCCATGGTGGCGTTCTCACAGCTCGTCAAACGCTTCTCGGCAGACGACTGGACGCCTGCACTGCGCGAGCGCGCACAGAGCCTGGACCGCGAAATTTCCCTGGTCCGTGACCAGCTGGCACGGCTTTCCGTGCTCAACCAGCGCCGCACCAAGGCCCTGGTGCCTGCTGCCGAAGACAGCACCTATGAAAGCAGTCTGCGCGGCGCATCGCAGACTGGACGCGCACGCATCTATCACGCAGCCAGCTGAGTCAGGCCACGTCGGCCATTCCCATCAAAAAGGCGGGCTCGATGCCCGCCTTTGCCTTTGTGGGGTGCGGCCCTCAATGCTCGCCCTTGGCGATCTTCACGGGCCGCCAGGCCCAGACACCATAGGCACGCATCAGACCCGGGGGCAAGGGGTCCGGTGCCACCATCACCTCGATGATGCGGGCATTCGGCAGCTCATCCTCGCGAATCCAGGGGCTGTATTGCAGATTGCGCTCCACATAGACGCGTGGACGCTCGGGCAACTCCATGGCAATGCGCCCGGCCAGCGCCTGCGGGCCGATGATGATGTCCACAGGGCCGCCCAGTGCCTGATGCGCCGCCGGCGCCAGACCTTCCACGATCTTGTCCACGGGGATATGGTTCTGATGGGTGCTCTTGTAGCCCGAAAGCCCCATGGGCGAAGCCAGCCAGAACTGCAGCAACAGCAGCGCCTGCAGAACCCCAAAGGTCAGCCAGGCGGCACGCAGCTCCCCGGCTGCACCCCAGCTCCGTGGCGAGCGCGACCACTCCATGACGGCCGGCACGCACAGGAACATGAAGGCCGTACCCCATTGCAGGTGCAGATAGGAGCCCGTGAACAGGCATAGCGCCAGCATGGCCAGCAGCGGCACCAGGCCCCAGAGCAGCCAGAACTCCCGCAGCATCCTGTCTGCGGCGACCGGCGCAACCTTTGCCGGCGCGGTCTGCTCTCCAGTTTTTCCCGCCCTGCGGCGCCCCCACCAGAGCGCCACCCCGAGCACGATCCAGGCCGGCATGCAGCGGTTGAAGATCCAGTCCACCGCGAACTTCCAGGACATATTGATACGGGCGGCCGTATCCAGGTGCAGCCCCAGCGAAGTGCGCTCGGCGTAATGCATGGGCATCCAGTCATGGGTGCTCAGCCAGTACAGATGGGGAGACAGCACCAGCAGGCCGATCACGGTCGCCAGCGCAGCCCCTTTGACATGCACGGGGTTCTTCCAGGCGCCAATGCGCAGCCACCACAGGCCGATCACGCCCAGCGCCAGCACATACTGGTATTTGCTGAGCATGCCCAGGCCCGAGACCAGGCCCAGCAAGGCCCAGCCAGCCAGGGACGGCTTTTGCGTGACATGCCAGCTCAGCGCCACGGCCAGCGAGATCCACAGCATCATCACGACGTTGTGGTTGTAGTAGTAGAGCCGCCCGCAATAGAAGGTGATGCTCAGCGCCGCCAGCAGGCCCACGCTCGCATAGGCCCGGCCGCGCATATCGCACAGCAGCTTCCAGAAAATCGCCAATGAGCCCAGTGTGAGCACGCCGCCCAGCACATAGGTCAGCCCTATGGACGGACCAAAGACAGCCGCGGAGGCGGCCATGATCCAGGTCGGCATCGGCGGATGCTTGAAATAGCCCAGCTCCAGGGAGTGAATCCAGATCAGCTGCTCCACGTTGTCCCCGGGCGCAGCCAGGGCCGTCACCCAGTGAATGGCCAGCCAGATCACGCCGTATACGGCGAGCAAGGCGGCAACGGCACGGCCGCCAAGAACAAGAGATTCGCGTGGGACAGCGGTCATCAGACGATCAGGAAAAGAAAGGAGTAGGGGCAGCATTGCCCAGGGGCGTGAGTATAGCGACGGCCCTTTTGAGGCGACACAAACCGTGACCGGCTCCAGCAAGCAGTTACAGACTTGCGCGAAAATCCTGCCCTATGACCGATCTTCACGCCGAATATGCACCTGCAGCCCCGCCAGCACAATTGCCGCGCCAGCCGCTGAGGCTGAGCTGCGTGGTGCCGGCCTATAACGAACAGGCCAATATCGAAGGCTTTCTGCGTGCACTGGCCCAGACGGTTCGTGCCTTGACGCCCGATTTCGAGATCGTGGTGGTCAACGACGGCAGCCGTGACGGCACACATGAGCTGAGCCTGCGCCTCGCCCAGGAGCTGCCGCTGCGCTATCTGGCCCTGTCGCGCAACTTCGGCAAGGAAGCCGCGCTGTCTGCCGGCATAGACCACGCCCGCGGCAATGCCGTGCTGCTCATCGACGCCGATTTCCAGCATCCGCTCGAGATGCTGGCCGAAATGCATGGGCTGTGGCAATCGGGCTACGAGATGATCTATGGCGTGATCGCCGACCGCGGCGCAGAAAGCGGTGCCAAGCGCGTGGGTACCGATCTGTTCTACCGCGTGATGAACTCGGGCAGCGCGGTCAAGATGCCGCCGAACGCGGGCGACTTCCGCTGGATGGACCGCAAGGTCGTCGATGCCCTCAAGGCCTTGCCCGAAAACAACCGCTTCATGAAGGGCTTGTATGCCTGGGTCGGCTTCAAGACCGCCGCCCTGCCCTTTGTTCCCAAGGACCGGGTCGCCGGCAGCTCCAGCTTCAATCTGCGCCGCCTGGGGTCCCTGGCCCTCCTGGGCCTGACCTCGTTCACCACCCTGCCGCTGCGCGTCTGGAGCATGGTGGGGGCGGGCATTTCGCTGCTGGCTCTGGCCTACGGCCTGTGGATTGCGGCAGAAGCCCTGTTCTTTGGCAACCCTTTGCGCGGCTGGCCCACGCTGGCCGCCAGCATCATGCTGTTCTCGGGCGTACAGCTGCTGTCCATAGGCATTCTGGGCGAGTACATCGGCCGCATCTACGAAGAGGTCAAGCGCCGCCCCATCTACCTGGTGGCGCATGACGAGGACCGCAGCCCGCTGCGCGAGCCATCGTGATCGCGGACGCGCTGCAAAGACTGCGCCGCCTGCCGCAGCTATTGCAATTCGTACTGGTGGGCGGCTCGGCAGCAGCCACACATCTGGCGGTGGTCGGCCTGCTGGTCTCATTCTCCGGCATGCCGCCGCTCTGGGCCAACGTGCTGGCGTTTCTCGTGGCCTTTGTGGTCAGCTACAACGGTCATGCGCTGCTCACCTTTTCAGCAGCGCAGGCCAGGGGCTGGCCGGTGGTGGCGAAATTCTTTGCCGTGGCCTGTCTTTCGTTTGTCGCCAATGAGGCGCTGTACTACATCGCCCTGAACTGGCTGCACTGGCATTACTTCTGGAGTCTGGCCGCGGTGCTGGTGCTGGTGGCCATAGGCACTTTTGTCATGAGCAAGTTCTGGGCCTTCAAGGCACGCAGCGCCGCATGAATCACATGAATACCTCACGCGCCATCCTGCTGTGCGCCGATGATTACGCCCTGCATCCGCTGGTGGATGAGGCCGTGCAGCAGCTGACTGCAGCCGGCCGTCTCTCGGCCACCAGTTGCATGACTACTTCCCCCCTCTGGCCGCAGGCCGCAGCGGCCTTGCGGGACTTGCGCCCCCGGCTCTCGGTGGGTCTGCATTTCAACCTGACCGAAGACCATGGCGGACAGCATGACGCCCAGGCGCTGGGCACGGTGCTACGCCAGGCCTATGCACGGCAGATGCCGCAGGGTCTGATGCGCCAGGCCTGGCGCGAACAGCTCGATGCTTTCGAGCAGGTCATGGGCACGGCCCCGGACTTCATAGACGGCCACCAGCATGTGCATCAGTTACCGGGTCTGCGGGCCGCCATGCAGCAGGAGCTCCAGAGCCGCTACGCCGCGCACGAGATGCCCTGGGTGCGCTCCACGGCACCGGCCTCGGGTCTGTGGCGCAGCCCCAAGGCCGCCATCATCGCCTTGCTCGGCGGCTGGACCACCACCCAGCAACTACGCCATGCAGACATTCCCATGAACCATGGTTTTGGCGGCGTCTATGGCTTTGATGCGCCCGACACGGCCAGCTACGGCCGGCAGATGGCCAGCTGGCTGCCGCATATGGCAGCCGGCGGCCTGCTGATGTGCCACCCGGCCAGCGGCGTGGTGGAGGGCGATGCCATAGGCAGGCAGCGCCCCGTGGAATTCGAGTATCTGATGTCCGATGCCTTTGGCGAGCTGCTGCTGCGCACCGGCTGCCATATTCATCAGGGTCCCGTCCAACTGGGCTAGGACTTCTGTGCCTGGGCCCGCATCTGGGCCACCACGCGCTCGAAGACACGCCAGAAGGCAGCATCCTGTGTGGTCGCGAAGTTGATGCGCATGCAGGTGCTGGAGCCCCGGCTGGCATGGAACATGGCACCTGGGGCAATCATGTAGCCCTGATCCAGCAGCAACTGGGTCAGCACCTCGGTATCCACGCCGGTATCCACCCAGCCGAACATGCCGGCAGGCTCGGCCACAAACCGACAGCCGGCGGCCTGCGCCAGAGCCACGCTGCGCGTGCGCGCCTGGGCCAGATGCTGGCGCAGCCGCTCGGCATGGCGGCGCAACTGGCCTTGCTCCATGCACAGGGCCAGGGCCTGCTCCATCGGGGTCGGCGTGGACAGGGTGGACAGCAGCTTGGTGTCCAGCAGTCTCTCGACCAAATCGGGCGGCGCGGCCAGATAGCCCAGGCGCCAGTTGGGCACCAGCACCTTGGCAAAGCCGCTGATGTAGATGCTGCGCTGCAAGCGGTCCAGCACCGTCACGCGCGGAGCGTGATCGGCAGCGATATGGCAGTAGCTATCGTCCTCCACCACATAGAAGCCGTATCGCTGCGCCATCTGCAGCACCTCATGGGCGCTGGCCGCGCTCAGGCTATAGCCCGTGGGGTTGTGCAGCACACTGACACTCACATAGAGCTTGGGGGCCATGGTCTCGCAATAGCGCTGCATCACCGTCATGTCCGGCCCCTCGGGCCCGCGCGGCACGGGCAGCACGCGCATGCCCATGGCGGCCAGGCGCGCATATTCCACGGC
Organism: Comamonas sp. NyZ500; assembly: GCF_016772095.1. Classification (NCBI taxonomy): domain Bacteria; kingdom Pseudomonadati; phylum Pseudomonadota; class Betaproteobacteria; order Burkholderiales; family Comamonadaceae; genus Comamonas; species Comamonas sp. NyZ500. Next base: position 89,123 of record NZ_JAEIJE010000013.1, on the reverse strand, counting down.
CCAGCCCGGCTCTTCCACCATCACCGGATCGCCGGGCTGCAGCAAGGCTCGGCTCACGATGTCCAGCGCCTGGGTCGCCCCCAGGGTGGTGATGATCTGGCCAGTCCCCACCGCAATGCCTATGCGCTGCAGGCGCCGCGCCAGCGCCTCGCGCAGCCGGCTGTCGCCCATGGGCTCGCCATAGCGCACCAGCGATTCGCGCAGCGCCTGCCCGCTGGTGACCTTGCGCATGGCGGCCACCAGAAAGCCGGCATCCAGCCATTCGGCAGGTAGCACGCCGGCACCGGGCTGGGGCTTGCCGGCCACACTCTCCACAAACATGCCGCGAATCAGCATGGTGGCGTTGATGCGCGTGCCAGGCGGGATGCCTACCGGGGTATTGACCGCTCCCGCATTGATAGCTATCTGCGCTTTACCCTCCGGCATTTGAAGCGGATTTTGCACAATATCGCGCACATAAAAGCCGCGCTGCGGCCTGGCCTCGACCAGCCCCTGGGCCTGCAGCAGGTCGTAGGCAGCCACCACCGTGTAGGGGCTCACGCCTTGCTGGCGCGCGCATTCACGCACCGAAGGCAGGCGCGCGCCTGCGGGCAGCAGCCTTGTGCGTATGCGCTCGGCCAGACGCTCGGCCAGTTGCTGGGTCAGGGTCAGGGCCGCCTGGCGGGACAGGGAGATGGACATGGTGATGTGCAGCGAACTGTATTGAAGCGAATACCGATACAGAAGCCATGATTGTGAGACTGTCTGTATAGGTACTGTAATGGTCTCAAGCGTATATTGAGTCCATCAACCTCTCTTGGCCGCCCTCCACACAGGGCTATGGTCACGGTCTGCAGTCTCACCGACTGCAGACCAAACAGTCGCAATTGCCCGCCAGCCCACACAGGCAAACCGGCCGCGACACAATAAGCCCACCTGCTGGTGCATGGTTGCAGCGCTTTGTGCGCCGCAGCGATTGCATCCCGAGCCCCAAGCTCAGGCCGGCACATGCCCGACAACGGCGTGAGAATGCACACCGGCCAGCCCTGCCCGGGCTGGCAACGTAGAGATCGAGTACTGTTTTATGACAACATGGACGCTGGCAGAACGTGCTGCCAAGATGAATTCCTCCGCCATCCGCGAGATCCTCAAGCTGACCGACCGCCCCGGCATCATCAGCATGGCTGGCGGCCTGCCTTCCCCCAAGGCCTTCCCCCTGGATGCGTTCACCGAAGCCTGCCAGACCGTGATGCAGCGCGACGGTGCCGCAGCCCTGCAGTACTCGACTACCGAGGGCTTTGCCCCGCTGCGTCAGGCGATTGCCGACTTCCTGCCCTGGAACGTCGATCCCGAGCAGATCCTGATCACCACCGGCAGCCAGCAGGCGCTGGACCTGATCGGCAAGGTATTCCTGGACAAGGGCAGCCGTCTGCTGGTTGAAAAGCCCACCTACCTGGGCGCCCTGCAGGCCTTCACCCCCATGGAGCCTGTGGCCGTGGGCGTGGACAGCGATGACGAAGGCATGCTGATCGACGATTTCGCCAAGCAGATCGGCAGCGGCGCCGACAAGGCCCGTCTGGCCTATGTGCTGCCCAACTTCCAGAACCCCACCGGCCGCACCATGAGCGATGCGCGCCGCCAGGCTCTGGTCGACAAGGCCAGGGAGCTGGACATTCCCCTGATCGAGGACAACCCCTACGGCGACCTCTGGTACGAACAGGAGCCTCCCCTGCCCCTGGCTGCACGCAACCCCGAGGGCGTGATCTACATGGGCTCGTTCTCCAAGGTGCTGGCCCCGGGCCTGCGCATCGGCTTCATCGTCGCGCCCAAGTCCGTCTACGGCAAGCTGACCCAGGCCAAGCAGGCCGCCGACCTGCACACCCCCAGCTTCAATCAGCGCGTAGTGGCCGAAGTCATCAAGGACGGCTTCCTGGACCGCCATGTGCCCACCATCCGAGCCATGTACAAGGCTCAGCGCGATGTGATGCTGATGGCCCTGGAGCGCGAAATGGCCGGTCTCGACGTGAAGTGGACACGCCCCGTGGGCGGCATGTTCCTCTGGGTCAAGCTGCCTGCGGGCATGGACGCCCAGGCCCTGCTGGCCAAGGCCGTGGAGCGCAATATGGCTTTTGTGCCCGGCGCCCCCTTCTACGCCGGCGATGCGCAGAACAACACGCTGCGCCTGTCGTACGTGACAGTGTCTGCCGAGCAGATCAATATTGGCATTGCTGCTCTGGCTGACGCCATCCGCAGCAACACCCCCTGAGGCGCTGACGCGCCTTCCCCCTCTCTCTTCGGGAGGGGAACGACGCCATCGCCGCAAGGCGGCTCTTGCTCGGCGTCTCTAACACCCCATGGCATGTGCAATGCCCCATCAACCGGCCTGCCACGAACCTCCGTGCAGCGCCGGTTTTTCTTTTTGCCGACAATCGCTGCCCATGTCTGCCTCCGCACATACCAGCCCTCTCTCTCGTCCCTATATGACCGTGGACGTATTCACGACCACCGCGCTGCTCGGCAACCCCGTGGCCGTGGTGCTGGGCGCCGATGGCTTGAGCGATGCGCAGATGCAGGCCTTTGCGCGCTGGACCAATCTGTCGGAAACCACTTTTGTGCTGCAGCCCACGCCCGAGGGGCTGGCTGCGGGCGCCGACTACCAGCTGCGTATCTTCACGCCCGCGGGCGAGCTGGCTTTTGCCGGCCACCCCACGCTGGGCAGCTGCCATGCCTGGCTGGCCCAGGGCGGCCAGCCGCGCAATCCCGAGCAGGTGCTGCAGGAGTGCAAAAAAGGCCTGGTAGCCATTGGCTGCGATGCGCAAGGTGCGCTGTTTTTCGAAGCGCCTTCGCTCGACTCCCTGGAAATTTCCGAAGAGGAGCTGGCCCCCGTGCTGCAGGCCCTGGGCCTGCAGCGGGAACAATTGCTGATGGCGCGTAGCCTCTACAACGGCTCGCCCTGGCTGGGAATGCTGCTCGACCACCCCGATACGGTTCTGAGTGTGGAGCCAGACTTTGGAGCGCTCAAGAAGTTGGGGGCCAAAGCAGGTCTGGCAGCCATTTATGAGGTGGAAGCGGATGCCCCGCTGATTGGCCGTTCCAGCCGCGAGGCCCGCGCTTTTGCCAAGCAGGCTGAAGAAGCCGCTCATGAAAAAGTGACTTCGGCTCAGCCACGCCTCGAAGTACGCGCCCTGGTCGGAGAGACCGCCAGCGAAGACCCTGTCACCGGCAGCCTGAATGCAGCGCTGGCCCAATGGCTGACGGGCGAAGGTCTGCTGCAAACGCCCTATATCGCCGCGCAAGGCGTTTGCGTAGGCCGTGACGGGCAGGTTCATGTCCAGACCGCCGCCAACGGCAAGCTCTGGGTGGGCGGCCACACCGTGACCGTCACATCAGGCCGCGTCCTGCTTTAGACCTCAGAGCCGGCTCAGAGCTGGGCTGGCGTCATCCTGCAGATCTGGTCGGCCATGGTTTCGGCCTCCTGCGCGTTGTGCGTGACCAGAATCGCCGTCTGCCCGGTGGCCCGCAGAATATCGCGGACCTCCAGCGTCAGGCGCTCGCGCGTGGCGGCATCGAGATTGGAAAATGGCTCATCGAGCAGCAGCAAGGCCGGGGACGGCGCCAGGGCGCGGGCCAGCGCCACACGCTGCTGCTGACCGCCGGAAAACTCGTGCGGGAACTTGCTACCTGAATTCGCCAGCCCCACCACGGCAAGCAGCTCCTGCACACGTTTGTCGCGCTCTGGCTTGCCCATGCGACGCAGGCCGAAGCCCACATTCTGCACTGCCGTCAAATGCGGGAACAGGCCGTATTCCTGAAACATCATGCCCACATGGCGCTGCTCGGGAGGCAGATGTGTGCCGGGGCCGGAGAGCAATACCTCGCCCAGATGAATGCTTCCCGCGCGCACCGGCTCAAAACCCGCAATCGCTCGCAGCACGGAGGTCTTGCCGCAGCCCGAGGGCCCCAGCAGGCTGGCGATATGACCTGCAGGCACCTGCAGATCAAAGCCCTGCAGCACGGTGTGCAAGCCCTTGGGCGTGTCATAGCCCAGTTGCAGCTGCGCAATTTGTAGAGAGGCGGTCATGCAATCACTTCATCACGACTTACGCAAAACGGGTTCATGCAAGACAACTGCCTCAAAAGGCCGGCCATTGTTGCATTCTTGTTTGCGTAAGTCCTATTCATATTCAATAGCTGCTTGCGTAATACCCATAGGCGCCGCAGCCCATCTTCATGCTTATTCATCGCTGCCCACCCGACAGCTGCGTGCGCGCCAGCAGCATGACGGGAACCAGCCCCGCGACCACAATGCACAGCGCGGCGATCGCGCCCTCCTCATAGGTGCCGCGCGCGGCTTCCGCATAGAGCCAGGTGGCCAGGGTGTCGAAATCGGCCGGGCGCAGCAGCAAGGTGGCGGGCAGCTCCTTCATGGCGTCGACAAACACCAGCATGGCACTGGTAGCCATGGCGGGCCGCAGCAGCGGCAGATGCACGCGGCGCAGCGTGCCCAGGCGGCTTTCGCCCAGCAGACGCGAGGCCTGCTCCAGCGTCGGCGGAATACGGGCCAGTCCGGCCTCGATGCCGCCCACGGGCATGACCAGAAAGCGAATCACGCAGGCAGCCACCAACACAATGCCCTGCCCCATCAGCGGCAGGCCGTTTATACCGAACAGTTGGGCCAGCCCGGCGTCGAACGCCAGCGCAGGCGTCAGCAGGCCGATGGCCAGCACCGTGCCCGGCACGGCGTAGCCCAGCGCCGCCAACTGCGCGGGCCAGCGCGAAGGCGCTCGCGTGCTGATGCCTGTGCGCGTGGCCCAGGCCACGACAAGACCCGCGGCCACCGCGATCACGGTCACGCCCAGCGCCAAACCCAACGTGTTGAGCAGACTGGATACCAGGCCCTCGGACACGCCAGAGCCCTGCACCAGACGCTTGCCGCTTTCCCAGGCCAGATAGGCCGCTGGCGCAGCAAAGCCGATCAGCACCGGCAGACTGCAGGCCAGTGTTGCCAGCCAGGCCCTGCCTGCGGGCAGGCGGTGCGGCGCTATGGCCCGCATGCGCTGGGCCGAGCCAAAGCGCTGACGACTGCGCCCCTGACGCTCCAGCCAGACCAGTGCCACCACGGCCAGCAGCATGGAGCAGGCAATCTGCGCGGCACCCGCCAGATCGGAGCGCGTGACCCAGGTGGTGTAGATCGACACCGTGAGCGTGTGCACGCCCAGAAACTCGGACGCACCGATATCGTTGAGCGTCTCCAGCAGCGCCAGGCTCAGGCCCACGACCAGCGCCGGTCGCGCCATGGGCAGGGCCACGCGCCAAAAAGCACCCCAGCGGGTCTCACCCAGCGAGCGTGCAGCCTCCATCAGATGCGCCGGCTGGGTCATGAACATGGAGCGCGCCGTCATGTACACATAGGGGTAGAGCGTGAAGCCCAGCACGAAGATCGCACCGCCCATGGAGCGAAGATCGGGCAGGCGCCACTGACGCGGGCTGTCGTACCCCAGCAACCAGCGCAGCGCGCCTTGCACCGGGCCTATGGGGTGAAGCAGGTCCAGATAGGCAAAGGCCACGATATAGGCCGGCATGGCCAGCGGCAGCAGCAGTGCCCAGTGCAGCCAGCGCCGCCCCGGAAAATCACAGGCCGTCACCAGCCAGGCACAGCCCGTGCCCACCACCAGCACCACCAGGCCCACCCCGCCCAGCAGCCAGGCCGTATTGGCTGCGGCATCGGGCAGCACATAGCGCAGCAGATCCTGCCAGTGCGCCCAGTCCGCCCCCAGCGCCAGCCAGGCCAGCGAGGCAATGGGCGCAAACACCCCCAGCGCAATCAACCAGCTTGCGCCCTGCCACACCGGCCCAACGGGCCTGAGCCCTGAACGAAGAAAAGAAAACATCAAAAAATCAAAAAGGAAACGGCCCTTGGACAGGCATGCTCCATCAAAGGAACACCGAGCAAGAGCCGCCTCGCAGCGAAGGTGTTGTCCCCCTCCCGCGAAGCGAGAGAGGGGGAAGGCGCATCAGCGCCTCAGGGGGCTACTTATTTATCAAACCCCACCTTGTCGACCAGCACGCTGGCAGCCTTGCGGTGCTTGGCAATCTCGGTCAGCGGCAGCGGATCAATCTTGATCTCGCCGATGCTCTGGGCCACCACGGGGTCCAGCGCCACGCCCTTGCGCACGGGGTGCTCGTAGTTGGCCTGAGCGTACATATTCTGGGCCGGTTCGGAGACCAGGAACTCCAGCAGCTTCACGGCCTGATCGCGGTTGGGCGCGTGCTTGGCCACCGAGGCGCCGCTGATATTGATATGCGTGCCGCTCTTGGGATCGTTGAAAGTAGGCTTGACGACCTTGATGGCATCACCCCACTTGCGTGCGTCCGTACCTTCCTTGGCCGCCTTCATATGGCCCACGTAATAAGTGTTGGCCAGGCCCACATCGCAGATGCCGCCCAGAATGTCACGCGCCACGTCGCGGTCACCACCTGTGGCCTTGCGTGCCAGATTGGCCTTGACGCCCTTGAGCCACTGCTCGGTCTTGGCCTCGCCGTCATGGGCAATCATGGCGGCAATCAGCGCCGTGTTGTAGGGGTGCTGGCCGGCACGGCTGCAGACCTTGCCCTTGAACTGCGGCTTGGCTAGGTCTTCATAGCGGAAGGCGCCGATCTTCATGTCCTTTTCGGCATACAGCACGCGGGCCCGCATGGACAGCGCAAACCACTGATTGTCTGCGGCACGCAGCTGGGCAGGAATGGCGGCTTCCAGAATGCTGGACTTGACTGGCTGGGTCACGCCACCGTCCACCAGATCCAGCAGATTGCCGATATCCACCGTCATCAGCACATCGGCAGGCGAGCGCTGGCCTTCGGCCTTGACGCGCTCCAGCAGGCCGTCCTTGACGAAGACCGTCTTCACGCCGATCTTGGTCTGCGCCGTGAAGGCCGCCAGCAAGGGCTGGATCAGTGCCGGTTCACGGGTGGTATAGAGCGTGATGTCCTCGGCGTGGGCGGACAGCGCAGGGGCGCACAGGCTGGCAACGGCGGCCAGTGCAAACAGGGGGCGTCGAAACATGGAGGGCTCCAGAAGGTGAACAGGCATAAAAAACACGCTCCGCCTCGAAACCGACAAGCCTCCTGCCAGCCAAGTGCAGGAGATCCGTGAACCAGTACCGAAAGCGGAGCGTGTTGTTATGTTTTTGAGAATCGCTCTCAACTATCTTAACCGAGCAGCATGCTCTGCCCGTGCGTCAATCCTGACGACGGTTGCGGAAATGCCAGCCCGTGCGCTGTCGCGCAAGCGCCAGCAGGTCGCAGGCATGACAGCGCCGCAAGCGGGCAAGCCCCAACATCCGCGCCATGGGAAACCTCTACCTTGTGCGCCATGGCCAGGCCTCGTTTGGCGCGGATGATTACGACCAGCTCAGCCCACGCGGCCAGGAGCAGGCGGTGCGTCTGGGTGAATACTGGCGTGAGCGAGGTCTGAAGTTCGACGCCGTCTATGCAGGCACGCTCAAGCGCCATCAGCAGACGCTGGCCGGCATAGTCCAGGGTCTGGGCAGCGCTTCCAGCCCCGAGGCACAAAGCCGGCCCGGACTCAACGAGTACGACAGCGAAGCCCTGCTGCGCGCCATCCATCCTGCCCCTCTGCCCAGGCCTGATACGCCCGAGCTGTACCGCCATCATTTCCGCCTGCTGTGCGACGCGCTGGCGCAATGGATGGGAGGCACCATCAGCCCGGTCGGCATGCCTGACTGGAACGGGTTTGCGGATGGAGTGCACCAGGTGCTCGAGGAGATACGCCACCAGCACAGCGGCCAGAACGTGCTGCTGGTCAGCAGCGGCGGCCCCATCTCCGCGGCCGTGGGCCAGGTGCTTGGAACCGCGCCCGAGGTGACCATCGCCCTCAATATGCGGCTGCGCAATATTGCCGTGACCGAATTCAGCATCAGCCCCAAGCGGCTGATGCTGCAAAGCTTCAATACGCTCAATCATTTGGATGGGCTCGAGTACAGAGACTGGGTCACCGCCGCCTGATCACCCACGACCCCGGCGCAGGCAAACACAAGCTGCTACAAGTCCTGCATGGACTCCATCTTTCTCAGCCTTGGCAATACGGCGCTGACGCTTGACATAGGCGCGCAGCAGCACCGGCTGCCCATCGGCATTGCCACCCTGGTCAAGGCCTTTGCCCAGCGCATGCCCAATGCGCTGATGCTGGAAAACGCGATTGCCGATGTCGAGGATGCCGTCATGCCGGCCGGGCGCTGGCTGCCTGCAGGCGCCAGTCTGCTGCAAACGACAGCCCCGCTGCTGCGGCAATTGATCCACAGTGCCACAGCCGACCCGCAAGCCACTCAGGCGTCACGCGAGGCCATCGAGAACCTGTTCGAGCTGCTGGCGCGCCAGGCCCAGCAGCCCGGCCATGCCGACCCGCAGCTGCCGCAGACCCCCGAGCATGCAGCCGCCCTGCTGATAGTGCGCGAGGTCATGCATCACTGGGGACTGGATACCCTGCAAGCAAGCGGTAACTAGCCATACCTGTGCGGCATAGCAGACAGAACGCTTTGCGGCTGCCTCCGGGCATCTTTCGGCGGCACACTCTTGGGATAAAAGTTTCAGACAGAAGGACAAGCATGAAACGCCGCAGTTTTACCCAATCCCTGATCAGTGCCGCAGCGGGGGCTGCCCTGCTGAGCGGATTTGCCGCCACCGCCCAGGCCGAAGGCCTGTCCAACCGACCCATCCGCATCGTCGTTCCCTTCGGAGCCGGCGGCGTGGCCGATGTGACGGCCCGTGTGGTGGCGCAGCAGCTGTCCACCCAGCTCGGCCAGCCCGTGGTCATAGACAACAAGCCCAGCGCGGGCGGTATCGTGGCGGCCGACACCGTGGCCAAGGCGGCGCCCGACGGCCATACGCTGTTTCTCATGTCCAACGGCAGCGCCGTCACGGTGAACCTGTTCAACAATCTGCCCTTCGACATGGTCAAGGACCTGACGCCCATCTCCACGCTGGGCTACTTCGACATCGGCGTCATCACCGATGCCAAATCGCCCTTCAAGAACCTGGGCGAACTCGTGAGCTATGCCAAGGCCAATCCCGGCAAGCTGAACCTGGGCAGCATCAACGTGGGCAGCACCCAGCACCTGGCGGCCGAGCTGTTCAAGACCACGGCCGGCATCGATGCTCAGATCGTTCCCTTCAACGGCACACCCGCCGTGGTGACCGCGCTGCGCGGCAAGCAGATCGATGCGGCCGTGGAAATTCTCACGCCCATCATGGGCCAGATCAATTCCAAAGCCGTGAACCTGCTCGCGGTGACGGGCGAGAAGCGCTCGCCGCTGCTGCCCAATGTGCCCACGGCCCAGGAATCCGGCGTCAAGGGCTTTGTGGCCTCGTCCTGGAATGCGCTGGCTGCACCCTCCAAGACACCAGCCCCCGTGATCGCGCGTCTGAACAAGGAAATCAACGCCGCCGTCAACAACCCCGAGGTCGCCAAGAAGCTGCGCGAACTGAATGTGCAGGCCCAGGCCAGCACGCCAGAGCAGACCGCCAAGCTGCTGCAATCGGAAATCAAGCGCTGGGGCGATGTGATTGCTCAGGCAAAAATACCGAAGCAATGACAGCGAGGACTACGCTTTCAGTAGCTTCCAACGCTTGATAGCATTGATTTTCAAAACAAAACAGCCTGAAAATGCAGGCTACTATTGCGTGAGAAGCTCCTGAATTCAAAGCGGCTGCGGCTGGTTTCCCACCGTGCTCAGGGGCAGATCATGAATCTCGCTCAGCAGCCTGACCAGGCCCTCGGCCGATGAATGCACCATGGCCGCGCCGCGCTCGGCCGTCGCGGCGGCGGAGTTGCCCACGGCTCCGGCCGGGTTGTAGTCCTCGATCGCCCAGCCCAGCTTGGCACTGCGGCCATTGCCGATGAAGTGGTATTTGCCGGCCCGCAGCTCCGAGCTGGAGGCGAAGTTCTGCGCACGCTCCATATGCACGGTCTCGGGTGCCAGGTGCAGCATCATCGATGTCTCCACTTCGCCGCCGTGAATACCGAAGCGATGCTCATGCGCGCAGAACTGCTGGTTGGCCGCGTCGTCCACCAGCCCGAACCAGCTGGCGCTGTAGACCAGCAGGCCATGCTTGATGCGCAGCTCGCGCGCAACGATGTCCATCACGCTGACCTGGCCGCCATGACCGTTGAGCAGCAGCAGCTTCCTGATGCCGGCGCGCGCCACGCAGGCGCCCAGCTCCGTCCACAGCGCGATCAGCGTGGCCGGCTGCAGGCTCAAGGTGCCCGCATAGTGCGTATGCTCGACCGAAAAGCCGATGTTCTGCGCCGGCAGAAACAGCACCGGCAGCTCGGCGGGCAGTTGCGCCACAGCGGCATCGATGACGCCCTCTATCAGGCTGGCATCGACCGACAGCGGCAGATGCGGCCCATGCTGCTCCACCGCCGCCACGGGCAGCACGGCCACGGTGTCTGCGGCCAGGCCATTGTTCTGGGCCAGGGCAAAGTCATGGGCCGATGCCTGGGCCCAGAAGCGTGACGGCCAGCGGGGAAGCGCGCTTGCGGGAGTGGTCGGTGTATTGCTCATGGCCATCATCGTAGCTGCGCCAGCGCCCCAAAACCACCTCCTGCCCCGGATTCCGGGCCCACCGCCCGTCAACCGCAACCGGCCGACATGCCCCACAATGGGCCGATGCCTGAAGCCTCCGCCAGCGCCCCGCGCCAGAGTGCGCGCACCGCCAACTCCAAGCCCCAGACACGCGACCTGACCCAGGGCCCGATTGTCAGCACCTTGCTGGTCTTTGCCCTGCCGATCCTGGCCGGCAATGTGCTGCAATCACTCAACGGCTCGGTCAATGCCATCTGGGTCGGCGGCCACCTGGGTGAGGCCGCGCTGACGGCCACCGCCAATGCCAACAACGTGATGTTTGCGCTGATCGGCGCGGTGTTCGGCATCAGCATGGCGACCAATATCCTGATCGCCCAGAGCATGGGATCGAAAAACATCGCCCAGGCCAAACGCGTGCTTGGCACCAGCGCGACGTTTTTTGGTGTTGTCTCGCTGCTGATTGCCCTGCTGGGCTGGCCGCTGTCGCGCCATCTCATGCTGTGGATGAGCACACCCGAAGCAGCGCTGCCACTGGCCGAGGCTTATCTCAAGGTCATCTTTCTGGCCATTCCGCTGCTGTTCATGTTCAGCTTTGTGACGGCGGCCCTGCGCGGCGCGGGAGATACCCGAACGCCGTTCTGGTTTCTGCTCGTCGTCGTGGCGCTGGACATGGCGCTCAACCCTCTGCTGATCTTTGGCTGGGGGCCGGTACCGCGCATGGGCATCCAGGGCTCGGCAGTGGCCACGCTGATTGCCAATGCCGTGAGCTTTTTTGCCCTGCTGGGCTGGCTGCGCCTGCGCCGCCATCCCTTGTGGATAGGTCGCCGACAGCTGGGGCTGTTCAAGCCCGATCTCACGATTGTGCGCACTCTGGTGGTCAAGGGCCTGCCCATGGGCGTGCAGATCGTGATGATCTCGCTGGCCATGATCGCCATGATCTCCATGGTCAACGAGCATGGCGTGCAGACCGCATCCGCCTATAGTGCAGCGCTGCAACTGTGGACCTATGTGCAGATGCCGGCCATGGCCATAGGCGCGGCCTGTTCGTCCATGGCTGCGCAGAACGTGGGAGCAGGGCTCTGGAGGCGTGTCAGCGCCACGGCCAATGCAGGCATGCTGGGCAACCTCTTGATGACGGGCAGCCTGATCGTCCTCATCGTGCTGCTGGACCGCCATGTGCTGGGCTGGTTTCTGCCCGGCGGCAGCCCCTCACTGGAAGTGGCCCGCCATCTCAACCACATTGCCATAGGCTCCTTCCTCTTCTTCGGCGTGACCTTTGTGCTGGCCGGCGTGGTGCGCTCCACGGGGGCCGTGATGGCGCCGGTGCTCATCCTGGCAATTGCCATGTGGGGCATACGCGTGCCCGTGGCGCGCTGGCTGCAACCCGTGATGGGCGTGGATGCCATCTGGTGGAGCTTTCCCATCAGCTCCGTCTGCTCCATGCTGATGATGCTGGCCTACTACCGCTGGGGCAACTGGCGCAAGGCGCACATGCTGCCGGCTGCAGCCCAGGCCCCGGTACAGCCCGCAGGGACGGAGGAGCAGGCCCAGACGGCAGAGGAACTCCAAGCACAGCCCCCCGTGGACAGCGATGCGCTGATGGCCAGTGCCGAGCCCTGCAAGCGCATCGCCATCCCGGCCGAGGTGGGCGGGCAGCCGCCCAGCTCCGTCGCCAACCTGGCCGCGGAGGCCGGATCTGCTTCGCGCGAAGCTAGCCCAGGGTGATGCCTGTTTCCTTGACGATGCGCTTCCAGCGCTCATGGTCGGCGGCAATGAGCCGACCGAACTCCTGGGGCGTGCTGCGCCGCGGCATGTAGTTGTAGCCAGCAAGCCTGGCCAGCACATCAGGCATCTGCATGATCTTGTCCATCTGCTGGGCCAGATAGCCCACGATGTCCTGAGGCGTACCTTTGGGAGCCAGCAGCCCCGACCAGGAATTGAAATCCATGCCCGCTATGCCTAGCTCGCGCAGCGTAGGCAGCTGCGCAAAGGCCGGTACACGCTGGGGCAGCAGCACGGCCAGGGCCTTGACCTTGCCAGCGCGAATCATCTCCACCAAGGTGAAGGAGTCGAACGAGAAGTCCACCTCGCCCGCCACCACGGCCTGCATCTGCGGGCCCGTGCCCTTGTACTGGGCATTCACGATGCCCGGTGCCTCGATCACTTTCTTGAACTGCTCGGTGATCAGCGAAATCATGCTGCTGCCCGAGGAGGCGCTCAGCGGCTTGCCCTGCTTGGCCATGGCCGTCAGCTCCTGCATGCTGTTGACGGGCAGGTCCTTGCGCGCAATCACCACAAAGCCCACATCGCACAGATGGCTGATGGGCTCGAAGCTGGCCAGCGCCTCGTAGCCGGTCTTGTAGAGCACTGGGCTCAGGGTCTGCGCTCCCGCCGTGTTCATCAGCAAGGTATAGCCGTCGGGTGCTGCGCGGGCCGCCAGCTCGGAGCCTATGACGCCGTTGGCGCCACTCTTGTTGTCGACCACGAAGGACTGGCCCGCAAGTTCACCCAACTTCTGCATGGTCAGCCGGGCCACGACGTCGGTGGTGCCACCGGCCGGAAACGGCACGATGACTCGTACCGGCTTGTCCGGATAGCCGGGCGCAGCGGCCGCATGCCAGGGCAGCGCGGTGGCAGCACAGGCAGCCGAGGTGGCAAGAAAGCGGCGGCGTGAAGTATTCACCATAATGCTTGTCTCCTGTAATTGCCCGGCAACGGACTCCTGCGACCGGCTCCGGCTGCGGGCTGTTTGAGCCTTGTAGGCCGAACCATGATGGAGTCCGCCCGCGCCTTCTGTCCAATACCATGCGCCTATGCAAGCATTGGTTTTGCCAATCGGCCGCCCCCGTGCAGGGAACCAAAAACACCGCTCCAGACTCCCACCGTCCGCCATGTCTTCTCAAGCCCTTTCCCTGACCACCGGACCCCGCCGCCTCTCGCAGCGCCTTTCACTCTGGCTGATGCTGGCGCTGGCCGTCTGGGCCTGTGCTTTTGCCACCGGCGCTGGCGCGCAGATCCTGCTCAAAAATGCGGCTTCGGGTGCCGCCACCGTGCAGACGCCGCGCGTGCAGGCCGAGCTGGTGGCCCAGGCCCCCGAGGGCATCGTCGCCGGCCAGGTCTTCTGGCTGGGGTTGAAGATCAGCCATCAACCCGAATGGCATACCTATTGGAAAAATGCTGGCGATTCGGGCCTACCCACCGTGCTGCAGTGGCAACTGCCTCCGGGCCTGGAGGCCGGCCCCATCGCCTGGCCGCTGCCTCATGCGCTGCGCGTGGGGCCCCTGGTCAACTATGGCTATGAGGACACGGTGCTGCTGCCCGTGCCCATCAAGGTCGCTGCCGACTTCAAGGCACCGGTCTCTGGCGTAGTGGACCTGGGCCTGGCCGCCGAATGGCTGGTCTGCCGCGTGGAATGCATTCCCGAGTCCGGTAACTTCCAGCTGCAGATCCCCGTTCAGGGCAGCAGCGCCCCTCACAGCCAGGCCTTTGTGCAGGCACAGGCCGGCCAGCCCCAGGCGCTAAGCCAGGGCGGCCAGGCCCTTGTCGAGTCCGGCAAGGCCGAAGGCACGAACCTGCCCGACGACCGAGTGACGCTGCGCATACCCGGACTGCCGGCCAGCCTCAAGGGCAAGACACTGGAGTTCTATCCCGAGAACGCCGACACCTTCAAACATGCCGCAGAGTCGGGCAAGGACTGGACGCAGCACTGGGACGGAGAGGTCTGGGTGGGCGAGAACATGCCGATGTCCGATATGCGCGGCGAAACCGCGGCGCAACTGGCCGTGGTGCTGGCCCTGCCGCCTGCTGAGCGCGCTGCCGCGCTGGAGCGCGGCGAAAGCGCTGGCTGGCGCAGCGAACTGACCGTGCAGGGCCGATGGAGCGCCCCCGCACTGGCTGGCGTATCGCCGGCCCTGGCTGCGGCGCTGGAGGCCAACAAGACCGCTTCACAGCCCGTACTGGCAGGCAATACGGCCAGTGCAGGCAGCCTCTGGGCGGCCCTGCTGGGCGGCCTGATCGGCGGCCTGATCCTCAATCTCATGCCCTGTGTGTTTCCCGTACTGGCCATCAAGGTGCTGGGCTTTGCGGGCCATGGCGAGAACCGCCAGGCCCAGAAACTGGGCGGCCTGGCCTATACCGCCGGCGTGGTGCTGTCCTTTGTGGCACTCGGCGCACTGCTGCTGGGCCTGCGCGCAGCGGGCCAGCAGCTGGGCTGGGGCTTCCAGCTGCAGTCACCCGTGGTCGTGTCGCTGCTGGCAGCGCTGTTCACCGTGCTGGGGCTGAATCTGGCCGGACTGTTCGAGTTCGGCAGCCTGCTGCCCAGCCGCATTGCCAGCGCCCAGGCACGCAACCCGGTGCTGGACTCCTTTCTCTCCGGCGTGCTGGCCGTGGCGATTGCCTCGCCTTGCACGGCGCCCTTCATGGGGGCCTCGCTGGGCTTTGCCATCGATATGCCTGCGGCGCAGGCACTGACGGTGTTTGCCGCACTCGGCGTCGGCATGGCCCTGCCCTATCTGCTGGCCAGCTTCGTGCCTTCCGTCGTGGGCTGGCTGCCGCGGCCCGGCCCCTGGATGCAGACCTTCCGCCACGCCATGGCTTTCCCCATGTTTGCCACTGTGGTCTGGCTGGTCTGGGTGTTGGGCCATCAGGGCGGCATGGATGCCGCTGCGGCCCTGCTGGCCCTGCTGCTGGTGCTGGCCGCGCTGATCTGGGCCCTGGGCCTGCGCGGCAAGAGCCGCATCAGCCTCGGCGCTCTCGCCCTGCTGCTGGCCGCTGGCGTGGCCTATTACGCCCTGCCGCTGATCAAGGCCGAGCCTGCGAGCCAAGCTCAAACACAGGCCGGCGAACTCTGGCAACCCTGGTCGGCAGACAAGGTTCAGTCTGCCCATGCCTCGGGCCAGCCGGTGTTTGTGGACTTCACGGCCGCTTGGTGCGTGACCTGCCAGGTCAACAAGCGCACCACGCTCAGCAATGCCGAGGTGCTTGCTGCCTTTGCGCAGCACCAGGTGCAGCTGCTGCGCGCCGACTGGACACGCCAAGATCCGGCCATCACCCAGGCACTGCAATCGCTGGGGCGCAGCGGCGTCCCCGTCTACGTGCTGTACCTGCCCGGCAAGCAGCCTGTGGTGCTGAGCGAGCTGCTCTCCAAAAGCGAGGTGCTTGACGCACTCAAACAGATCTAGGCCATTACCGCGCGCAAAGCATGACGCAATTCAGGCTGTCGCCACTTCCTCGTGCAGGCAGAGGTAGTTACCCTCGGTGTCCTTAAACCAGGCGGCTTTCTCGGACCCCAGCACGCAGACATGGTTGACGGTCTTGAAGTCGGGGAAGTCGTAGTCCTCAAACACCACACCCCGGCTTTTCAGTTCCCGAATGCTGGCAGCGATATCGGGCACCCGAAAGCTGATGGCCGTGTGCTCGGCCTTGGTACCGCCAGGCTTTGGAAACAGGGCCAGCGCACTGCCGCCAACCAGGTAGACAAACTTTCCATCGGGCCGCAGCTCTCCTGGCTGCAGACCCAGGCTTTCTTCGTAGAAAGCACGAGCACGCGCCATATCCATTACCGGCAGCATCGTCGTCACAGCAGAATGGCTCAGCATAAGAACTCCTTTGCCCGGCGCTGCGGGTTCATGGCCCTGAGTCGAGCGGATCAAGCTTAGCCCCAGGGGTTGGCAGATGCCAGCCCCGGCAAGCTCAATGAACCTGGCGCAATCAACTTTACGACTGGGCACATCGGCCTCGCCTTGGAGTGGAGCGCGACTTCAAGCAGGCGCATAGTGCCTATGGCACAAACCAGGCAAAAGCTCTAGACTGGAACTGCCCACAAGCCAGGCGCAACCGCAGTTTCCAGCCTTTGCCAGCCTTGCACGCGTTGACCACTGCGGACTGCCTGAACTGCACAGGAGGTAAGCCATGCATGCCAACCTTATCCACCAGCCGTCTCACAAACGTCTTTGCTTGTTGCGTGCACTGGCGCTGGCCAGTCTGGCAATCGCCGGTCTGGCCCTGCCTTTTGCCTGGGACGTCCTGGCCAGCATCAACAGCATGCCCAAGATGCACTGGTTGCAACAGGCACTGGCGCAGGCTCCTGCCTTCAGTTGGCTGATGATGTTTGTCTGGGGCGGAGCCATACCGCTGGTCTTGCTCAAGAACATGGACCAGACGCCGTCACACAAGCTTCGCACCACGGTGGTGATGCTGGTCCTGATGTGGATCGCCGTCACCTGGTATGTGCACATGCCGGCCAGCAATCAGTGCAGCGCGCTTTATGGGTCCTGGGATTGGGCCTGCTCGGTTCTGCAATGGGGCTACAGCATGAGTCTGGTGCTGTCCATTGCAGCCTATGCCTTCCTCATGCTGGGCCTGATGGTTACGGCGCTGGGCCTGTTTGCCGAAGGCCTGGAAGATGAGCCCAGCCACGCGGCATGACCCGTCCCGCCATCAAAAAAGCCTGTGGCATGGCCACAGGCTTTTTACTTGCTGCTCTCGCCTCAGGCCTTCATGCGCCCGAACAGTCGGCGGTAGCGTGAGGGTAGATCCTGCATGCGCATCATGATGGGCAGATCGGCCGTATTGAAGTCGCTGTCCCAGGCCGGCGCACCCAGCACCTTGGCACCGGCACGCAGATAGCCCTGGATCAGCGCTGGCGGCTCGACCTTCAACGCATCTGCCGAGACATTGCTGATATGCGCCAACTCCTCGGGCAGGGCTACTCGGGGGCGCACCTGCAACTCGGGCTCGGCCAGATGGCTCTGGCGCAGTTGCTGCCAGATGCGTGCCGGACCTTCGCCATGGGCCAGGCCCGGGTACTGCATGGGAATGCTGGCGCAGCCCACCATGGCCTCGAGCCGGTTGCGCTGCATGAATTCGGCCAACGCCCCCCAGAGCGCCAGAATCACGCCGCCCTGGCGATGCTCCGCATGCACGCAGCTGCGCCCCAGCTCGACCATCTGTGCCCGCCAGGCGTTGATGGGCGAGAGATCGAATTCTTGATCGCTGTACAAACCGCCTGCGCGCTGGGCCTGGGCGGGGGTCAGCAGACGGTAGGTGCCGATCACCTTGTTCTGCTCTTCATCGCAGACCATCAGATGCTCGCAGAAATCGTCAAAGACATCGATGTCATGACCTGCCACGGGCGTCTGCAGCACAGCACCCATTTCTTCGGCAAAGATCTGGTAGCGCAGGCGCTGGGCCTGGCGAACCTCGTCCAGATGCCGGGCCCAGCGCACCTGCAGGCGCAAAGCGGGCGCGGCAGGATGCACGGGACTGGCGGGACGATGGGAAAGCGAGGGAGCCGATGATGATGTCGTCGCGATGCTCTGGCCATTCAGCGCATCAAGAATCTCGGGATGCCTCATGTCTGCTTTCCTCCGGTGTTGGACGCAGTTGGCGGCCTGCCTGTGCCACACGGTGTGTCTGCGTGGCGTCATTGTGGAAAACGCAGATGAAGCCCGCGCGACATTTGGATGACGGTTGCATGACAAACCATGGCAGCCGCCATCCCTGCACAGAGAGCTGAATTGCCGCTCGGGATTGTGGTGAATGGGAAAGCCGGAGTGGGCGACAATCGGCATATGAGTTTCGCCCCCCTGACCAATGACACCTTCCTGCGCGCATGCCGTCGCCAGGCTACTGACTACACGCCCCTGTGGCTGATGCGCCAGGCGGGACGCTACCTGCCCGAGTACAAGGCCACCCGCGCCAAGGCCGGCAGCTTCATGGGCCTGGCCACCAATGTGGACTACGCCACCGAGGTGACCCTGCAGCCGCTGGATCGCTTCCCGCTGGACGC
The DNA here is from genome assembly GCF_016772095.1 of Comamonas sp. NyZ500. Lineage (NCBI taxonomy): Bacteria > Pseudomonadati > Pseudomonadota > Betaproteobacteria > Burkholderiales > Comamonadaceae > Comamonas > Comamonas sp. NyZ500. The sequence goes on along the minus strand of NZ_JAEIJE010000013.1, from coordinate 70,751 downwards.
TGCCATTCTGTTCAGCGACATCCTGACCGTGCCCGACGCCATGGGCCTGGGCCTGTCGTTCGCCGAAGGCGAAGGTCCGCGCTTTGCCAAGGTGGTGCGCGACGAGGCCGCCGTGGCCGAGCTGGCCGTGCCCGACATGGACAAGCTGCGCTATGTGTTTGACGCCGTCACCAATATCCGCAAGGTGCTCAATGGCCGTGTACCGCTGATCGGCTTCTCGGGCAGCCCCTGGACTCTGGCCTGCTACATGACCGAGGGCAAGGGCAGCGATGACTACCGTACCGTCAAGTCGCTGATGTACTCGCGCCCCGACCTGATGCACCGCATCCTGGAAGTCAACGCCGACAGCGTGGCGGCCTACCTGAACGCCCAGATCGATGCCGGCGCACAGGCCGTGATGATTTTTGACAGCTGGGGCGGCGTGCTGGCCGACGGTGCTTTCCAGGAATTCAGCCTCGCCTATACCAAGCGCGTGCTGGCTCAGCTCAAGCGCACCGGCGTGGACGGCAGCGACGTGCCCCGCATCGTCTTCACCAAGGGCGGTGGCATCTGGCTGCCCGACATGAAGGACATCGACTGCGAAGTGCTGGGTCTGGACTGGACTGCCAATCTGGGCAAGGCGCGCGCCATCGTGGGCGGCGAGATCGGCGGCCCCGGCAAGGCGCTGCAGGGCAATATCGACCCGAATGTGCTGTTTGCCGCACCCGAGCAGGTCGCCGCCCAGGCGCGTGCCGTGCTGGACAGCTTTGGCAAGCCCCATACCGACAAGAGCACCACCGGCCCCACCCACATCTTCAATCTGGGTCACGGCATCAGCCAGTTCACCCCGCCCGAACATGTGGCCGCGCTGGTCGAAGCTGTGCACAGCCACTCGCGCCTGCTGCGCACAAAGGGCTGATTCCCCCTGCAACAACTGCCTTCCCAGGCATTTGTTGCAGAGCAACGGGCCCAAATCACCCGATAAGATCAAATGGTTATTGAACGACAATTGCCGGCCTGAGATGCAGCAAAGCGGCAGCAAATCATTGATTTCAAATCACTAAATCTCAGACCCTGAAAAATTCGGCGCCAGCAGTGCTTGGCGCTTTTTTATTTTTTCATCCACCTTGGCATCGATTGACGGAAGTTATCCACATATGAATGCTTCAAGATAACTGCATGCCTCATGGCTGCTGGCTCTAGTGCTATTTTTTGAGAAGTTAAGGACTTTGCACAGCGGTTTGGAAGCATTTAGGTTTAGGGAGCTTCTCGGTTGACAGTGACTCGCCGCCTGATTTATGCACAGATATGGCGATGCAGACTCCCTGCCAACACTCCGTCGAAGCAAGCTCCTCATCGCCTCATGAATACATATAAGTCTTTGTTTTAAATAAATTAATTATTCAACCACTCAGCCATCCTGCCGGCTTGCAAACACGAACAGGACTTGCTCAGGCCTTTCGCGCATATTGTTTCTCACAAAGTTATCCACAGAACGCAAAGCCTTTGCAGGCCTCAAAATCTGCTATAGCTCTGAGGAACCGCGGCCTCTGCAGCGCCTTCCCCCGATCCAACTCCATGTCCCATATCGTTTACGTTGCCGTCCAGACCCCTGCCCACAGCGCCGTAGGTGATCTGTTGAGCTACGTTAGCGATGCATGGCTGGAGCCCGGCAGCTTGGCGCGCGTTCCTCTGGGAAAAAGAGAGTTGCTGGGTGTGGTCTGGGATACGCCCGCCGCCCCCGAAGCCATTCCAGACGGGGTGGAACTGCGCAGCATTGCCGGCCTGCTGCAGGGCATAGAACCGCTGAACCAGGCCTGGCGACGCCTGGTGGCTTTTGCCGCGCACTATTACCAGCGCAGCTTGGGAGAGATCGCCGTCACCGCCTTGCCGCCTCAATTGCGCGATATGTCGCCCGAACAACTGGCACGGCGGCTGACTCCGCCCAAGACAGCCAAGACGCCAGCCGGCAAGCGCAAGAAGACACAAGTCGCTGAAGCAGCACAAGCGAGCACCGAGACGATGGCTCACACGCAGGACGCCAGCAGCGCAACGCCTTTGCTCGCCCTCAGTGCCGAACAATCGGCGGTTTTCGAGCAAATTGAGCAAAACCCCGGCCCGTTCCTGCTCTACGGCAGCACTGGCAGCGGCAAGACCGAGGTTTATCTGCGTGCAGTGCAAGCCGTGCTGGATGCCAACCCGGAGGCTCAAGCCCTGGTGATGGTGCCCGAGATCAACCTCACGCCTCAGCTGGAAGAGCGATTTGTCGCCCGCTTCGTGCCTCAGTACGGCAAGGACGCCGTAGTCAGCATGCACAGCGGCATGACCAACCCGCAGCGTCTCAAAAGCTGGCTGGCCGCTCACACGGGCCGCGCCCGCATCGTGCTGGGTACGCGCATGGCTATTTTTGCCAGCGTGCCGCAACTGGCGCTGATCGTGGTCGACGAGGAGCATGACGCCAGCTACAAGCAGCAGGAAGGGGCACGCTATTCGGCACGCGATCTGGCCATCTGGCGCGGGCGCGATACAGGCGCCAAGGTCATTCTGGGCAGCGCCACACCGTCGCTGGAGAGCTGGCATGCCTCGGAACCCGATGTCGGCCGCTACCTGCGCCTGCATATGCCCAGCCGTATCGGCGCGGCCGGCTCAGGCGCGGCCAGCCTTCCCAGGGTGAGAATGGTGGACATGGGCCAGCAACCCAAACGCGCCGTGTTCTCGCCTCCGCTGATCGAGGCCATCACCGAGCGCGTCAAACGCGGCGAGCAAAGCCTGATTCTGCTCAACCGCCGCGGCTTTGCCCCCGTGCTGTTCTGCGCCGACTGCAACTGGAAGAGCGACTGCCCCCATTGCAGCGCTCACCAGGTCTTTCACAAGGGCGACCGCACGCTGCGCTGCCACCACTGCGGCTTTACCCAGCGTGTGCCGTTTGCCTGCCCCAGCTGCGGCAACCCCGACATCCTGCCGCTGGGCAAGGGCACGGAGCAGTTGCAGGAAGAGCTGGAGCGGCTGCTGCGCAATGTGCAGCGTCCCGACGGCAATCCGGCTCGTGTGGCGCGCATCGACGCCGACACCACCAAGGCCAAGGGCAGCCTGGAGCAGCAACTGGCCCAGGTGCATGCCGGCGATGTGGATGTGCTGGTAGGCACCCAGATGGTGGCCAAGGGCCATGACTTTCGGCGCATCACGCTGGTGGCGGCCGTGCAACCCGACAGCGCGCTGTACTCCAGCGACTATCGCGCCCCGGAGCGGCTGTTCTGCCTGCTGATGCAGGCCGCCGGGCGCGCCGGGCGCGACGCGCAATATGTGCAGGCACAGGGCAGCCATCCGGAAATGTGGATTCAAAGCCACGACCCGCAAAACGCCGTCTACACCGCACTGCGCAAGCATGACTACCCGGCGTTTGCCAGGCAGCAGCTCAAGGAACGGCTGGATGCCGGCATGCCGCCCTATGCCTTTCAGGCCATAGTCCGGGCCGATGCACGCACCCAGGAAGCCGCCCAGGCCTTTCTGAATGCCGCCACCCAGGTCGCCAGAGAGGCCAAGCTGCCTTATCTGGACGAAGTGTTCATCTACCCGCCCATCCCCATGGCGGTGCAGCGCGTGGCCAATGTGGAGCGTGCCCAGATGCTGCTGGAAGCCGGCAACCGCAGCGCCCTGCTGCGCTTTCTGAATGCCTGGCAGCAGTATCTGCACTGGCTGCGCACTCTGCCCGAGCACAGGCCGCTGGTGCGCTGGCTGGTGGATGTGGATCCGCTCAGCATTTAAAGTCGTCTGAAGTTTAAGGTTTTTAGCTCTTTAGCCCTTTACCCATAAGCGCTGACAGCTATCAATTTATATAAACCGCGGGCGCTTGGCAAATCCATCGGGATTTGCGCGAATGGGCAAGCCGGCATGGCTATTGCATGGTGTGAAGCTCGGCTCCACAAGAGGCCGTTTCATTCAATCACGGAGCACTACTTCATGCAAAAACAAGTCTTCCGCCAGTCCTTGCTGGCCGCCACCATTGCCGTTCTGGGCGTTCTGTCCGCCCCCGGCGCAGCCCTGGCGCAGGATGCATCGCCTGCGGCCGCGCAGGCGGCCAAGGCGCAGGCAGCCAAGCCCAATGTGGTGGTGCTGGCCACGGGCGGCACGATTGCGGGTGCCGGTGCCTCGACCGTCAACAGCGCTACCTACACGGCCGCCAAGGTACCTGTGGACAAGCTGCTGGCCGGCCTGCCCGAGCTGGCCCAGATCGCCAATGTGCGCGGCGAGCAGGTGTTCCAGATCGCTTCCGAGAGCTTCACCAACGACAATCTGCTGACCCTGGCCAAGCGCGTCTCGCAACTGGCGAAGCAGTCCGATGTGGACGGCATCGTCATCACCCACGGCACGGACACGCTGGCCGAGACGGCCTACTTCCTGAGCCTGACCGTGCACACCGACAAGCCCATTGCCGTGGTCGGCAGCATGCGTCCGGGCACGGCCCTGTCCGCCGATGGCGCACTGAACCTGGTCAATGCCGTCAGCGTGGCCGGCTCCAAGGACGCCAGGGGCAAGGGCGTCTTCGTCACCATGAATGACGAGATCAACACCGCCCGCGATGTGAACAAGGACATCAATATCCAGACCGGTGCCTTCAAGAGCCAGTGGGGCCCGCTGGGCATGGTGGTCGAGGGCAAGAACTACTGGTTCCGCGCGCCGGTCAAGCGCCACACCATGAACTCCGAGTTCAATATCGACAACATCGACAAGCTGCCTCAGGTGGACATCGTCTATGCCTACGGCAGCGTCCAGCCGACCGCCGTGAATGCCCTGGTCGATGCCGGCGCCAAGGCCATCGTCCATGCCGGCACCGGCAATGGCTCGGTCGCCGACCGCATGGTCAAGCCGCTGCAGGATGCCCGCGGCAAGGGCGTGCTCATCGTGCGTTCGGCACGCGTGCCCTACGGCTTTGTGCTGCGCAATGCCGAGCAGCCCGACGACAAGTACGACTGGGTGGTCGCCCACGACATGCGCCCCGAAAAAGCACGCCTGCTGACCATGCTGGCGCTGACCAAGGGCGCCAACACCAAGGAACTGCAGCGGATGTTCTGGGAGTATTGAGCACTCCCCCTGAGGCGCTTCGCGCCTTCCCCCTCTCTCTTCGGGAGGGGGACGACACCTTCGGTGCGGGACGTCCCTTCCTCGGTGTCTCTTTGTTGGGGTGTGCTTGATCTACGGCTTTTAGCCAAAACAGCGGTTTGCGCAGGCTGGTCTTGCGAAAACCGCTATTGTTTTTGATCAGATCATCAGTGCCACGACAGCGGAGAAGCTGAGGAAGGCCAGGCTGGTCGATACCAGGATGATGCGTGCCACGCGGCCGCTGTGGGCGCCGTAGCGCTCGGTCAGCAGCGATACATTGCTGGCGGACGGCAGGGCTGCCAGCAGCACCAGCACCACCAGGGTTTCGTGCTGAAGCCCCAAGCCCATGGAGATTGCGGCCAATCCGACGGCCCAGACCAGCAGCGGATGGACGACCAGTTTGGCCAGCGCGATCGGTACATAGTCGCGCGCTGCCACGCGCTCGTGGCTGTTCATCTGCGAGCGCGCCAACACCGCGCCTATGGTGAACAAGGCCACCGGCGAAGCCGCTGCAGCCAGCATGGACACGGTCTTGTCCACCGGGCCGGGCAATACCCAACCCATGGCGGATGCCAGGCCGCCCAGCAGAATCGACCAGGGCATGGGGTTGGACGCCATGCCCTTGAGCGAATTGCGCACTGCCAGCCAGATTCCTTGCCCTCCCGCCAGATCGAGCCGCGACATTGCAATGCAGGCCGAGGTGGTGAGGACCATGTCGATGGCCATGGTCACGATCACCGGCCCCGCACTCTGCGCGCCCAGCAGCGCCGCCAGCATGGGGACGCCCATGAAGCCGGTGTTCGGAAAAGCAGCGACCAGTGCACCGAATGCGGCATCGTTCCAGCCCAGGCGTGCGTGTGTCAGCAGCACGGTCGCCCCCACCATCAGCACCGCACAGAGCAGATAGACCAGGGTGACGTTGATGTCGAGCAGCTGATGAATCGGTGTCTGCGCGCCAAAGCGGTACAGCATGCAAGGCAGCGCGAAGTACAGCACAAAAGCATTGAGGCCGGGGATCGCTGCCTGGGGCAGGATGCCGCGCCATGTGGCGACAAAGCCGCAAGCCACCAGGGCAAAGAAGGGAAAGGTGATGAGTAGAACGGACAACACGCACAAATTGTGACAGCGCCCGGCTCCAGCCCTCTCACGGCCTTCGATGAAAATTTTTCAGTGCAGACCTACCCAAAAACAAAGCCTGCGCAAGGCAGGCTGCTGTGACAGGTACAAGGACAGCGCGTCAGAGCTTGAGTTCCTTTTCCACATCTGCAGTCTTGCGGCGCGCCAGCGCCAGGTTGGCACGAGCCTTGTCCAGCACCAGATAGAAGAACACGCCGTCATTGGCGGCAACGGGACGGATGATGTGATATTGCTTGCCCAGAGTGATCAGTATGTCGTCGATCTGGTCGTTGAGATTGAGCATGCGCATGGTCTTGATCTTGGCACGCACGACCTCGGTATTGCCGGCCGCGGCCAGCTCCATGTCCACGCCGCCGCCTACGCTGCCCATCAGCATGCCGCTGGCGCTGTCCACGAGGGCGCCGCAGACAGCACCGTCTGCGGTCATCAGAGCGTTCAGAGAATCCTGGATAGAGGCCATAAATCCACCTTTTGAAAAAGCAAGACAAGGAACTCGTGCGCCAGATGCGCACCCACTCAGACTCAGAACTCCAGTGAACCTGTGATCAAGAGGGCAGGTACCCTGTGGCAACCTCGCCAGCCGCCCAGAGCGCGCGACCCAGCAAGGCGTTCTGATCCACCACCAGACAGAGAACAGCCGGGAAGGAGCCGTTCACCGCCTGGAAGACCACCGTGCCCGACTCCGTCTCGAAGGTCAGGCGCTTGCAATCCCTGTGTCCGATCTCATTGGCCACGGCCTTGGCCATGGCCATGAGCGAGCCCGCCATGGCCGACAGTCGTTCGGTCGGTAGTTCGCTGCGAATGCGCAGCGCTGAAATCTCGAAACCGTCAGGGGTACAGAGCAAGGCGATGTGGACGCCCGCCACCGGCGCGACCACACGCGCCAGGATTTCCTGACCTGCCTCCACGGCATGTGGCGGAATCACGAGGGAGGTATGGGTCTTCATAGAGTCTGACTTTGCAAGGAGAGCAGCGATGCCAGCACGCTCAGGGCATCCAGCATCTGCTGGCGATCACGTGGATCAGCCTCAACAAGCGGGGTGAGGTCATGGCCTTTGGCAACCAGGGAGGAGCTGAATGCCTCCAGCCTTGCTCCGCTGGCGGGACGGCAACTGAGAATGACCATCAAAGGTGCCTGGTCCAGCTCTGCGATCCCCGTCAGCATCTCGCAGGCGTAGTCCACCGCGCCCGCCTCGTTGACGTCCACCATCAGCAGCGCTCCCACCGATGCAGAAAGCACCCAGCGGCGCACGAAATCGAATCGATCCTGACCGGGGCTGCCTACCAGCTGCAGTCGCTCGCCAGAGCCCAGATCGATCTCGCCAAACTCCGCTCCGACCGTTGTGAACTCTTTGCTGTGCGTCGCCTTGTCCAGGTTGCGCACATCGCTGCCTGCCATGAATTCCCCGCACAGGCTGCGCAGCGCCGTGGTCTTGCCTATGCCCATGGGCCCCAGCAGACTCACCCGCAGCAGACCCTGGCCGGGCTGCATGGGCATGAAAGATGTCATGTACGTCCTCCACGGGTAATCCAGCCCGTCAGCTTGCTGAGCCATTGACGCGTCACGGAAGCGGCGGGCTGCTTCTGGGCAATTGATTTCTGCGCAGCGGAGGGTTCCTCGGAGCCGCGCAGACTACAGCGCAGGACTGCCTGAATCTGAGGCAGGGACAGCAGGGTCGATAGTTGCGACATCTCAATGCCGGCGTGCTCGGCCAGCGATCTGGCATTGATAGGCCCGCGCGCGAGCAGCGCCAGCGCACGCATGTTCTGCGCGCTGTTGACGCTGCCAGGCAAGGCGACCCAGGATTTGATTTGAAAGCAATGCGTACAGTCGACTCCCTGCGACTGAAGCTCTTGCAAGGCACGCTGCAGCGGCAGGGGCTCACCGGCCCTGTGCCGGGCTCTCCAGTCCATGAGGAAAACCGCGGCACGGTCGAGCATGTCGATCAGGTCGGACAGCGTGAAGTCCACATCAAGATGTACTGCCCAACCCTGGGAAGAACGTCCCAGCGGCTGCATGGCCGGCTCGCCGCCGAGATAGACCACGCAAGGAGCTCTCGCCTCGGCCCTGGCCAGCAGGCTCTCCAGCCCTTCGATCACCAGCACTTCGGCCGCATGGCGTGGAACCTGACGCCAGCCGGAAAGCGACTTGCGCGCGGCCACGGCGAACAGCGCTTCAAAGCGCTGCTGCACGGCAGGCGTCCAAAGTTCTGCGGCCAAGCTCACTTCACCGATGGTTCTCGCCATGCACAACACCCTGAGGGTTGAGGAAAAGACAATGAATCCCTCAACCATCGAAAATTCGCTGGCGCTGTCGGGATCAAGGCCGGACACGATGCAATCTTCACGCTACAAAACTAACACCTTATTACAACAATTATTCAGATAACAGGAGAGTGCACGTGTAGGTGAAACGCTCGCTGAGTCCCTGATTTTTGTCAGTTGTGAACGCGGTCATCAGGGCTCTTCACAGCGAAGCGGTATGCTCCCAGTCCTTGTTTTTGATGATGGGTCACTCTGCTTCATGTCTGCTGGTCTCAACCTCGCTCAGCTCCAGGCCGTGCATTACACCGAAGGTCCATGCCTTGTTCTGGCAGGCGCCGGCTCGGGCAAGACCCGTGTGATTACGCACAAGATAGGCCGTCTGATCGAAACCGGTCTGGCGCCACGCCGCATTGCCGCTATCACTTTTACCAACAAGGCCGCCGCCGAAATGCGCGAACGCGCCGCAGGTCTGATCGGCCGCCAGGCCAAGGAGGTGCTGATCTGCACCTTCCACTCGCTAGGCGTGCGCATGGTTCGCGAGGACGGCCACATCCTCGGTCTCAAGCCCCAGTTCAGCATTCTGGACACCGACGATGTCACCGGCATCCTCAAGGACTGCGCGGGCGGCACCACCGATGTGGCGACGGCCCGCCAGTGGCAGTGGACCATCAGCGGCTGGAAGAACCAGGGCTGGGACAGCCGCAAGGCCCTGGCCATGGCCCAGGACGACAACGAGCGCAGCACCGCTCTCATCATGCAGCGCTATGAAGAGCGCCTGACCGCCTACCAGAGCGTGGACTTCGACGACCTGATCGGCATGCCCATGCGCCTGCTGCGCGGCCACCCCGAGGTGCGCGAAAAATGGCAACGCCTGCTGGGCCATGTGCTGGTGGACGAATATCAGGACACCAATGCCACGCAGTACGAGCTGCTCAAATTCCTGGTGGGCGAGCGCGCCCACTTCACGGCCGTGGGTGACGACGATCAGTCGATCTACGGCTGGCGCGGCGCCACGCTGGACAACCTCAGGAAGCTGCCCGTGGACTTTCCGCAGCTCAAGGTCATCAAGCTGGAGCAGAACTACCGCTCCACCAGCGCCATCTTGCGCGCCGCCAACAATGTGATCGGCCCCAACCCCAAGCTGTTTCCCAAGACACTGTTTTCGGAACTCGGCGAGGGCGAACCCGTGCGCATCGTCGACTGCGACACCGAAGAGCACGAGGCCGAGCGTGCCGTGGCCCGCATTCAGAGCCTGCGCGCCAATATGAACCCGCAGCCCGCGTGGAAGGACTTCGCCATCCTCTACCGCGCCAACCACCAGGCCAAGCCCTTCGAGAAGGCGCTGCGCAAGGCCAACATCCCCTACAAGGTCTCGGGCGGCACCAGCTTTTTCGACCGCGCCGAGATCAAGGACCTGTGCGCCTGGTTCCGCCTCTGGATCAACAACGACGACGACCCGGCTTTTCTGCGCTCCATAGGCACGCCCAAGCGCGGCATCGGTCACACCACGCTGGGCAAGCTCGGGGAGTTCTCCGCTGCGCACAAGCTCAGCATGTTCGGCTCGCTGTTCAATGCCATGCTGGAAGAGGCGCTGCCGCGCAAGGCCTTCGAAAGCCTGCTGGAATTCGGCCGCTATATCAACGACCTGGAATACCGCGCCCGCCACACCCTGGGCTTTGAAGCCTCGCGCAGCTTTCTGATCGACTGGCTCAAGGAAATTGGCTACGAACAGTATCTGTATGACAGCGAGGACAGCGAGTCTGTCGCCGCCGCGCGCTGGAGCAATGTGCTGGAGTTCTGTGACTGGATGGCCCAGCGCGCTGGCGGCCAGATAGAAGATGCTGCAGGCGCCGGCACCCAGACCGAGGTCAAGAGCCTGCTGGAGGTCTCGCAGAACATTGCCCTGCTGTCCACCATCAGCGAGCGCGAGAAGGAGCAGGACATGGTCGTGCTCTCCACCCTCCACGCGTCCAAAGGTCTGGAATGGCCCCATGTCATGCAGGTCGGCGTGACCGAGGGCATGCTGCCATTCAAGCTGGACGATGACGATGGCAAGCAGCAGCAGGTCAGCGATGAAACGGCAGCGCGGCTGCAGGAAGAGCGCCGCCTGATGTATGTGGGCATCACCCGCGCCCAGCGCACGCTGGCCGTGAGCTGGACCAAGCGCCGCAAAAAAGGCCGCGAGATGGTGGCCTGCCAGCCCAGCCGTTTCATCAAGGAAATGGGCCTCGATGCGGCCACGGCCAAAGAAGACCCGCGCGAGAAGCTGCGCAAGCTGCGCGAAGAATTTGCCGCGCGCAAGAACCAGGCGGCGCCAGGCGCCGCCAACTGATGACTCCACATGACTTTGAGATCTTTGATTTTCATAGCTGCCAGCGCTTTCTCCATAACAGCTTGCGCGCAGTTTGACTCCAAGCCTGTCAGCACTTGCGCGCGAGACTGGCAGATGAGCGACAAGCAGCTGCAAGGCGTATGGACGGGCTCCGTCGCCGGCAGTGAGGAAACCGCCCGCATGGTGCTGGGCCCGCATCCCGAATGGGAAGGCAATGTCAAAGGCAGCGTCAGCCGCCTGGGCAGCAGCCATCCCATGGTGGGCGATGTGAACGAGGGTACGGTCACTCTTGAAGAAAGCGCAGACGGCTCACGCATCACCGGCACCTGGCTGGGCGAAGTGGTCGAGGGCAGTTGCGGTACAGAAATTCACGGCAGTTACCAGGAGGGAGAAAATGTTCCACCACGTGCGTTCATCATGCGCAAGGCCCAACCCTGAGCAGGGCTGGGTGTTGCCAACCGCAACCGGCCTGTGCATTGATTGACCCCATGAGTATTCGCTTCTTCACCCCGCCCCCCCTGACCCTGAGCATCGGCCTGGCACTGGTCGGCGGCCTGAACCCAACCACCGCCAGCAGCGCGGAACTGCCGCCCCCCGAAAGCTGGCAGCAATGTGCTGCCACCACCAGCAACAACGACCGCCTGGCCTGCTTTGATGCCTGGGCACACAAGCAAGGCCCGGCGGCTGCGCCCCCGGCCACCGGTTGGAGTGCACCTGCAGCCAGCGCACAAGCTGCGCCGGCTCTCACTGCTGCTACCGCCTCGGCGAACGATGCCGCGCCCGCCAGTGCGGCTGGGGCGACTGTCGCCAGCGCCGACAGCGGCCTGGGTCTCTCACCCAACAACGGCGGCTGCCGCGATCCGCGCTACACCGAGGTGTCGCGCTACTTCGAGCTGGAGCCCGGCACGGACTGCGGCACTTTCAACTTCCGCGGCTACCGTCCCATGTCGGTCTCCGTGGTCGTGGGCGACGAGGTCAATCAGCAGCCCTATTCGCCCAGCCGCGGCCTGGCGACCGAGCAGCCCTACCAGAAGCACGAGATGCGCCTGCAGCTCTCGGCCCGCACCAAGATTGCCTCCGGCCTGCTGACCGGCCCTACCTCGAAGGGCAAGGATTCGCTGTGGTTCGGCTATACCCAGCAGTCCTACTGGCAGCTGTTCAACGGCGATATCTCGCGGCCCTTCCGCACCACCGACCACGAGCCCGAGGTCTTCTACGTCTACCCGACGGACGCCCAGCTGCCGCTGGGCTGGCGCTGGCGCTACTCGGGCATTGGCATAGCTCATCAGTCGAACGGCCAGAGCAACCCGCTGTCGCGCAGCTGGAACCGCTGGTATCTGATGACCGGCGCCGAGCTGGGCAACCGCTGGCAGCTGCATCTGAAGGCCTGGCAGCGCATGAAGGAGAGCGCGCTCGAGGACGACAACCCCCACATCCAGGACTACATCGGTCGCGGTGAAGTCAAGCTGGGCTGGAACGTCAACGAGCAGAACTATCTGGGCCTGACTGCACGCGGTTCGCTGGGCCAGGGCAAGGGCTCCGGTCGTATCGAGTGGCTGCGCACCCTGGGCGAAGGCTGGAACGGCGGCAAGAGCAATCTGCGCCTGCATGTTCAGCTGTTCAGCGGCTATGGCGACAGTCTGATCGACTACAACAACAAGCGTACGGTACTCAGCGTGGGCCTGAGCCTGCTGGACTTCTGAAGCCGGCCTGGTCCGCAGCCGCTGGGCCGAGCCGTGATTTACGCCAGAAAGCCAGAAGCCCGGGCCTGAGCCACCAGCAACTCGGTAAACCGCGCATAGCCTGCGGCATTGGCATGCACCTGATCGGCGCGCAAGGCGCTATTGCCCAGCACCTCGCTCCAGGCATCGGCCAGCAATGCCACCCGGTTGTCCTTGGCCAAGGTTTGGTAGATGGAGTGATCCTTCATGCGCCCCGTCAACGCTGCACTCAGGCTCAGCTCCGGCACGGCCACCAGCAGCACGGGCGTCGCCCTGGCTTTGCACAGCTGCAGCATGCGCGTGATCTCGCCTTGCACAACTTGCTCGCTCCTGCGCTGCAGCCAGTCGTTGCCACCGGCGCACAGAATCGCCAGCGATGGCCCGTGCTCATCGAGCAGCCCCGGCAGACGGTCCGCAATCTGTTTGCTGGTCTCGCCCGAAACACCTGCATTCACCACCTTCCAACCCGTGCGCTCGGCCAGCAGGCTGGGGTAGCCGGCATCTGCACTGGCTCCAACACCTTGCGTCAAGGAGTCACCAAGCGCCAGCACGGTAGCCCCGGCAGGAACGGCTGCGGCCTTGGGTGTCTTCTTGCCACAGGCGCTTAGCAGCATGGCACCACCTGTCAGCAATGCTGCGGCACGCATGCATTGAAGAACATGGCGTCGGTACGGGTCAAATATCGGCTTCATGGCATCTCGCAAAACAGCGGGTGTGCAACGGCTGGAGGACTGCGCGAGGATAGCCCAGCCTCCGCCGCCTCCATGCAAGCCGCGTTGCACAGCGGTAAGACTGCAAAGCAGCAGCCGTAAAAAAACCGCTGCGCCCAAGGCCCAGCGGCTATGCGTGCGCAGATTGCCAATCAGTCGGGCACGACTGCAGTCACCTCGATCTCCACCTTGGCCCGGTCCTCGATCAAGGCAGCCACCTGCACGGCCGTCATGGCCACGCTGAATGAACCAATCAGTTCGCGATAGGCCTTGCCGATCTCAGCCTGCTGCGCCAGATATTCCTTCTTGTCGGTGATATACCAGGTCATGCGCACGATATGTTCAGGCTTGGCTCCACCGGCCTGCAGCACCTCGACGATATTGTGCAGGGCCTGTCTGGCCTGCGCCGCGAGGTCGTCAGTATGAAACCGGCCTTCGGCGTCCCAGCCTATCATGCCGGCCACATAGATCTGGCGGCCGCTGACGGCCACGCCATTCGCATATCCCTTGGGCCGGGGCCAGCCCGGAGGCAGCAGTACTTGCATGTTCAACTCCTGTTTTCTGTTGGATTGGATGAACTTTGCCAACGCTCGATTGCGTGGCGGATATGTTGCGGCGCAGTGATGGCCTGATGGGTTTGGAGACTGGTGAAGACCAGCACTTTCTGCGCCGTCACGCGCAGCTGTCCCTCAGGACCTGTGCAATCCACATCGAGCGTCAGCGAACGATTGCCCAGCTTGGCAACCGACAGGCCCAGACTCACGGTTTCACCCATGCGGGTGATGGCACGAAAGTCGCACTCCAGATGCACGATGGGCAGGCCCACCTTGTCCTTGTGCAGCATGTCCGCATAGCTCAGGCCCAGCGCTTGGTTGAACCAGTCTTCGACCAGCCCGTTGAACAGCACCAGATACTGGGGAAAGAAGATGATGCCCGCCGGATCGCAGTGCGCAAAACGAATCGGCATCTGCGTCACAAAGCGTTTTGAAGCCAGTGCCACTTCATTCATACCCAAACAATTCCTTCGGCAAAATCTGCCTGCAGCGCTTTTCAATCAGGCGCATGCAGCTTTTAAAAACATAGCAATCAGGTTTGATGCAGGCGAAAGCGCTGCAACTTGCCCGTGGCCGTGCGCGGCAGCTGATCGACGAACTGTACGGCCCGTGGATATTTGTAGGGAGCGACCTGGCTCTTCACAAAATCCTGCAGCTCCATGACCATGGCATCGCTGGCCACATGGCCGGCACGCAGCACCACAAAAGCCTTGACGATCTGGCCTCGCTCGCTGTCGGCCACGCCAATCACCGCGCATTCAGCCACAGAACCGTGCTGCATCAGGGCCTCTTCGACTTCGGGTGCAGCGATGTTGTATCCGGCCGAGATGATCATGTCGTCGGTGCGTGCCTGATAAACGAAGTAGCCGTCGACATCCATCAGATAGGCATCGCCCGTCAGATTCCAGCCCCGGCTCACATACTTGGTCTGACGGCTGTCGTTGAGATAGCGACACCCCGTTGGCCCCTGCACGGCCAGTCTGCCCACGGTGCCGGGCGGTACCTCGAGCCCCGCATCATCCACCACCTTGGCCCGATAGCCGGGCACGGCCTTGCCGGTGGCACCGGGACGGGCCTCCTCTTCGCGGTGCGAGATGAAGATGTGCAGCATCTCGGTAGAACCGATGCCGTCAATGATTTCAATACCGGTCGCCCCCTTCCACTGCGCGCGTGTGGAGGCGGTCAAGGCCTCGCCCGCCGACACGCATTTGCGCAGCCGGGTGCGGCGGATACGTTCGCCCTGCTGGGCCATCACACGATAGGACGTGGGCGCAGTGAACACCACACTGGCACCAAATCGCTCAATGCCATCAACCAATTGGACGGGGCCGGCTTTCTCCAGCAAGGCCATGCTGGCCCCGATGGACATAGGGAACAGCACCTGCCCCCCCAACCCGAAAGTGAATGCCAGCGGAGGACTGCCTATGAACACATCGTCGGCATTGGCACGCAGCGTATGCACGGGCCAGCAGGCGCAGACCGCCATCACATCACGATGAAAATGCATGGTGGCCTTGGGCACGCCCGTGGTGCCCGAGGTGAAGCCCAGCAGGCAGGTATCGGTCGCTGCAGTTTCCACGGCCTGGAAGTCATCGCCCGCCTGCTCCATCAGGCGCTCCAGTGCATCGGCTTCCACACTGTTGAAATAGCACACGGCCTTGAGCGTGCTGGTTTTTGCCTGCGCACCCTGCACCTCGGTGCGCAGTGCCGCATCGCACAGCGCATGGCTGATCTGCGCTATGTCGATGATGGTGGACAGCTCCTTGGCCCGCAGCAGCGGCATGGCGGCCACGGCGATGCCCCCGGCCTTGATGACGCCAAACCAGCAGGCCACCATCATGGGATTGTTGGGTGCGCACAGCAACACGCGGTTGCCCGGCTGCAGTCCCAGCTCCTGCGTCAGCACATTGGCGATGCGATTGGCCTTGAGCTGCAGATCCGCATAGCTCCAGCGCAGGCCTTCGGCCTGAATGCACAAGCGGTCGCCGCGCCCCTCGCTCACATGTCTATCCAGCAGCTCCACAGCACAGTTCAGGCGCTCGGGGAACCGCAGCTCGGGCAGCTCGAAAATGAACTCGGGCTGCTGTTCGGGCGGTGGCAGGTTGTCGGCAGCAAAGGTATCGATATGCGCGGTGTACGACATGATTCCGATCTTTCAGGCAAAAACAGGATCAAACGCTTGATACAAAAGCGCCATCAGCTATGACTTTTAATAAGGTCACGCCCAATGATGAGCTGCTGCACCTCGGTCGCGCCTTCGTAGATGCGCAGGGCGCGAATCTCCCGGTAAAGGCGCTCCACAGGCTGCTCGCTGACCACGCCCAGGCCGCCCCAGATCTGCACGGCGGCATCGATCACCTGCTGGGCGTTTTCCGTCGCCGTCATCTTGGCCATGGCGGCTTCCCTTGTCACGTTCTCGCCCTGGTCACGCAACCAGGCTGCGCGATAGGTCAGCAGCGCCGCACTGTCGATCTGCGTGGCCATCTGCGCCAGCTTGGCCTGGGTGAGCTGAAAATCAGCCAGCACGCCGCCGAACATCTTGCGGCTGGTCGCGCGCTGCAATGCCTCATCCATGGCACGACGCGCAAAGCCCAACGATGCGGCGGCCACCGAGGTGCGGAACACATCGAGCGTGCGCATCGCCACCTTGAAGCCCTCGCCGGCCGCGCCCACGAGCTGGGCGACAGGCACGCGGCAGTTCGAAAACTTCAAACGCGCCAGCGGGTGTGGCGCGATGACGTTGATACGCTCGGCAATCTCAAAGCCCGGGGTGCCGGCCTCCACGATCAGTGCCGACAGACCACGCGAACCCGCAGCCTCGCCGGTACGCACAAAAACGACATAGAAGTCGGCAATCCCCCCGTTGGAAATCCAGGTCTTCTCGCCGTTGATGACATAGTGATCACCTTCCAGCCTGGCCTCGCAGGCCATGGCCGCCACGTCCGAGCCAGCGTCGGGCTCGGACAGCGCAAAGGCTGAGATCGCATCGCCCCTGGCCACCAGGCTCAGATAGCGTTTTTTCTGCTCCTCGCTGCCCGCCAGAGAAATCGCCCCCGAACCCAGACCCTGCATGGCAAACGCAAAGTCGGCCAGCCCGCTATGACGCGCCAGAGTCTCCCGGATCAGGCAGATGGCTCTTGTATCAATATGCTCTCCCGCACCGCCATAGGCCGTACCCGCAACCGCATGACGCAGCCAGCCGGCCTCGCCCAGGGCCTTGACCAGTTGCCGGCATTCGGCATCCACATCGGGGCCATGGGAATGCGCAATGTTCTGCCTGGCCCAGGCATCTAGCGACTGGGCCAGACGAGCGTGATGGGCTTC
Source organism: Comamonas sp. NyZ500 (assembly GCF_016772095.1). Classification (NCBI taxonomy): domain Bacteria; kingdom Pseudomonadati; phylum Pseudomonadota; class Betaproteobacteria; order Burkholderiales; family Comamonadaceae; genus Comamonas; species Comamonas sp. NyZ500. The sequence goes on along the minus strand of NZ_JAEIJE010000013.1, from coordinate 53,629 downwards.
AAAAAAAGGCCACTTCAGATAGCTGGTGTCTGCCATATCAGTTTCCTTGAAAGACTGGCTTTTGCTTGGCCACGAACGCGTGATAGGCACGCGAGAAATCCTCGGTCAGCATGCACAGGGCCTGGGCCTGGGCTTCGGCTTCGATGGCCTGCTCTATGGTCATGGCCCATTCCTGGTGCAGCATGGTCTTGGTAATGCCGTTGGCAAAGCTGGGACCGGCAGCCAGATCGGCGGCCAGCTTCTGCGCCTCGGCCAGCACGCTCTCAGGTTCGCTCAGACGGTTGAAGAAACCCCAGCGTTCACCCTCCTCTCCGCCCAGGCTGCGCCCCGTATAGAGCAACTCACTCGCACGGCCCTGGCCAATGATGCGCGGCAGCATGGCGCAGGCACCCATGTCGCAGCCCGCCAGCCCCACGCGGTTGAACAGGAATGCGGTCTTGCTGCGCGCAGTGCCCAGGCGCATGTCCGAGGCCATGGCCATGATGGCCCCAGCCCCCGCACATACGCCATCGATTGCCGCAATGATGGGCTGGGGGCAGGCACGCATGGTCTTGACCAGCTCGCCCGTCATGCGGGTGAACATCAGCAACTCGGGGGCCTTGAGCGCGACCAGCGGACCGATGATTTCATGCACATCGCCACCCGAGCAGAAGTTGCCGCCCGCGCCGACCAGCACCACGGCCTTTACATCCTGCGCCCACTTGAGCTGGTGAAACAGGTCACGCAGCTCGGCATAGGAATCAAACGTCAGCGGATTCTTGCGCTCCGGGCGATTGAGGGTGATGGTGGCCACACCATCTGTCACCTGCCACTGGAAATGCGTGGCCTTATAGCCCGCCAGCAGCTTGTGATTGCCAGCTTGCAGCGCTGGATCGATTGCATATTCGCTCATGTCTGTCTCCAAAAATCCGGTTCACATGACTTCGCCACCAGCGACGGCTATGGCTTGCCCGGTAATACTTGATGCGCCTCGCCCACATAGCCACAGCACGGCGTCCGCCACCTCGTGCGGCTGTACCAGGCGGCCTTGAGGGTTGGATTTGACGAACTCGGCCATTGCCTGCTCTGGTGTGCGGCCGGTCTTGGCTACGACGCGGTCAATGCTGGTTTTGACAATCTCGGTTTCGGTATAGCCGGGGCAGACGGCGTTGACGGTGATCCCGGTCTTGGCGTACTCCAGCGCCAGAGCTCGTGTCAGGCCCACCACGCCATGCTTGGCCGCCACATAGGCGGCGACATAGGCATAGCCCACCAAACCGGCCGTGCTGGCCACATTGACGATGCGCCCCCAGCCCGAAGCGGACATGGCTGGCAGCACTTGCTGGATGCAGTGCATGGTGCCGCTCAGGTTGACGGCCAGCATCTGCTGCCAATGCGCGGCATCCATCTTCATGAATGGTGCACTGCCGGCCTGACCTGCGTTGTTGATCAGGATACTGATGGCACCTTGCGCAGCCACTGCCTTTTCAAACGCCGTTTTCACCTGTGATTCATCCGCCACATCGGCCAGTACCATCCGGCATTGACCGGGATGTTCTTCCACCAGTTTTTGCAGCGGCTCGGCGCGACGCCCCAGCACCGTGACGCGAGCGCCCTGCGCCAGCAACTGGCGTGCAATCGCCTCGCCAATGCCCTGGCCCGCGCCTGTCACCAGCGCATGTTGATCGTTCAGATCGCCTGTCATTGAGTTCTCCATCGCTCACGAAACTGGCGCGAACCGCCGCACGGACACCAAGGAAGAGCCACCCCACGCCACGGGTCCCGCCCTCTCCCATAGCGCGCAGCGTGTGGAGAGAGGGGGGAAGGCGCGCAGCGCGCTCGGGGAGTGCTTCATTTCAAGGCCTTTTCGCGCTCGAACAAGGCTTCCATCTGGCGCTTGCCTTGGAAGTATTGTTTGGGCCAGACGATAGGCGTGTAGCCTATCTTGGCGGCCTCGGTCAGCGTCCAGGCCGGATTGGCCAGATGCGGTCTGGCAATCGCACACAGATCGGCACGTCCTGCAGCAATGATGCTGTTGGCATGGTCGGCCTCGCTGATCGCGCCCACGGCCATGGTCGCAATACCGGCCTCTTGTCGGATGCGGTCTGCAAACGGGGTTTGATACATGCGGCCAAACACCGGCTTTTCGAGCTTGCTGACCTGCCCCGATGAGCAGTCGATCAGATCGGCACCTGCGGCCTTGAAGGCCTTGGCAATCTGTACCGCATCTTCGGGCGTGATGCCGCCCGGCACCCAGTCATGGGCAGAGATGCGCACGGACATGGGCTTGTCCTGCGGCCAAACGGCACGCATGGCCTTGAACACTTCCAGCGGGTAGCGCAAGCGGTTTTCCAGGCTGCCGCCATATTCATCACTGCGCTGATTGGTCAGCGGCGAGATAAAGCCCGACAGCAGATAGCCGTGCGCACAATGCAGCTCCAGCCAGTCCACGCCGATGTCGGCCGCCATTTGCGCAGCATGCACAAACTGCTGCAGCACCTCATCCATGTCGGCGCGTGTCATGGCCCTGGAGATCTGGCTCACTCCCTGCAGATATTGCTGCTCCGACGCTGCCATGACGGGCCAGTTGCCCTGCTCCAGCGGCAGATCCGTACCTTCCCAGGCCAGCCGCGTCGAGGCCTTGGCACCCGCATGGCCGATCTGCATGGCGAACTTGGCATCGGTGTTGGTGTGAATCCAGTCGCTGATGCGTTTCCAGGCCTGCTTTTGCTCAGCGCTATAAGTACCCGGGCAACCGGGCGTGATGCGCCCCTCGGCGCTGACACAGGCCATCTCGGCGAACACCAGACCGGCGCCGCCAAGCGCACGCGCCCCCAGGTGAACGAGGTGAAACTCACCGGGCACGCCATCAACCGCAGAGTACTGTGCCATGGGAGAGACCACGATACGGTTCTTCAGCGTGATGCCGCGCAGGGTATAGGGCAGGAACATGGGCGGCGGCGCCTTGGCATCGACCGCAACACCGCTTCTTTCGGCCAACCATTTCTCATAGCCGCCAAGCCACTGCGCATCACGCAGGCGCAGGTTTTCATGGCTGATGCGCTGACTGCGCGTGAGCATGGAGTACATGAACTGCTCGGGCTCCAGCTGGTCGCAATAGCGCTGGCCGCAGACCTCGAACCACTCCATCGCATTCCAGGCCGCATTCTGAATGCGCAGCGTCTCAACGCGACGCGCTTCCTGATAGGCCGCCAGCACCTCGGGAATATGCGCAGCCGCATCACCCCGCTGCTTGAACTGGCGGGCCAGCTCGATCGCATCCTCGATCGCCAGCTTGGTTCCTGAGCCAATGGCGAAATGTGCCGTATGCACGGCATCGCCCATCAGCACCACATGGCTGCCCTTGCGGTTTTTCAACCACCACTGATCGCAGACCACGCGCTGAAAGTTGATCCAGGCCGAGCCGCGCAGATGGCGGGCATTGGTCATCAGTTTCTCGCCCTGAAGATTGTCCGCGAACAACTTTTCACAGAAGGCAATGGACTGCTCTTGATCGGCGGTGTCAAGACCGCTGGCTTTCCAGCATTCCTCCGTGGTCTCCACGATGAAGGTCGAGGTCTTGTCGTCGAACTTGTAGATATGCGCCTGAAACCAGCCATGCGGCGTGCGCACGAAATCAAAGGTGAATGCCTCGTAGACCTTGTTCGTCCCCAGCCAGATATAGCGATTGGGGCGGGTGACGATATCGGGCTTGAAGATGTCGGCGTACTTGCTGCGAATGCGCGAGTTCACGCCATCGCAGGCAATCACAAGGTCGGCATCCGGATAGTCCTCGTCGCTTTGCACATCGGTCTCGAATACCAGGTTCACACCCAGCTGTTCGCATCGTGCTTGCAGGATATTGAGCAGATGCTTGCGGCCAATCCCCACAAAACCATGTCCTCCGGAGCGAATCTTGCGCCCTTTGAACAGCAACTCGATATCGTCCCAATGGTTGAAAGCCTGCTCGATCTGCGCGGCTGTCACCGGGTCCCAGTCGCGCATATTGTCCATGGTGGCATCGGAGAAAACCACGCCCCAGCCAAAGGTGTCGTAGGGCTTGTTGCGCTCCACCACCGTCACCTCATGCGCAGGGCTCATCTGCTTCATCAGCAAAGCGAAGTACAAGCCGGCGGGGCCACCACCTATGCAGACAATTTTCATGACAGTGATCCGTTCCTGGCTTTTGAAAAATTACTTTATATCTAAATTATTAATGCATGAAATTTTCACTAGAATCCGGCCAAACCCTGAACCCAAAGCACGCTAGTTTGCGCACCATGCCAACCATGGCCCAACACAATCCGGATTTCTCCATCGACATGCCCGAAGCCCCGGGACGCGAGGCTGGCCTGTCCCACTCCGACCATCAGGCCGTGCGCCTGTGGCTGCGCCTTCTGACCTGCAGCACACAGATCGAGCAAGTCATTCGCAGCCAGCTACGCACAGAGTTCGGCACGACCTTGCCTCGTTTTGACTACCTGGCACAACTCAGCCGCTTTCCCAAAGGTCTGCGCATGAAGACCCTGTCGGAATATCTGATGGTGACCGGCGGCAATGTGACCGGACTGACCGATCAACTGGTGGCCGAAGGCTGGGTGGAACGCGTGGCTGACGAGGAAGACCGCCGCTCCATGATCGTGCGCCTGACCCGTACAGGCAAAAAGCAGTTCAAGGCCATGGCTGCTGCGCATGAGCTATGGCTTGAGCAGTTGCTGACTCCGCTGGGCAGCAAAAACGCCAGCGATCTGTATGAACAACTGGGCAAGCTCAGACAGGTGCTGAGCTCGCCAGAAAGTGCCTGAGCCCGAAAAAACACCGTTTTGTGACAATTTCATGGAGAATGCCCTGCACGCAGTCCTGCGTGACACAGGCTTGGGGGGCATGGTTCATGGATTTACTGCATCTGCGATATCGGCTCAAGTCCGGGTTCTACTATCTCTACGACATGCGTGATGCGCCCAACGCCATCACGGGAGAGCGCCCCTATCGTCTCAAGACCGAGCTGGTCGCCATCGCGTTTGACCGAATCACCGGTCGCGTGCACCAGCATGGTCACCCCACCCGCATTCACTCCTGGGCCATGGGCGCGCAACGCCGGCTGCGCATGGCAGGAGACTGGGAAGGCGCAAACCGGCTGGTCGTGGTCTCCGGCCCGCTGCCCGAAGAAGAAATCAACAAATGCCTGAGCGTGCAAGGCTATTGCCGCTGGATGCTGATGCGCCTGGCCAGCATGCCGCATGGCAAATTTGCAGCCCATCGTGCAGGCAGCCGCAGCAGCTGGCAAAGACGTGAATCCGGCCAGCAGCGCCGTGCGGCCTGACATCCAGTCAAACTTCCTTCCAGTGCTTATTGGTCAAGCGCATAGCGCTATCAAATCAGGAATCAGCATCTTCAGCGGAATTGTCATCCGCCTCGACCACTTCGGGCATTTTCACAATCGTCACCGGCAGCCGGCTGTGTCTGGCCACCTCGCGTGAGACCGAGCCGATCAGAATGCTGCCCAGGCCGCTCTGGCCCGTGGCACCGATGATGATCTGATCGCATTCATTGCTCTCGGCAATATCGATCAGGGTATTGGCCTCTTCGCCCAGGCTGATCTCCACTTCATAGGAGGCCCCTGCCTCCTTGAGAAGATCCTGTGCAGGCGCCACCAGATCCATGCCGGCTTCGATGCTGGCGTTGGCGATCAGATCTGAATCTGTGGTTGCAAGCTCCAGCAGCGTGGCCTCCTTCTGCACATGAGCTATGACAAAGTGAGCATCCAGTCCGCTCTGCAAAAGCTTGATGCCGTGGCGTACGGCCTCAAGTGCGACATCCGATCCATCCACCGCAATCATGATCTTGAGCATGGCAACCTCCTGTTCGTCTTGCGCACCAGTGTAGGCCCAGGCTGCAAAGACGGGTTGCGAATCTGGGGCAAGCACCGGCTATTGCAGCAGTGCTTGCGGGCATCTGGGAAAATAGCGGGCTATGCTGCAGTTTGACCTTCTCAAGACCGACCCGACCAGCCACGCGCGCCGTGGCACCTTGACGCTTAACCACGGCAAGGTCCAGACCCCCATCTTCATGCCCGTTGGCACCTATGGCACCGTCAAGGGCGTGATGCCGCGCAGCCTCGAAGAAATGGGCGCACAGATCATCCTGGGCAACACCTTCCATCTGTGGATGCGCCCAGGTCTGGACATCATGAAGTCCTTTGGCGGTCTGCACGACTTTGAGAAGTGGGACAAGCCCATACTGACCGACTCGGGGGGCTTCCAGGTCTGGTCGCTGGGTGCGATGCGCAAGATCACCGAAGAAGGCGTGCATTTCCAGAGTCCCGTGAACGGCGACAAGCTGTTCATGTCGCCCGAGGTCAGCATGCAGATCCAGACGATTCTGAATTCGGACATCGTCATGCAACTCGACGAGTGCACGCCCTACGAAACCAACGGCAAGAAGACCACCGAAGCCGAAGCGCGCAAGTCCATGGAGATGAGCCGTCGCTGGGCCAAGCGCTCCAAGGAGGAATTCCAGCGCCTGGAAAACCCCAATGCCTTGTTCGGCATCGTGCAAGGCGGCATGTACACCAATCTGCGCGAGGAATCGCTGCAGGGTCTGCTGGAAATCGATTTTCCCGGCTATGCCGTGGGTGGCGTCTCCGTGGGTGAGCCCAAGGACGAAATGCTGGAGATTATGGCCCACACGCCGCATCTGCTGCCCGCCAACAAGCCGCGCTACCTCATGGGTGTAGGAACACCCGAAGACCTGGTGCAAGGCGTGGCCGATGGCGTCGACATGTTTGACTGCGTGATGCCTACCCGCAATGCGCGCAACGGCACCATCTTCACGCGCTACGGCGATCTGAAGATCCGCAACGCTCGTCACAAGGTGGACCACCAGCCCATAGACACCACCTGCACCTGCCACGCCTGCGCGGGCAAGAGCGGCGTGAGCTGGGACGATGGCGGCCGCGAAGGCTTCAGCCGTGCCTATCTGCACCACCTGGACCGCTGCGGCGAGATGCTGGGCCCCATGCTCACCACCATCCACAATCTGCACTATTACCTGAACCTGATGCAGGAAATCCGCAACGCACTGGACGCAGGCACTTTTGCCGAGTTCCGCGCCCAATTCAAGGCCGACCGCGCACGCGGGGTCTGAGCCACCCATCATCTGCCACAGCAGAACCTCGAAAAGCCAGAGCGAGTCTCTGGCTTTTTTCATTCGGCGGCTGACATCCGGTTTGTCTGGAGTCCGTCAAATGAAAAACATCGTCAATTGCGCGCTGCAAAACCGCTTCGGCAATCGTTTTTCTATATGTTTTTGTTAGAACCACAACATCTGACGGCAACAACAGGCATTTTTGGCGATTGATATCGAATTCGCAAAGAGCCACTGAAGAAAATTCCACGAAACGCTCGCGGCCCCTCTCCCATGACCGAAGCCTCCGCACCCAAGCCAACGCCGCTGCCGCAGACCGCTGCCCCCAGGACATGGGCAGCGGCGCTCGGGCTTGGGGGCCTGGTGTTGCTAGCCGCCTTGTTGGGCATACTGGGGCGCCCCATGGGATTTCTCTCGGCGATCTGGCCCGCAAACGCGCTGCTGCTGGGCTTTTTGCTGCACCGCCCTGACTGGCTGCGCCCGAGCTCGGTGCTGGCGGTTTCGGCGGCCTATATCGCAGCCGATCTGCTCACAGGCAGCCGGCTCGATGTAGCGATCCTGCTGAGCATCGCCAATATGGCCGGTGTGGGCGCGGCCTGGGCGCTGATGCACAGGCAGCGCCATGCCACTTTGTTCATGCAACGCCAGTCCTCCGCCCTGCTGCTGTTTGTGGGCAGTGGTCTGGGCGCACTGACGGCCGCGCTGCTGGGAGCTCCGGTGCTGAGCGCCGTTTTCGGGACGCCGCACTGGCAGGCCTTTTCCATGTGGCTGAGCAGCGAATGGCTGAACTACATGATGTTTTTGCCCATTGTCCTGGCCTGGCCGACACGCAAGCAGCCAGTTGGGCATCTGGGCGAGCCCTCCCCCATGCGCCGCATCCTGCCCTTGCTGTCTGTCATTGCGCTGGAAGCCATCAGCTACTGGATCAAAGGTCCCGGCTCGCTGGCGTTCTCGCTGCCGGCTCTCATATGGTGCGCGCTGAGCTATCGCATCTTCAGTCTGACGCTGATCACGGCAACACTTTGCCTGAGCAGCATCATTTTCATTTCGCTGGGCACGCTTGAATTCACACCCGCTCATTTTCTCGAAACGCTGTCATTTCGCATGGGGCTATGCATGCTGGTGCTGGGCCCGCTGGCGGTGGCCGGATCGCATATGGCGCGCAACGAGCTGATGCAAAAGCTCAGTCATGCCGTCAACCACGACTTTCTGACCGATATGCTGGCACGCGGTGCCTTCATGAAGCAGGGGCAAAGAATACTGGAGCGTTGCCGCCAGGATGGCCAGCCCTTCGCCATTCTGATGCTGGATCTCGACCATTTCAAACAGATCAACGACAGCTTCGGCCATGCGGGAGGCGACCAATTGCTGCGCAGCTTCAGCCAGACCCTGAGCCAGGTGCTGCGCGCTCAGGACATCGTGGGCCGCATGGGAGGCGAGGAATTCGCCGTGGCCCTGCCCAAGGTGGACGCAAGCGCTGCGCAGGAGATCGCCAAGCGCATCAACCGCGCCATCCGGGAGCTGCGCGTGCCCATGAATGACAAGACGATGAGTGCCACAGTCAGCATTGGCCTGGTCCATACCGCAAGCCTGCAAGCGCATCAAAGCCTGGACATGCTGCTGCAGCAGGCAGACCAGGCTTTGTATGAGGCCAAGGCCGCCGGGCGCAATCGCGTCAGCTCACAGCTTTGCTGAGCGCGACACGCCACTGTGTCCCCGACACGCCGATAGCCCGCCCCAAGGTCATCCGGGCTCGTCGGACCCGGATGCGAGCGGTGCTGCAACCGCCGCATCGGTACGCGGCAGCATCTTGCCGGCCGCAGTGCCGCAGCTATGACAAAAGCGTGAGAACGCGCTCTTGCGGGTATTGCAGCTGCCGCAATGGTCGAACAGGCCGATACCGCAGTGAGGGCAGAAGTCGATCTCGGTGTTCTTGAGATCCACCGGGCGCTCGCAGCCCGGGCACACATTCTTGGACAGGCGCTCCAGCGCCACGTCATAGCTCAGTTCTTCACGGCGCTGCTCTTCGGGCAGAGACTCCTGCAGCTTCTGTTTTTCCAGATAGCGGTTGAGCGCCAGAATGGCATAGCGCCCCAGCAATACCGTCACCAAAATGCCGACGATATAGCGCACATAGCCGCCGTAGTCGGGCAGATAAGGTACCAACTCGACAAAGAAGGCGAACAGCGCAAAAAAGATAAAGCCCCAGACAAATGGCCACCAGGTGCTCTTGCGCTTCTTGGCGAACAGCCAGCCCGCCACGCCCAGCAGGGGCAAGGTGATGGCCAGACGGAACAGAAACACGCGCAGCTCGCTGGCGCGCATGGCGGCTTCATACTGGGGATAGGCCTGCTCGCGCAGACTGCTCATCTCGGCCTCGGCGTTGGAGACTGCCTGATTGGCCTCCAGATGGGTCTGGGCCTCTTTCTCGCGCTCCTGGCGGGCCATGTCTTCGGCCTGCTTGAGTGCATCCAGCGCCTTGCTGCGTGCGACCAACTCGGCGTCCTGCTCGGGGCGCTCCGTGGCCCGGCGGGTCGCCACCCAGTTGTCAAAGGTGTCGCGCGCCGACTGGTAGCGCGCACGCTCGGCGTCGAACTTGAGCTGGGCCCTGTCCAGGGCCTTCTGGGTCACGCCGGCCGTCTTCCGGGCCTGGTCGATTTGGGCCTGCACACGCTGTGCATCAGCCTCAGGAATAAAAGACTCGATCTCTAGCGAGCGATCGGGCTGCGGCAGGTTGCCCACCACCAGCCCACCCAGACCGATCAGGAAGAAGGCAAACACCAACGCGACCAGCCAGAGGCCACGGCGAAACCATTTCTCGGGCAAACGCAGAGACTTGCTCATTTTCAATTACTCCAAAAACGTAGCGCCATGCGCATACTCAGCAAGGCCTTGAAACCAAAAAGACTCAAACTCACTGCACGGTGCGCACGGCCGATGCCAGTTGCGTGCGCTGCAACCACTGGGTCACGGAGTCCACCGTCACCGTCTCGATGCGGCTGGCAAAGCGCTTTTCATTCGGATGATCGTCAAACGCGATATTGGCAGCCGTCATGCGCCCGCCCAGTCGCGAAAACGCCCGGATGATGAGCGCGCTGGGCTCATAGCCCTTGGACTGCAACCAGGCCTGAGCCTGTGCGCGGTTCTGAATCGCCGCCGGCTCCATGGCAGCGGCCAGCGTCTCGGTCGCCCATTGGTTCGACTGCTGGTATTTGCTGCTCCAGACATAGCTGACCATGCTGTAGGGCTCGTTTTGCAGGCGCAGCACCGTGGGAGCGTTCAGGAACTTGAGCAGGGCCTGCTGCACCGCCGGTGTCGGGATCTGGATGGCGGCTTCATAGCGCCACATATCGTCAAGAAAGAACTCGCCCAGGCCCTGGCGGTAGATATGGCCGGATGCCGTGCCGCACTCGTTGAGCTTGTGGGCCACGCGCCAGGGGCCGGCAGGCGTTCTGTAGGCCCAGCCATAGTGCGAGTACTTGAGATCGTATTTGCTCAAGTCCTGCCCTTGCCGAGCCAGCAGCACGACCTGGGTGCCGTTCTTCTGAAATTCGGCATCCAGCGCCTTGGCGGTGCGCGCGGCTAGATTCAGCCCCTTGGCCATCACATCGGCGGTCAGCGGACGGTCTTCACAGCTGCGGCCGGCCTCGGCCGAGCCCGCCCAGGCAATCAACGCGGCGCCCAGCGCCAGCGTCACAGGGCCGTGAATGGGCATGCCGGCGCGTCGGGCGGGCGCCATGGCGTGTACAACGCTTGTAGCTTCCTTGATCATGCGAGCCTCCAGCTTCTTGAGTTACAGACGCTCGTTGTGCATCAGCGCCTTGCCGATTTCGTTGGGGATGAAGGCCAGCACCTTGCCTGCCGTGGACAGAATCACGCCGGCCGCCGTGGCGCTGGTTTGCACCACCGTGCCCACGCCGACCGACAGCGCGCCTGCGGCCTGGCCGGAGACCTTGACCACGGCCGAAGTGCCGTCGGCCACATTCTTGAGCACATAGGTCACACCTGTTGCACTGCTTTCCACGGCCTCAACGATCACGGATGCACCTGCCGCCGACAGAAACAGGGGGATTGCCACGACTTCCTCCGAAGCGCCACCCGATGCCGCTGCAACCACCGATGCCACAGGCAGGGCCGACAGCACCAGAGAGGCTTCGCTCTGGGCGTGGACTGCGCTGCCGCCCAGCAAGGCAAAGGCCGCGCCCAGGGCGCACAGGCCGTTGCGAAGAGGACGGATAAAGGTCAGGACGTTGATCACAAATGGCTCCCGGTGGTTGTTGAAATGGGCCGCGATTTGCATGCGGCGACGAACGAATCATCCATGCGCCCGAAACTTCGGCCCTGTGTTTTGTCAAAATCAGCAAGCGGCAGGTCTCGCAGTATCGAGAAGCGATACTTCCCGCCCGCTGCCAGTGCTCAACCCAGTTGCAGCTTGCACATCTTGCCCCACTCCCGCGCCCACAACTTTCAAAAATCATCAGGCAATCCATGCGGCTTCACTCTCAGACCTTCGCGCTGCACCAACCTTCACGCCGGCAAAGCCGGCTTGCAGCAGCGCTTGCCACGGCCATGTCCACGCTAGCTGTCTCGGCACTGGCGCAGGGCAGCAGCATTCCTGCTTTTTCGCAGATGCCGCCGGGCCCTCTGGGAGGGCCCTGGCACTTTGCCACCCTGCCCAATAAGAACCCGACGGCATTCAATGTGGTGGACCAGGATGGCGGGCATGTGCTGCGCGTGAGCACACAGGACGCCTATGGCAATATGGTTCACACGCTGCACCTGACTGCTTCGCCCGATCTGCAACTGCAGTGGCGCTGGCGCGTGGATCAGCTGATCGACAAGGCCGATATCAAAACCAGAGCCGGTGACGATGCGGCGCTCAAGCTCTGCATATCATTCGACTTTGACAAATCGCAACTGAGCTTTGGTGAACGAGCCAAGCTGCGCCTGGGAAAAATCAGCACCGGAGAGGATATTCCGGCCGAGACGCTGTGCTATGTCTGGGACAACAAGCAACCCACAGGCACGGTCATGCACAACGCGTTCACGCATCGCATGCGCTATATCGTGCTGCAAAGCGGCAGCACGCACAAAGGCCAGTGGGTGGCGGAACAGCGCAACCTGGCGTCCGACTATCTGCACGCCTTTGGCGACGAGTCCCAGGCCATGCCCACCATCATCGGCGTCACCGTCTCGGCGGACTCGGACAACACCCATGGCGAAGGACTGGCCTACATGGGTGATATCCGGCTCCTGCCCTGATCTTCCAGCCTCAACGCCGGAGCAAATCCGCCACGTTCTGCTGCAGCAGGGCCGGCGTGACAGAGGAAGCCGCCACGGGCTCGCCCACTTCCAGCCCCACACGATTGAACAGGCCGCGGCGCAGCGGCTTGACCATGGCCACATTCCTGCCACCGCGCAGCTCGATGCGGCTGAAGTAGGAGCCCCAGAGATTGGTCAGCGCCATGGGGATGACGGGGACATTCAGACCATCATCTCGCGCATGGTCGAGAATCTTCATGATGCCGCCCTTGAAGGGTTGCAGCTCGCCATTGAAGGTGATGCCGCCCTCGGGGAAGATGGCCAGCAGATCGCCCTCGCGCAGCACCTCCGCGGCCCGCGCGAACGCAGCTTCATAGGTCGCAGGGTCCTCCTTGTGCGGCGCGATCGGAATCGCCTTGGCCAGCTTGAACAGCCAGCCCAACACCGGCGTCTGAAAGATGCGGTGGTCCATCACGAAGTGGATGGGGCGCGGGCTGGCCGCCATGAGCAAGATGGCGTCGACAAAGCTCACATGGTTGCAGACCAGCACGGCCGCGCCATCGCGCGGAATATGCTCGTCGCCGCGCACCTTGAAGCGGTAGACAAAGTGGGTGATGACCCAGGCCACAAAGCGCAGCAGATATTCGGGCACCAGTAGGAACACATAGAGCGCCACGATGGCGTTGGCGATGCCGGTGATCAGAAACACCTGGGGAATGCTGCAACCTGCGGCCAGCAGGGCACCGGCCAGCACGGCCGAAGCGATCATGAACAGCGCGTTCAGGATATTGTTGGCCGCGATGATGCGCGCGCGGTGCGTGGGCTGGCTGCGCATCTGGATCAGCGCATACATGGGCACGCTGTAGATGCCCGCCGACAGCGCCAGCAGGCCCAGATCCAGCATCACGCGCCAGTGTTTGGCCTCTCCAAAAAAGGCGTTCACGCCCATCAGCTCGGAGGGCGGCAGCGCGCGTGTGGCAAAGAACAGATCAATCGCAAACACGCTCATGCCAATCGCGCCCAGCGGCACCAGGCCGATCTCCACCTGACGACGGCTGAACACTTCGCACAGCAGCGAGCCGATGCCTATGCCCACCGAGAAGATCACCAGCAGCAGCGATGCCACATGCTCGTCGCCATGCAGCACCTCCTTGGCGAAACTGGGGAACTGCGAGAGAAACACCGCGCCGAAAAACCACATCCAGCTGATGCCCAGCAGCGAGCGGAACACCACGGGCTGCTGGCGTGCCAGCTGGAGGTTGCGCCAGGTTTCGGTGAACGGGTTCCAGTTGATGACCAGGCCCGGATCGGTCGCGGGCGCATGAGGGATGAACTGCGCGCAGATGCGGCCCACGACCGCGACGGCCACGCAGGCCATGGCGACCTGCATATGACCGACCTCGGGCACGGCGATCAGCAGGCCGCCAGCGACCTGACCGAGCAGAATGGCGACAAAAGTGCCCATCTCCACCATGCCGTTGCCGCCCGTGAGTTCGCGGTCGTTGAGCACCTGGGGCAGATAGGCGAACTTGACGGGACCGAACAGCGTGGAGTGCAGCCCCATGAGGAACACGCACAGCAGCAGCACCGGCACATTGGCCTGGACAAAGCCCCAGGCCGCAATCAGCATGATGGCAATCTCAAGGTTCTTGACCAGGCGGAACATGCGGGTCTTGTCCCACTTGTCGGTCAGTTGCCCCGAAGTGGCCGAAAACAGCAGATAAGGCAGGGTGAACAGCGCACCGATCACCAGGCCGGCCATGGAAGGCGGCAGCCACGAGACGCTGAGCTGATAGGTAACCATCACCGTGAAGGCGAACTTGAAGAGATTGTCATTGCCCGCACCGGCAAACTGCGTCCAGAAAAACGGCGCAAAGCGGCGCTGGCCCAGCAGGGCAAACTGGTTGGGGTGGGCATGCTGCTGTGCAGCGGCGGCCGTATGCACGGTCGGCGTGGAATTCATGGATCTCTCCCTGTGGCGCTGCTGGCATTGTGCCAACTTGCCCGGATTTTTTTGTAGGTTTTATGCGGCTGACGCTTGTTGAACATGCGCCAGCCGCTATGAATATTACGACTCACGCCACTGCTTCAAGGCACGCAGCACAGGCCATGCGGCAGCGGCGGCCATCCAGTGCTTGAGGCTGTGGCCGGAGATTGAGTGCGCGGTCACATCGAAGACATCGCCGTCCGAGAACTCCAGCAGCTTGGCAACGAGGTACAAGCCGAGAACCCAGCCCAGCTCCATGGGCAGCGCATGACGACGCGGTGCCACAAAGGCCAGCCACAGGAGAGTCAGCATGCCGCCGCCTTGCACCAGCACCCAGGGCAGCACATTGCTGGTCTGCGCCCAGACCGCCACGCTGGCAGGTGCGGCCACCAGCAATACTCCGGCAGTGATGCGGGCGCCGATGTCGTCAATACGCGTCTGTACCGCCAGGCCCAGCAAGCCGGCGAAAGCCAGGCTCATGCCCAGCCGGTCCCAGACCAGGCTCGAATCCTGCGGCGCCCAGTGATAGTACGCAGACCCTGCCCCCGAGCACAGCAGGCCCGTGAAGAACAGGGCACACAGGGCACGCGCCGTGCCGTTGAGCTTTTGATAGTCGGCACGCGCCAGTGCGACCCAGCCCGCCAGTCCCGCCAGCACAAACCCCAGATTGCTCAACACATCGGCCGCATGCGGCACGCCCAGCCAGCCGCGCCGGTCGGCAAAGGCGTGGTAGTGCTCGGGCTGAGCCATGCCAGGCATCAGCAGCGCCAGCGTGAACAGCAAGGCCATGCCCCCGAACAAGGCAAAGCGCTGCTCCAGCGTGCCCGAGGTCTCGGGGTTCGTCATTTCCACGGTCGTGATCGATGAGGTATGCAGTTGCATGGCGCTTCCTTGTGTGATTGCCGCGCAGTATGGAAACCCGCCGAAGCAGCGGCATCAATCTTCTAAACTTGCCCCATACCGCTGCACTGCCAGTACTACCAACCGATACCATGAGCACGACTGCCGATCTCGTCACCGCCATCAAGAAAGAACTCAAGGCCGCGCAGATGACCTATGCCGACCTGGCCCAGGCCATAGGCATGGCCGAATCCAGCGTCAAGCGCATGCTGGCCAAGGGCGACATGCCGCTGTCGCGCATCGACGAAATCTGCCGTGCCCTGCACCTGGACTTTGCCGATCTGGCCCGCAATGTGGCCGACAGTCGGCCGCTGCTGCAGCAGATCACGCGCGAGCAGGAGATTGCCGTGGTTGCCGACCGCAAGCTGCTGCTCACGGCCATCTGCGTGCTCAGCCAGTGGACGCTGGAGCAGATAGTCGCCACCTACCGCATCAGCGAGCCCGAGGGCATAGGCTATCTGGCGCAGCTGGACCGCATCGGCATCATCGAGCTGCGTCCTGGCAACCGCTACAAGCTGCGTCTGGCCAAGACCTTCCGCTGGCAGACCAACGGCCCGGTGATGGACTTCTTCCGCGAGAACGCTGTGCTGGACTACTTTGGCGGCACTTTTGCCGGCGAGGACGAGACCATGCTGCTGGTGCATGGCTCCATCGCCCCCAGCCTGGCGCCCAGCTTCGTGGAGCGCATCCAGCGCATCGGTCAGGACTTCTCGCAGCAGCATCTGCAGGATCAGCGCCTGGGCCCCAACAAGATCGAGGGCTACACCCTGGTGCTGGGCATGCGCAAATGGGAGCTGCCCGCCTTTGCGGCCTTGCGCCGGTAGACTGTCACTCCAAAATATGTAGCTAAATGCGCTTGCTGCATCTGCGTTATCCGCCTGTTTTATACATTCTTCACCAAACAGACACACAAGATTGCAAGACTTCGCACAGCGGCAACCCGCGGTTGACGCTGGCCTTCCAACATGGAGCCCAAGGGATGCCTGGACCCACAGACAGCCCGCTACCCATGAAGGAGGCGTATATGCTGACAATCCGCAACACCATCCACACCGTCGCTGCCGCAGGCGCACTCGCCTTGCTGGGCTTTGCCGGTAGTGCACAGGCCCAAAGCGCTTACTGGGCGGGTGCCAGCCAGGGCGCCTATGTGAACGTGCAGTTCAACGCACCGCCCCCGGTCCGCTATGAAGCCGTGCCCGCTCCGCGCCGTGGCTATGTCTGGGCTCCGGGTTACTGGGAGCCGCGCGGCCATCGCCATGTCTGGCGCGCCGGCCACTGGGTGCAGAACCGCCCTGGCTATGTGTACCGCCAGCCCGTCTGGGTGCAGCACGGCAACCGCTGGGACTACCGCGCCAGCCGCTGGGACAGGGATGGCGACGGCGTGCCCAACCGCCATGACCGCAACCCCCACAACCCCTATCGCCGCTAAAAGCCTGTTGACGCTTTAAGCCCTGATCGCTCCCTCCGCTGGCCCTCCGAGTCATCACTTTCCAGCGGATTTCAGCCCATGTCTCGCAAGAGATCTGGGCTTTTTTTGCATTAACCCCACAAGCTTAATGCTGCATAAGCATATAGAAGCAAATCATTAAATTACGGACACAATTCACAGCATTCAAGGATCCTCTGGACAAGTCCCATCATGCGTTTGCTGCCCCGTTTCATCTCCGGTCTTGTTGCCACAACGGCGGCCGTCGCCCTGCTTCCCCTGGCCAGCCAGGCGGCCGACCCCGGCGCCGCCAGCTATCCGCATCAGCCCATCACCATGATCATGGGCTTCAACGCAGGCTCCGGTGTGGACGTGATCGGCCGCGTGGCGCAGGAGCCTCTGGGCAAGATTCTGGGCCAGCCCGTCATCATTGACTACAAGAGCGGCGCCGCCGGCAATATCGGCAGCGAGTTCGTGGCCCGCGCCAAGCCCGATGGCTACACCATCTACTTCGGCACCGCCGCCACCCATGGCAGCAATGCCGCGCTCTACAAAAAGCTGCCCTTCGACGTGGAGGCCGACTTTGTGCCCGTCGCACCGCTGGTGGACGTGGCCAATGTGCTGACCATCAATCCCAATGTGATCAACGTCAAGAACCTCAAGGAGTTCGTTGACGAGGTCAAGGCCCATCCCGGCAAGTACAACTACGCCTCCACCGGCAATGGCGCAGGCACCCATATGGCATTCGCCGAGTTCAACTCGCGTCTGGGCCTGGACATGGTGCATGTGCCCTACAAGGGCGGCCCCGAAGCCATCACCTCGGTGCTGCGCGGCGAGACCTGCTGCATCATGAACCAGGTGCAGACCGTGCTGAGCCACTACAAGGCCGGCAAGGTGCGCCTGCTGGGCGTGACCACGGCCAAGCCCGTGGAAGCCGTCAAGGAAGTGCCCACCATTGCCGCCAGCGGCCTGCCGGGCACCAAGGGCTTCAACAGCTCCATCTGGTTCGGCATCTTCGCGCCCAAGGGCACGGACCCGGTCATCGTCAAGAAGCTCAACCTGGCGGTCAACGACGTGCTCAAGCAGCCCGAGGTGCGCGAGCGTTTTGTCTCCCAGGGCAACACCATCCGCGAAGAGACACCCGAGCAGTTCAAGAAGACCGTGCATGAAGATCGCATCAAATGGGCCAAGGTGGTCAAGGATGCCAAAATCAGTATTGACTAACACCCCCTGAGCGGCCCTGCCGCTTCCCCCTCTCTCTACGCGCTGCGCGCCAAGGCAGAGGAACGACACCCTCGGTGCGGGGCGGCGGGGCCGCCCAGGCCTTTCCTCGGAGTCTCTCGCTTGGTCCTGCTTCGAGTTCAAGCAGTGTTAAGTTATCGGTGTTTGTTTGATGCGTCTGCGGCTCAGGCCTCAGGCGCTTTTGGGTTTTAGCTATGTCAATTTCACCTTCTACGACAGCCGCCACATCGGGACTGGCAACGCTGGAAGAACGCCTGCGTGACGACTTCGTCACTCTGGGCTGGCCTGCCAAGGCCTGGATTCCCCCTTCCACGCGCAAGGGACTGCCGGTGCATGACGTGCTCGTCATCGGCGCCGGCCAGGCCGGTCTCGCGCTCAGCATGGCGCTGCAGCAGGCCGGCATCAAGCCTGTGCTGCTGGACAGGTCTGCGCCGGACTTCGAAGGCCCATGGGCCACCACGGCGCGCATGGAAACCCTGCGCTCGCCCAAGGAGCTGACCGGCCCTGCCATGGGAGTTGCAGCCCTGTCCTTTCGCGCCTGGTTCATCGCCCAGTTCGGACTCGATGCCTGGACGGCGCTGGACAAGATCCCGCGCCTGCAGTGGATGGACTATCTGCGCTGGTACCGCCGCGTGACCAACGCCGATGTGCGCAACGGCCATGAAGTCATTGCCGTGCGCCCACAGGCCGATGGCGTGGTGGAAGTCGATGTCAAGGCCAATGGCGTGACCGCCACCTGGCAAACCCGCCGCCTGGTGCTGGCCACGGGCCGCGACGGCCTGGGCGGCGCCACGGTTCCCGCCTTCATGCGGGGCGTGGACAGGAAGTTCTGGGCCCATTCCTCCGATGCCATGGACTACGCCACGCTGGCGGGCAAGCATGTGGGCGTGGTCGGTGCCGGGGCTTCGGCCATGGACAGCGCGGCGACGGCTCTCGAAAACGGCGCGGCCAGCGTGGACATGCTCATCCGCCGCCAGCAGCTGCCGCTGATCAACAAGTCCAAGGGCTCGGGCGTGCCCGGTCTGACCCACGGCCAGTATCTGCTGCCCGATGCCTGGAAATGGCGCATCCGCCACTACATCAACGCCCAGCAGGTGCCGCCACCGCACGGCAGCACGCTGCGCGTCTCGCGCCATGACAACGCCTTCTTCAACCTGGGCTGCGCCGTGCAGAGTGTGGAAAAAGCGGGCAACAAGCTGCAGGTGCAGACCTCGGCCGGCGTGTTCGTGCTGGACTTTCTCATCGTCTCCACGGGCTTTGCCATCGACTGGAGCCTGCGTCCCGAGTTTGCGGACATCGCGCCGCATGTAAAGCTGTGGAACAGCCGCTTCACGCCCGAGACTGGCGATGAGGATGCCGAGCTGTCGGCATCGCCCGATCTGGGGCCGCTGTTCGAGTTCCAGGGCGAGCTGCCCGGTCTCGACCGGATTCACTGCTTCTGCTACCCCGCTGCGCTCTCGCACGGCACGGTGTCGGGCGATATTCCCGCCATCAGCGACGGAGCGCGCAAACTCGCGCAAGGTCTGGCCTCGCTGTTCTATCTGGACGATATCGAGCAGCACTTCGACAAGCTCAAGGCCTATGCCGAGCCCGAGCTGGACGGCACGGAATGGACCGCAGCCGACAGCGCTGCGCGCATCCGCCAGCTGCAACCCTAAATCACGAGACTTCGCATGACAGACACCATAGACCGACTGGCCGGCCTTGAGCAAGGCAGCCCCACATTCACCACTCGCCACGAGCGCGAAAAAGTCGCTCTGGCCACCCAGGCCTGCGAAGACCTGCTGCTGGGCAATCAACTGGACAGCGCGCTGACCCAGGCCGAGCGCCTGGTGCTGGCTGCCGAGCAGGCCCGCGTCAGCGGCGTGACCGTGCTGGAAGCCGAATACCGTGCGCGCGCCGAGGCCCTGGGCGACGCCATCACGCCCGAGCTGCGCTCCATCCTCGATCAGCCCGGCGCCCAGACCGGCAATGCGCGCCTGGACGCCATGCTGCACTTTGTGCGCACGCTGGCCCTGAACCCGGCCCAGAGCGATCAGGCTGCGCTGCTCGCCATTCCGGCCGCCGGTCTGTCGCTCAACGACACCGTGCTGCTGGCCCAGCTGATCGGCTTTGTGGCCTATCAGGCCCGCCTGCTGGCGGGTGTGAAGGCCATGGGCGAGCTGGGCGGCGTGACCGAAGCGCCTGCCGCCCAGCCTGTCGATGCCGCACCCTTTGTCCACCCCGCCAACCTGCCGCCGCCCGGCGAGCCGCTGCGCCGCAACGGTTTCACCAGCGAGACCCTGGACTGGAAGGCCTGGCTGCAGGTGCTGGACCCCGGCACCGCCACGCCCGAGCAGCAGCATGTACTGGAAGTCAGCCACCCCAAGGCCAAGAGCATGGACTTCTACCTGCTGCTAGCCCGCCAGCCCCAGGTGCTGCTGGAGCGCTCCCAGGCTTTCAACGCCATCATGTATGCGCCCGGCGGCCTGTCCCGCGCCGAGCGTGAAGTGGCGGCCACGGCCGTCTCTCGCTCCAACGGCTGCGTGTACTGCGCTTCGGTGCATGCCCAACGCTTCGAGCAACTGGCCAAGCGCAACGATGTGATGGCCCAGCTGTTTGACGAGCCCGAAACCGCCGGCACCAATGCCCGCGAGCGCGCCATCATCCAGGCTTCGCTGACACTGACGCGTGCGCCGGGCGGCTTTGGCCCGCAAAGTCTGCAGCCGCTGCGCGATGCAGGTCTGACCGATCTGGAAATTCTGGACATGCTGCACTCGGCCGCCCTGTTCGGCTGGGCCAATCGCCTGATGCTGAATCTGGGCGTGGAAATTTACGCCACCCCCTGAGTCGCTTTGCCTAGGCGGCCCAGCGCCTTCCCCCTCTCTCTACGCGCTGCGCGCTACAGGAGGGGGACGACAGCGTCGCTGCGCGGCGGCGCTGGCTTGCTGTCACTGGTTTCAGGCCGTGCCGGTTTTTGGCACAGCTTTTCTTCTTTGATAGCAGCTTGCGCAATTAGAACCGTAATCTCAGAACAAATATCTCCTAAAACCTATTTGAATCAAGCGTTAGCAGCTATCAAATTTCAGGCTATTTACCGGTGAACACCGTCAGCACGCCGGCCAGCTGATGCACATGCGCATCCATCAGCTGTGCCTCGGCCACCAGGCCGATCAGAGGCACCGGCCCCAGCGCATGGCGCAGCAGCTTGAGCTCGGCATCGGCGCCGCCAAACAGCTCGCTGCCCCGGCCCTTGCTGCTCACATAGATCGCACCGCGTATATGCTGGGGCTGGGCCGCCTCGGCCATGGTCTCGGGACCTGCATCGGCAAAGTCGGGCTGCAGCGCATCCTTGAGGGCCGCGCCCATCTGCATCAGCTCATGACGGGCCGCGCTGCTCTGGCGCTGGCAGAAGATCACCGTATGCTCGGCCTCCACGGGCGACGACAGCGCAACGCCCTGGCGCACCGGATCCAGCCCCACGATATGCAGCACCTGGGCCTCGTCGGTGAGCGCCCCGCGCTCCAGACCCCGGCCCAGCGGGGCAATCGCGGCCTGGGTCTTGCGCAGTTGCGACAGCGCAGCCTGCCAGCCGCCTCCGGCGCTGGGGCTGGCTTCCACATCCAGCATCTGCAGCAGTCGGGGCAAGGCGGGCTCGCCTTCGAGCTCCAGCACCACCGGGCCTCTGGCCTCGGTAATCTCCAATCCCGCGCCCAAGGGCGCGCAGCCCTGGGCCAGTCTTGAGATACAGGCTACATCGGCATCGAAGGCCACGCCGGAAAAGCCGGCATGAAAAATGCCGACGCTGGCCTGCGCCCTCAGCCGGGGCAGGTCTTCGGCACGACAGGCGAACTGCACGCCCTGCTCGCTGCTGAGCGCCCCGAACAGATTTCCAGAGCTGATGCGCTCGGACAGCTCCAGCAGCAACTCAGCGAGATCAGGCTGATCGATGCTGGAGTGCACCAGGGCCGAATGCGCCTCGAATCCGGCTTCGGCACCGCTTTGCGCCAGCGGTGCCACGCCTGAATAGACGCGGTAATGGGCGGCGGGCAGGTCCAGCAGCATGACCGCCAGCGAGGAGCTTTCTGAATACTCGTGCTCCATGGCCAGTACGGCGTGACCGGAGCTGCCTACCCAGTCGGTGACCTGGGGCAACTCGCGCGCTAGCAGCGCCAGCAAGGGCTGCGCATGGGGCACCAGCCCCTGCGCGATATAGACCAGACCCAGCCGGTGCGGCTGCAGTGACTGGCGCAGCAACTGCCCACGCAGCTGCAGCACGACTTGCTCAGTCGCAGCGCGCCAGTCTTCATGGCTGGCATGAGCGACGGGAAACAGTGACATAAGCCCTCCTGTTCTTGCTGGAGCGTGGATGCCTTTCAACCACGATTTTCCACCTTAGCGGGAAGGGATTGCTCAGGGCTTGCGCGAGGTAGCAGAGGTTTTGGCTGCAGTCTTTTTGGCGGCAGGCTGCTTGGCAGCAGTTTTTTTAGCGGCTGCCGTTTTGCTGGCTGCCGTTTTGGGTTGACCGGTCTTGGCCGCCGCCTTGCGTGCAGGCCTCGGCTCGGCTGCCGCGGCGCTCTTTGCCGCATTCTTTTCCGCACTTTTCGCTGCGGCTGCAGCGCCAAAACCGCCTGCCTGTGCCATCACCTTTTCCATGGTGGACTTGGCAAAACCGCTGGCCATCTCGGTGGCGCGCTGGGCAGCGGCCAGCGTCTCGGGCGGAACGGGCTCTGCCATGGCCTTGGCCGCAATCTGCTGGAACTGCTGGGTCAGCGCTCCCCACCATTGCATGGCCTGGTTCAAGGCAGCCTGAGAAGGCGGCTCTGCCTGAGCCTTGGCATGGTTCTGTTCCTCTTGCGCCGCAGCCTGTGCTTCAGGCTCGGGCGCAGGGCTTGCCAGCGGCTCTGCAACCGCAGCCTTGGCCGTGGCACTTCCCATGGGCCAGCCGGCATTGCCGGTCGCTGCGGACTCTGCCGGCGCTGCACCAGGGAAAGGAAAGGACTTGGCCAGCTCGCTCATGCTGACATTCATGTCCTTGAGCGTGGACAGCGTCATGCGCTGCACTTCCAGCGCCTGGATGGTGGCAGCCAGAGCGCGGCTGTTTTGCTCCAGCCAGAACTGCACGGCTTTCAGCTCGGCAATGCGCTTGTCAACCTCTTCCACGCTTACGGTGGGAGCCACCCATTGCGGCACGCGGCCCATGGGATTGGCCGCAGCGCCAGCGCTTTGCGCCAGCCCCTGCAGAAAATCAAAGCCGGGAATGAACTTGCCGAAACCAAATGCTGATGCGTCGCCGCTCATAGTGCTCTCCACTGCAGGGATGGATACCAGAATCCGCATCCGGACAAGACCGGATGCGGAACTAGCTTACTGCACTTGCGATGTTTGCTGCAAACAAGGGAGCAGGTCGCGCGCCTGGTTCAAGCCATCAATGCTGATGAGCACCATGACCCATATGCTGGTGCCCGGCACCGGCGGCCGCAGGGGCCGTCGCGCGCACCGGCAGCTGCAGGCTCAGGCGCGACACTGCGCCCTTGGCATCCTTGAACACCAGGGTCACGGGCACCTGGCTGTCCTTGACCAGCGGGGCCTTGAGCTGCTGAAGCATCAGGTGATAGCCGCCGGGCTTGAGATCCACGGCCACGCCCTGAGGCAGATCCAGGGCCTCGATGGCGCGCATGCGCATCACATCGCCCTCCATCTTCATCTCGTGCACCTCGGCCACGGCGGCGGCCGTGGTTTCCACACCGACGAGCTTGAGCGGCTCCTGGGCCGTCAGGCGCATAAAGGCCCCCGAAGCCTGCTGACCCGCCACGCTGGCGCGGGCCCAAGCGTTCTCGACCTTGACATGGGCCGCATCGGCATGGGCCCAGGCGGCCCCCGAAACCAGCAGCGAAGCGACCAGCGAACCCAGGGCCATCACGGTAAAACGACGCGTATTCATGAAACCATCTCCATTCAAATTCAGTCTGGACTTACGCAAACAAGGGTGCATCAAGATGGTCCCCTTGAAACCAAGCCCTTGCTTGAGCCCGATTTGCATAAGTCGTGTCAATCTCAAATCGATCTGAGACGCTTGACCATCAAGCGCCCTCAGCTATGTTTTTCAGGGTTCAAAGGGCGGCGCACGTACGGGCGGCAGGGTGGAGACAAAAGCTCTGTGAGCGACATCGGCCCAGGGCCGGGCATCGACAACGGCGCGGTGACTGCCAGGATCTGCCTGCTGCGCTGGCGGCGGCGCCAGCAGCGGCAGGCACAGCGCGCAATCCAGTCCATGTGGGGTAGCGGCATCGTCGCTGGCGGGGCTGGGCACCCAGTGTGTGCTGCCGCTGGCCGTGCATACTGCCTCCCAGCCGGCAGGCGGCGTGGCGCGCGCCCAGGGCGTGAGCATGCTGACCAGCAGCACGCAGAACCACGCACCCAGCACCCTGCGAGCCAGAAGGGCTGCCGGTTTGTGCCGAGGAGGATGTGCGCGCCAATGCATGGAGCGATTGTAGAAGCCGGCCCGCTATCCGGTTGGCGACGCAGGGCTTGCGCCACTTGCCTCTACGATAACTGGCCACGTATACCCATTCACAACCACCGATCAGGAGACAAGCATGCTGACTTTGTGCGGATTTTCGGCCAGCAACTACTACAACAAGGTCAAGCTGGCCTTGATGGAAAAGCAGATTCCCTTCGCCGAGGAGCTGGCCTGGCTGGGCAGCACCAACCCCGAGGAATCTCCGCTGGGCAAGGTGCCGTATCTGCGCACCCAGCATGGCGCCATCAGCGAGTCCGACGCCATCATCGAATATGTGGAAACACTGTCCAGCAAGGTGCCGCTGCTGCCCGCAGACCCCTTTGCTGCCGCCAAGGTGCGTGAGCTCTGCGTCTATCTGAATCTGCATCTGGAGCTGGTGGCGCGCAACCTCTATCCCCAGGCCTTCTTCGGCGGCAAGATCAGTGATGGCACACGCGACAAGACGCTGGAGCAGTTGAAAAAGAACATCGCAGCCTTTGCCAAGCTGGCCCGCTTCGATACCCCGTTCATCGCGGGCGACAGCTTCACGCTGGCCGACTGCAGCGCCATCGTGCATCTGCCGCTGGTCAGCAGCGCCAGCAAGATCCTGGGCGGCAGCGATCTGCTGGCCGAGCTGCCGGTGCGCGACTATCTGGCGCGCATGAGCGAGCGTCCCACGGTGCAGAAGGTCAACGCCGACCGCAAGCGAAACACCGAGGAGCTGATGGCACGCATGCAGGCCAAGGCTGCGCGCTGAAGCGTGCCGGGTACGGGCCCGGTGATGCTACGCTTGGGCCCATCATGCAAAGCGCTTTTCATCTTGCCTACCACGTGACCGATCTCGACCAGGCCCGCCGTTTCTACGGCGGCGTGCTCGGCTGTCGCGAGGGTCGCAGCACCGACACCTGGGTCGATTTCGACTTCTTTGGCCACCAGATCTCCCTGCATCTGGGTCAGCCCTTTGCCGTGAGCAACACCGGCAAGGTCGGCAACCATATGGTGCCCATGCCCCATCTGGGCGTGATCCTGCTCAAGCCCGACTGGCTGGCCCTGGCCGAACGCCTCAAAGCCGCCGGCACCGCCTTCATTCTGGAGCCGCAAGTGCGCTTTGAAGGCGAGCCCGGAGAGCAATGGACCATGTTCTTCACCGACCCCTGCGGCAATCCGATCGAGGTCAAGGGATTTGCCAACTGGGACGCGGTTTACGAACACTGATCCCCTCTGAGCCGCTTCGCGTCTTCCCCCAAAGGGGGACGACGACCTTGGCTGCGGAGCGGCCCTAGCTGGCCGTCTCGCGCTTGGACTGCGCCAGTGTCACTGGCTCATCACTTCGAGCAAAGCCGGATGGGAAGCCTTTATAGGTTGAGCGAAATCAGCCTCCAGTGTTACCTGGATTGCGGTCACCGCTATCAAAACAGAGCCTCCCCCCCTAGGCTACTACGCACGTTCCATGAATCCCAGCAAACCGCTGCTGCGCTGCGTGGGACTGCCCATCGCCGACACCAGCAGGCCGGGCACTTCGGTCCACAGCGAGAACGCCTTGCGCGCCCGCGTGATGCCGGTATAGACCAGCTCGCGGCTGAGCACATTGCCGCCCTGCGCGGCCAGCACCAGCGCCGTGTGCTCGAACTCCGAGCCCTGGCTCTTGTGCACCGTCATGGCAAATGCGGTCTCCACATGGGCCAGGCGCGCCGTGCTGACATGGTGCAGCAGCTCGCCCTGCATGAAGTACACGCGCAGCCGCGCCGGGTCGGCAAAGCTGGGCAGGGCCATGCCGATATCGCCGTTGAACACGCCCAGCTGCGCATCGTTGCGCGTGACCATTACCGGACGGCCCATATACCACTCGCCCTCCTTGCGTATGGCGCCCATGGCCTGCAAGGCCTGCTCCACCGCGCGGTTCAGCCCCGCTACGCCCCAGTTGCCGTCGCGCACGGCGCACAGCAGGCGGTAGCGGTCGAAGGCGGCCAGCACCTCCCTCACCCATTGCTGGTGCTCGACCTCGCTGGCAAAGCCGCGTCCCTTGCCCTGCCCATGTCTTTGCAGCACCTCGGCGTAGGCGGCATAGCTGGCAATGCCGCCACGGCCTTGCACGGCGCTGCGCACCACGGCCTCGACCTCACCGCCTTCGCGCGCCCAGAGTTCGGCATGCAGGCCGGTCTGGGTCTGCGTGCGCAACAGCGCCATGGCAGCCGGTGCATCGCCGGCATTCACGGCCTGTGCCAGCAGACCGATAGGGCCGCCAAAGCGACGGCTCTCGCGCAGCATGACGGTGTGCTGAGCCAGCGGCAGGGCCCTGGCCGGCGCCAGGTACTGTGCAGGTAGGGACTGGCCCGTCACGCGCTCGACATAGGCCGCGGTGTCCGGCGCGTAATTGCCCCGCTGCGCATCGCGGCACAGATCGCCCAGCACGGCACCGGCCTCCACCGAGGCGAGCTGATCCTTGTCGCCCAGCAGAATCAGGCGCGCCGTGGGCGGCAGGGCCTGCAGCAGCGCGGCCATCATCTCGAGGTGGATCATGGAGGCCTCATCGACAATGAGCACATCCACATCCAGCGGATTGCCTGCATGGTGGGCAAAGCGCCGCGTGTCAGGCCTGGCCCCCAGCAGCGAATGCAGGGTGCGTGCCGCCCCCATGCGTTTGACCAGCGCTTCCAGATCCAGCTCTCGGCCCACGGCCTCCTTCAGCTCCAGCAGCGAGCTATCGATGGACTGCTTGAGCCGCGCCGCCGCCTTGCCGGTTGGCGCAGCCAGCGCGACGCGCAGCTGCGCGGCATCCGGCGCCGTGGCAAACAGCAGCGCCAGCAGGCGGGCAGCGGTATAGGTCTTGCCCGTGCCCGGCCCGCCGGTGATGACGGACATATGCCCCCGCAGCGCCAGCGCGCAAGCCAGCTTTTGCCAGTCCACCGCATTTGCGGCAGCTGCGGACGAGCTGAAAAGCCGCCCCAGCCATTCGCGCACCCTGGGCTCGTCAAGCGCCACCGCATCGGCCGCCGTACGCTGCGCCATATGGGCGGCCACGCTGCGCTCATAGTCCCAGTAGCGGCGCAGATACAGCAAGGGCGCAGCGCCGTCCAGCAGCACCAGCGGCTGACCTCGGTCTGCCGCTACCGTTCCCGGCTGCACGACACGCACCACGGGGCTGCGGCGCAGGGCCTGCAGCCAGTCAGCCAACCGGCCGGGCAATTGCTCCCATAGCGATTGCTGCAGGCGCTCTGCCTCTTTGGGCCAGGCAAGAATCTGATTGGGATCGCCAGCCAGCGCCTTCAAGGGCAGGCAGCTATGACCGCGCCCCTCCATCTGCGCCAGCACGGCGGTAGCCACCAGCAGCGCAGGCCCGGCCTCTGCGTCCTGCGCGGCGACAAAGGCCGCCAGGGCGCTGTCCAGGCGGCGCAGCAGGCCCGCATCGGCCAGTCGCTCCAGCGCGGCCAGCCAGTCCGTCGTGCCTAATGCAATCGTGTCGCCATCCGCGGGAGCTGCAAACAGGTCCAGCGTCTGCAGATCGGCTTTGCGGCGCCCCTTCATGGCTGCTCCTCCTTCAATTCCTTTTCGTTATCTCCGAGAAGCGCCTCCAGCCCGTCCAGCAGCGCCAGCGGCGGCTTCAGCACATGCATGCCGGCGGCCTCGCCATCGATACCGCGCAGGAAGAAATAGAGCGCGCCGCCCAGCTGTTCGCGAGGGTCGTAAGCCGCGCCCAGCCGGCTTTGCAGCAGGCGGTGCAGAGCCAGCAGATACAGCGCAGCCTGCACGTCATAGCGGTGCTCTAGCATGGCCTGCTCCAGCGCCTGAGGGGCGTAGGCCGCGCCGTCCTGGCCCAGGTGGTTGGTCTTGTAGTCCAGCACCCAGTAGCGGCCGCCATGGTGAAACACCAGATCGGCAAAGCCCATCAGCATGCCGTGCAACTCGCGCTCGGGCAGCACCGGGCGCGGCTGGCCGGCAAGGATGTGCCGGCGGCACAGCGCGTCGATACGCGGTGCCGACAGGCGCCGCGCCGGCAGCCAGAACTCCATCTCGGGCAATAGCACATCACCTTCGCCCAGTTGGGCCAGCGAGACGCCGAGCGGCGCCAGCGGCTGGTGCACCACGGCGCGCAGCCACTGCAGCACATCGGCGGCCTGCTCCTTGCGGCCCGCGCGCTCGCAGCGGCGCAGCAGTCGGGCCGCCAGGGGCTCGCTGTTGCCGGGATCATCCTCGGGCTGCAGCGCAAAGTCCTCGGCGGCCAGCCATTCCAGCTGGTCGTGCAGGAAATTGCCCACCACCGGGCCGCGCATGAAGCGGTGCCACACCGCAGCATCGCTGCGCGCACCGGCGGCGAATCTGGTCAAGTTGGGCAGGGCGGTCATGACCTCGTTGATGACGCCCAGGTCCAGCGCAGCTTCACCCGCCTCCTGGGCCTGCAGCGCACGCTCGTCCTCGGCGGGACTTTGTGCGGCCACCGGCAGGACCGGCAGGCTGGGTGCGGCCATGGCGCGGGTCAGCGACGAAAAGCTGCCAATGCCCCAGCGGCGGTCGAACTGCGCCTCGTACACGGGCGCGGCGGCCAGGGCGGGCAAGGCCTGCGCGGCAACATAGCGCGAGGCCACGGGCAGTTCGGCCGGCAGATCCACGACGGCGATCTGCGTGCAACGCTCGCTCAGGGCCTGGATGCTGGCGCGCCAGCCGGCTGCGGCCTGCGAAACATCTCCGGCCAGCAGATAGCCTGCCGCACCCTGTTCGTTCACACAGTTTTTGCTGTTGCCGCGTTTCATGGGGCCCAGCCCCATCCACAGTGCATGGCGCGGGCGGGTCAGCGCCACATAGAGAAGGCGCAGATCCTCGCGCAGGCGTTCCTTGTCGGCCTGCGCCAACTGTGCATCGTCGTAGTCCAGCACCAGCTCGCGCGCGGGTACGCCATCGATCTGCACGGGCAGCGAAAGATAGGCCGCCTTGCCGTCCACAGGTCGGAAGCTGCCGCCGAACGGCAGGCAGACCAGTGGGTACTCCAGCCCCTTGCTCTTGTGCACGGTGACGACCTTGACCAGATCGGCATCCGATTCCAGCCGCACGATCTGTGCATCGCCGGCCGCGCCCGGGTTCTCGATCTGGGTGGCCAGCCAGCGGATCAGCGCCTGCTCGCCCTCCAGCTGGGCACTCGCGCCTTGCAGCAGCTCGGCCAGGTGCAGATAGTTGGTCAGACGGCGCTCGCCGCCCATGTCCTTCAGCCAGCGCGCCGGCAATTCAAAGCGGTACAGCGTCTGGCGCAGCATGGCCAGCACGCCCAGGCGCAGCCAGAGACTGTGCAGTTCCTTGAGCAGCTCGCTGCGCGCATCGAAGGCCTCGTCATCGCTGGCCAGCCAGGCCAGCTCGTCAAACGACAGACCCATCATGGGCGTGGCCAGACCGGCACGCACGGCCAGTCCGTCCAGAGGCGCGGCCACGGCACGCAGCCACAGCAGCAGATCCTGTGCCTCGCCGCTGGCGAAGACCGAGTCCTGATCGGAGAGATAGACCGAGGCCACATTGCGCCGCGCCAGTGCGCGGCGCACGGCTGAGGCCTCCTTGCCAGTGCGCACCAGCACCGCGATATCGGCCGGACGCAGGCGCTGCAGCGGCTGGCCGGCTTCGGCAAAGCCCGTGGCTCCGTCCATCAGCCACTGCACGATCTGGCTGGCGCAGAACTCCGCCCCACGGCGGCGGATGTCGTCATTGCTCAGCGGCTCATCGCTGCAGCCATCCCAGGCAATGGTCAGCGCGGCCATGCGCTGGCTGCCCTGCATCAGCAGCTCCTTGCGGCCATTGGCCTTGACGCTCTCGAACGGCAGCGGATTGCTCTGCCCGGCGCGAAACATGAACGCCCCCTCGCCTTCGCGCACTTCAGCCTGCACAAACCATTGGTTGACCGCATCGACCAGCGCCTCGGTGGAGCGGAAGTTGGTGTCCAGCACATAGTGGCGGCCCTCGGTCGCCTGCCTGGCCTGCAGATAGCTGTAGATGTCCGCACCACGAAAGCCGTAGATGGACTGCTTGGGGTCGCCGATCAGCAGCAGTGCGCTGCCCGCGCTGTTGTCTGCCGTGCGGTAGATCTGGTCGAACAGCCGGTACTGCAGCGGCGAGGTGTCCTGGAACTCGTCAATCAGCGCCACCGGGTACTGGGCCAGGATGCCGGCTTGCAGCGCGGGGCCGTTGTCGCCAGCCAGAGCCGCATCCAGGCGCTGCTGCATATCGGCAAAACCGAAAGTGCCGGCCTGGCGCTTGAGCCACAGCAGGCGCTGCTGCACGTGGACTGCCGCATGCAGGCGCAGCGCCACATGCAGGGACGGCAGCTGGGCCAGGGCCTGAAGCAGCTGCTCCAGCTCGGCAGATGCGGGGGGCAGCTCCACCGGCATATCACCTTTGCGCGCTTCATCCAGCCCGGCAGGCACCAAACGGGTGGCACCCGTCTTCATCGCCGCCGCCAGCCCATCGTGCGGCGCGGCAGCCCACTCCCGCAAAGCTTTCAGCCAGTTCTTGTAGTTGGCCGGCTTGAGCTTCAAACCATTCCAAGCACTTTTGTTGGTGGCCAACTGGCCGTCCAGCCAGTCTTCCAATTGCTGCGCTTTTTGCTCCCAGCCATCGCCAAGCATTCGCAGTTGCTGCGCACGCTCAGCCTGGGTCTGCGCAATGCATTCACCCAAGGTTCCGGCGCCCGCCGTGGCGGCTATGTTTTCACGCAGCAGCGACTGCATATCCTTGACCAGGGCCTGCACATCGGGCCAGACCTGCAGCGCCGCCTCCAGCACCTCGCCCGAAAGCGGATAACACTGCTGGCGCCAGTAATCCTGTGCAGCCTCGGTCTGACGCTGGCTTTCATCGGCCTCCAGCGTTTCATCAAACAGATTGCCGCTGTCAAACGCATGCTCACGCAGCATGCGCTGGCACCAGGCGTCTATGGTGTGGATGGCGGCATCGTCCATGCACTGCGCAGCCATGTCCAGCCGCCAGGCAGCTGTGTCGCGCTGCTCGCCTTCGGCATAGGCATCGCGCAGATCGCGCAGGAAGCTGTCGTGCCCCGCCGGTTCGGCCTCGCC
Source organism: Comamonas sp. NyZ500 (assembly GCF_016772095.1). Classification (NCBI taxonomy): domain Bacteria; kingdom Pseudomonadati; phylum Pseudomonadota; class Betaproteobacteria; order Burkholderiales; family Comamonadaceae; genus Comamonas; species Comamonas sp. NyZ500. Next base: position 22,160 of record NZ_JAEIJE010000013.1, on the reverse strand, counting down.
GCGAAAGCACTGCACGGCCTCGATCAGGCGGGCACGGATGCGGTCCGACAGCTCGCGCGTGGCGGCCCGCGTGAAGGTCATCACCAGAATGTCGGGCGGCATCAATGCTCGGGCAAAGCCGTTCTCTGCGCCATGGCCCAGCACCAGTCGCAGATAGAGTGCGGCAATGGTCCAGGTCTTGCCTGTGCCCGCACTGGCTTCGATCAGGCGCGAACCCCAGAGCGGGAAATGCAGGGGCTGCAGCGCCTGGCTGCCGGGCTTCATGGGGTTGGCGGGCGCGCTCATTCCGGCTCTCCTGGTTGTTCGTCCTGGTCTGCGCAATGCAACAAGGGCAGATCCTCGGTCTGCACCTGCGCGGCCAGCCAGTCATGCAGCGGGCCATAGACCTGCTTGGCCAGGACGTGGAAGCGCAGATCGGCCGTCAGCGCCGCCCAGTCGGGGTAGCAGCGCGCCCAGCTGGGGTCTTCGCATTCGCCGCCCAGCATGTAGCCGCCCTCGTAGGCCTGCGCGGCGGCGCTCGGATCGTCACGACCGGCTGCGATGGCGGCTTTGAGAGGCAGCGGCAAGGGCTCGTTCTGGCCCGCCAGCCACAGCTGCATCAAGGCTTGCAAACGCTGCGTGGCCGCCTCCGGCTCCAGCGGCTGCACCCAGACCAGGGTGTCGCGTGCGATCACGCACATCAGCGTGTCGCTGCCCGTGCTTGAAAGCGCCAGACTGCGCACATAAATGGGCAGCAGCTTGTGGGCCTGAAGCTCGCCTCTCTTGTTCAGCAGCGTGCGCGGCTCCAGCGCGAACCAGCAACGGCTGTGGCCCGCGTCCGAAGACGGCTCTTCACGCTCCTGCAAGCCATCCATCCAGTCATCCAGCGTGACCGCTCCGGAGTGCAGCAACAGCCGCTCGCGCGGCGCCGCATGGGGCCACAGCCGCATCTGCTGCTGCCAGGCCAGCAGCGACGGCGTGGCCTGCGCCTGCAAGGCCTCGGCCTCGCGCCTGCCGAGACCTGCCAGCGGCAGCACGCCGGCACGCCCCAGACGCTGCACCTGGCGTTGCACCTGCATGCCCACATCCAGCGCCGCATCATGCGCCAGCTGCGTGCGCACGCCTTGCTGCAGCTGCTGAATCAGGCCGTAGGCGGTCAGGCCATCGACGCTGAAAAGCTCGTCGTCCTCCAACAGCTCCTCGTCCTGCTCAAAGCGCACCTGCAGGCGATTGCGCAAAAAGCTGCGTGCAGGGTGGCGCAGAAATTCCGTCAGTCGCGCCAGCGTCAGCGGCACCTCGGGGTCGGGCTCGAAGGCAGCCACGACCGGCAGCACCTGCGCTGCCCGCTCTTCATGCGCGCCATACCATTCGCGCGCGAAGGTCGACAGCCCCGAAGCCTGCTCGAAATAGCGGCGGCTGAAGGGCTGCAAAGGATGCTGGCGGGTACGCTGGGCCAGCAGCAGATCTCCGCGCTCGCTGGCGGAAAGACCTGCACTGCCTTCCCCCTGCCAGCCCTGGCGGAGATAGTCGCGCAGCTGCGAGACCAGCACCGAGGGTGGCTGCTCGCTGTTGTCGCGCACATGGCGGCCGGCCCAGCTGATATAGAGCTTGCTGCGGGCCGACAGCAAGGCATCCAGCATCAGCTGGCGGTCATCGTCGCGGCGCGCGCGGTCGCCGGGACGCTGCTGCCCGAGCAAGGCCATCAGGTCGAAGTCCACGCGCGTGGCGCGGCGCGGGTAGTCGCCATCGTTCATGCCCAGCAGACACACCACTTCGAAGGGGATGGCGCGCATCGGCATCAGCGTGCAGAAAGTCACGCCGCCGGCACGAAAACGCTGGTTGAGCGCGGGCTCGGACAGAGCCTGCAACCAGGCCTCCTGTGCCACTTCCAGCGGAATCAGGGCCTCAAAACCCGCTTGCTCGCAGGCAGCCTGCCAGCCGACCAGGGCCGTGTCGAGTGCGGCGCACAAGGCCTGGTCCTCATCGCCCTGCGCGACAAAGAAGTCGTCCATCAGACTGCGAAAACGCTGGGCCCAGACCTCGGGGGCCGCAGCCGTAGCAGCCGTTTGCCACCACTGCAGCATGCGCCCCAGCAAGCTGGCCAGCGACCCGGCCAGCTCGGCCGTCAGGCCGCCCACTTCGTCATAGGGCTCCATGCCGGCAAACACCTGTGCCTCGTCGAAGGCGGCCTCCAGCGCCGGCCCGCTGGCATAGCCCAGCAGCATGCGGCGCAGGCCGAACCAGGCGCTGTTGGGATCACCGCAGGCCGCCAGGCCCAACTGTGCTCGCTGCGCATGGTTGAGCCCCCAGCGAATGCCCGCACCGGCCATCCAGTGCGTGAGCTGGGGCAGATCGCCTGCCGCCAGACCCACGCGCGCCGCCACGGCGGGGACATCGAGCAGGTCGCACAACTCGCTCAGACGGCAGCGCTGCTGCGGCAGCTTGAGCAGCCATTGCAGCGCCGTCACCAGCGGACTGCTGGCACGCGCGCCCACGTCGGCGATATCAAACGGAATATGGCGAGCATCGTGGCGGCCGTACTGACCGAACACCGCGCGGATGGCGGGTGCAGCCTCTTCGATCGACGGCAGCATGACCACTACCTCGCGCGGCGCCAGCGCTGGGCGGCCCGCAGCGGCAGGCTCGGCCAGCCATTGCAGCAGCTGGTCGTGCAGCACTTCGAGCTCGCGCACCAGACCATGAGCCTTGTGAAAGACGATGGACTGGTCGGCCGCTGCGATCTCGACCGCAGGGTGCTCCGACATGGGCACCAGATCGCGAATGCGCTGCTGCACCTGGACCAGCAGCGGTGCGTCGATCAGCTCGCTCGCGTCGGCCTCGTCATACACATCCACACGCGGCCAGCCCCATTGCACGGCCGTGTCGCCCGTAGTGTCGAAGGCATCGAGCTGGCGCACATAGTCGCGGCTCTGCCGCCCCCATGCCGCCAGCAGCGGATGGGCATGGGCGTGCATGGCCGCCAGCGGAATCTGCGCCAGATCCTTGCCTCCCTTGTCGGCATGGCGGCGGCGCTGCTGGCGCAGCAGCTCGCGCCCGTCGATGGCATCGGCCCAGTGAAAGCGGCAGGGGTTGGGAACGGCAATCAGCACCTGGCTGTGCTGGGCAATGCCGCTCAGAAACTGCATCAAAGACAGCGGCATCTGGCTCATGCCGAACACCACCACGCGGCGCGCCAACGGCGTGACCGGCGGCTGACCGCTTTGCAGCGCGTCCAGAATCCGAGCCAGCAGGGCCGGGCGGGTGGCGGCACGCTCCTGCTCATCGAGTTCGGCCAGCACCTTGCGCCACAGCTGGGGCTGCCAGAGCTGCCCTTCGGGCACTGGCTCGTCGGGGCGGCCCGCTGTACGCAGCACATCCTTGCCCTTCTCCCAGGCGGCCAGCCAGTCGGCGCGGTAGATCTGGTACTGGTCGAACAGGTCGGCCAGCTTTTCGGCCAGCTGCAGCAGACGCTGCGGCTCGCCAGGGCGCAGAAAGTTGGCAATCGGTGCGAACGCAGGCTCGCCCAGGCATTGCGGCAGCAGACGCATCAGGCGCCAGATCATGGGCGTCTTGTCCAGCGGCGATTCACGCGGCACCTCATGCCTGCCCAGAATCTGTCGGTAGCTGCGCCAGACAAAGCGCGCCGGCAGCTCGACCTGTGCTGCGGCGCACACGCCCTGCTGCTCGGCCATGCGCATCTTGAACCATTCGGCCATGCCGTTGCTTTGCACCAGCACGATCTCGGGCTCCAGCGCCTGCAAGGGATGCGCCGCCAGCCAGGCCAGCACGGTATCGGCCAGCGCCTCGGTCTGGTTGCCGTGAATGGCGATCAGGCCCGGCTGCCAGTTAGCTGCCGGTTGCGACGCCCTTGATTGCTGCTCTGCTGTCACACGCGCTCCTGTGCCTGTCTGTGCACGATGAAAGCTGCAAGCTTAACGGCAGCATGCAGGCGCTATCAAATGAAAAGCTGGTTGCGCATACCAACAAAGCGCACTGGAGCTGAAACGCTTTGAAATCAAGCAAAGACAAGCGCAATCCGCTCTACTTTTTATTACCCAAAGCCCATTGCGGACATTCCGAGGCTGCAATGAGAAAAGCCCCGGATCATTGCTGATCCGGGGCTTTGAATCTGGTGGCCTGGGACGGAATCGAACCGCCGACACAAGGATTTTCAATCCTCTGCTCTACCGACTGAGCTACCGGGCCTGTGCTGTCCAGCAACTTGAATTTGCTGAAGCGGCGATTATAGGCATATTTTTCTGCATCCTGCCCCGCCTGGGCATTCCAGCCCCAAGCATTCGCCGGCCTGCTATGCCACCGAAAAAGCAGGTCCGGATGCAGAAAAGCCCTGAATCATTGCTGATTCAGGGCTTTGAATCTGGTGGCCTGGGACGGAATCGAACCGCCGACACAAGGATTTTCAATCCTCTGCTCTACCGACTGAGCTACCGGGCCTTTTCTTCGGCACCCTTGAGTGCTGAAGCTGCAATTATAGGCACACTTTTGGAGCCCAAATCGAAAACTGCGAATTTTTTTGGAAATTATCCGCGGCGATTGCGTCCAAGGTCCACGCCCAGTTGGCGCAGCTTGCGATACAGATGGGTACGCTCAAGGCCGGTCTTCTCGGCCACGCGCGTCATGGAGCCGCCTTCGCGTGCCAGGTGGAATTCGAAATAGGCTTTTTCAAAGCCGTCGCGCGCCTCGCGCAGGGGGCGGTCGAGATCGAAGCCTTGGTGCGAATTGGGCAGATTGTCTTCCGCCGCCTGGGCCGTGATGCTGACCACGGCCGATGGAGCCGTGCCGTTGCTGGCATGCGCTGCAGTTTCCGAGCCCTGGCTGGCCGTGCTTCGCGCCAGCCCCTGCTCCACCGCCTTGAGCAGCTTCTGCATGGTGATGGGCTTTTCGAGGAATGACAGTGCACCGATGCGCGTTGCCTCGACGGCCGTTTCGATGGTCGCATGACCGCTCATCATGATGACGGGCATGGTGAGCTGACCGGCCGTGGCCCATTCCTTGAGCAGGGTGACGCCGTCGGTGTCCGGCATCCAGATGTCCAGCAGCACCAGATCGTAGTTGTGGGTTGCCCTGGATACGCGTGCCTGCGTGGCGTTCTCCGCCACGTCCACACTATGACCTTCGTCGTTGAGGATTTCCGACAACAAATCCCGGATCCCCAGTTCGTCGTCGACCACTAGTATGTTTGCCATGTGTCTAAAGCCTGTTGCTATGCCTTGTGCGAAGCGGGATCAAGCCGCCCCCGCACGGTCGTTAGGTACAAATGATAGCGACACTCGCGCGCCTTGCACTACCCCGTCTTCCTCTCGATTACCCAGGTCCACTCTTGCGCCATGCTCGTCGGCGATTTTTTTGACCACGGCCAAACCCAGGCCTGTGCCGCGAGACTTGGTGGTCACATAGGGCTCGAAGGCTCTTTGAAGAATATTGGGAGCAAAACCTGTGCCACTGTCGCTGATGCTCAGGCGCACACGCTGGGCCGTGTCCATCCAGCGGGTTTCGATGGTGACGGATCCTGGAGTCTGCCCTGTTTCCTGCGCTCTTTGCGCCGTGGAATCTTGCGCATTTTGCAAAAGATTGTGGATGACCTGACGCAATTGCTGGCTATCGCCCTGAATCAGCGGACAGGCTTCGTCGAGCGATGCCTCCACACGCACCGCCGCATTCTCTTCGCCATAGAGCTGCAGCACCTCAGCGACCAGTGCATTCAGATCCAGCGCTTGCAGATTGGCAGCCGGCAAACGTGCATATTCACGAAACTCATCGACCAGACGCTTCATGGCCCCCACCTGATCGACGATGGTCTTCACGGATTTGGCCAGCAGCGCCTGCTCCGCAGGCTGCAGCTTGTCGGTCAGCTTCATCGCCAGACGCTCGGCAGACAGCTGAATCGGCGTCAGCGGATTCTTGATCTCATGCGCCACGCGGCGCGCCACCTCGCCCCAGGCCTGTGCGCGCTGGGCAGAGACGATCTCCGAGATGTCGTCAAACACCAGCAGACGCTGGTCGTCGGGCAGCTCCGCGCCGCGCATGACCAGGCTAGTGGTGTTGTGCACCACATCGCCGTTGCCGTTGCCCGCGTCCAGCTCATAGACCTGCTGCCAGCGGTCCCGCCCCTGCTCGGCCGAAGCATCGCCGAGAAAGATCTCGAACTGCTCCTGCACCACGCGCGCAAAGTCCTGCAAACCCGAGACATCGCGCAGGCGCTTGCCCTGGAACACTGCCATGGGCGCACGCAGAATGCGTGTTGCACCGGGATTGCTGAGCACGATGCGTCCGGAGCGATCGAGCACGATGACGCCCGAAGTAAGGTTGTCCAGAATGGTCTGCAGATTGCTGCGCGCCGCATCGAGTTGCAGCAGATTGCGGTTGGCGTCGGAGCGTGCGTCGGCCAGTTGCTGGGTCATGACGGCAAAAGAGCGCGTCAGCCCGCCAATCTCGTCCTTGCTCTGCAGCGCAGGCTTGGGGCGCAAATCGCCACGCGCCACATCGCGCATGCCCTGGGCCAGCAACAACAAGGGCTTGGCCAGTTGGTTGCCCAGCACCACGGCCAGCACCACGGCCCCAAACACGGCCAGAAAGAGCGCCAGCGTCAGAGTGCCGATATACATGCGCTGCAATCCACCGCGAGCAAGTGCTCGCTCCTGATACTCGCGATTGGCCTCCTGCACGGCCAGGGCATTGCTGACCAGGGCTTGCGGCAAGGGAATCGTGGCCTGCAGATAACGCGCCTCCTCCAACAGATTCACTGCCGAGCTGGGCACCAGCGCCAGTGTGCGCACCTTGGCGTTGGCCGCGGCCTGATCGGCAGGCACGTCGCCGGCATCATCCAGGCCTTCGATGCTGGCCACGGCACGCTGACCGCCCTGCTCCCTCAAGCTGCGCAGCAGCTGGGTGTTGGGCCGCTCGGGCGCGAGGCTGAACTGAGACTGACCGGCACTGGCAATGGCCTTGCCTGATGCATTCCAGAGCACCACATCGGAGGCTCCGATCTGATCTCGGATGCGCTCCAGCATCAGTGCCGCCCCTGCATCCGAAGTCTGAGACAGCTGAAGGCCTGCCGTGCGCGTGTTGTTGGCCATGTCATTGGCCACGGTATCCAGTGTGGCACTGGCCAGGCTCACGCCCGCAGACAAGGCCCCCTCGACCTTGACGTCAAACCAGCTCTCGATGGAGCGTGAGACGAACTGGTAGGACACCACATAGATCAACAAGCCCGGCAGCAAACCCACCAGGGTGAAGATGCCCGCCAGCTTGAGCAACAGCTTGCTGCCAAAACGCCCGCGCCTGAGCCTCAGAGCCAGGCGCAAGCCGCCCCAGAACAGCACCAGCAGCAGCAATCCGGCCACAACGACATTGGCGGCAAACAGCCAGTTGTAGTTGCGCTCATAGGCCAGCCGGTTATTCGTGGCCAGGGTCAGCAGGAACAGCAGCAGCACCCCCACCACCACCATCAGCGCCACGCCCGTGCCAACGGCCCAGCGCGTGGCGCGCGACCAGCGCGCGGCAGAGGAGCCGCCGGCTTCGCCGTCCGGGAGCTTGATGTCAGCCATCAGGGAGCGGCCTCCAGCGTCTGCGTGCGCGACAGTTGCAGATTCCAGCCCGAGCGCCCCAGTGCCCCAATCTGTAAAGGTCTGGGCAGGGACGACAGATCTACGCGAAAGCGCAGTTGCACCGAGACGCCGGAAGTGGAGCCGAGCTGGCCGGAGTCCAGAATCTTCCAGCGGTAAATGCGTTGAATGGCTGCGATGGCATCCTCCAGCTGCTCGTAGGACTGGCCCAGCGCCAGTCCGGTGCCGCTGCCGCCGGTGAAGGCGGAATTGGAGATATGCAAACGCCAGCGCCTGGTCAGCGGCTGGTGCGTAATGCGGTAATAGCGGGTGGCGACGCCCAATTGCTGGTCGGACCAGTACCAGCGCTCGCGCTGCACCTGAGCCTCGGCAATGAAATACATGGGAATGCCCTGGCGCAGGGCATCTTCAACCTGACCGGGCAGCTCGAACTGCAGATTGGCCGAGAGAAACACCCCCTCGTCGGTACGCGTAACCTGCATGGAGCTGATATCCGGCGGCACGGTATCGGCCCGGGCCAGCACGAAAACCAGGGACAGCGCCAGCACCAGCGAAGCTGCACGGGTCGCACGCCGCAAGGCCCCCGCTACAGCGTTAGCGCAATTTTTCCAGCAGAGCGTAAAAAAAGCCGTCGTGGTCACCCAGGGGATTGTCTGCCACGGAATCGTGTTTGGCAGCTTTGCCGGGAATTAAATGACCCGGAGCAGGCAAGCTGGCCGCCGTAGTGTTGCGTGCAAGAAACGCTTGCATCTGGGCATCGCCCTCGGCCTTGAAGACCGAGCAGGTGCAATAGACCATGCGGCCGCCGGGCTGCAGCAGCGGCCACAGGGTATCGAGCAGCCTGGACTGGATGTCTGCCAGCTGTGCCACATCGCTCTCACGGCGCAGCCAGCGCACATCGGGCTGGCGACGCACAATGCCAGATGCCGTGCAAGGCGCATCGAGCAAGATCGCATCGAAGAGCTGAGCGCCACATTGCGATTCGAACCACGCCTGGGGCGCGGACGCATCGGCCACCAGCACCTTGGCCTTCAGGCCCAGGCGCGACAAGGTTTCACCGATGCGGCGAGCCCGCTCGGGGTCGATCTCCAGGGCCGTGACTTCGATGCCGCCGGGCGCAGCGCGCTCAAGCAGATGGGCAGTCTTGCCGCCGGGCGCAGCACAGGCATCCAGCACGCGCAGCGGGCGGCCCTGGGGCTCGGGCAAACCGGCCAGCAGCAGCGGTGCAGCGGCCTGTGCCGCGCCGTCCTGCACCGAGGCCCAACCTTCTTCAAACTGCGGCAGCTCCTGCACAGGCACGGCCTGCTCCAGCTGCAGACCGCATTCGGCGACTGCGGTCGCTTTCAGATTCATGGCTTCCAGCGCCTTCCGATACTGAGCTGGAGTGCTTTTCTGTGCATTCACCCGCAGCGTCATGGGCGGCTGGGCGTTGTTGGCCGCCAGAATGGTCTGCCAGTCCTGGGGATGGTCTTTTTTGAGCCGGGCAATCCACCATGCGGGGTGATTCCAGACGGCCACGGGATCGTTGTCGGTCGCGCTCACCAGGGCATCGCGCTCGCGCAGAAAGCGGCGCAGGCAGGCGTTGATGAAGCCGGACTGCGCGCGTGCCGCGCCGTTCTTGGCGGCTTCCACGGCCTGGTTGACCAGGGTGAAGGGCGGATATGGGGCTTGGGTCTCATCCCAGGCCAGTGCCAGCGCCGTGCTCAACAAGGCACTGACCTTGGGTGCCGGTGGGCGCGGCGCCAGCTGCTTTTGCAGCGCCTGGGCGCGCCCCAGATTGCGCAGCACCTGGAACAGCAAGGCCTGCACTCCCGGACGCAAGCGCTGCGGCACCTGTGCCAGCACAGCCTTGCTGGACTGACCACCCAGGATGCCGTGCAAGGCCTTGGCCACTGCATCCAGCTGTTGCCACAGAGCAGGAGCGTTGGGCACGGCAGCACCTGCAGCGGCGTTCTTGGGTTGGGAAGGCTTGGAAGTCATGAAGAGCAGACCTGAAAATCTTGTAGAACTGACGCAGACCAGGATGCACAGCGGGCATTTCTATCGAGAAAACACCCTGTCTGATCCGAGCTTGCGCAAATCGTGTCTTGATCAATGAAAAACGCTCCCGTCTGCACAAGGCAGAGCGGGAGCGCGGTGCATCAGCAGCGAACCGCAGCCGTTACCGGCCGCGGCCCAGTGCCATGCTTAGTCGGCAGAGGCGTCGCCAGCAGGTGCTTCGACGTCATCAGCCAGCACACCGGCCAGCTCGGCTTCTTCGGCTTCGGCGATGGCACGACGCTCGGCATCGTCCATTTCGTCCTTGGCCTTGCGAGCCTGGTGATAGGCCAGACCGGTACCGGCGGGGATCAGACGACCCACGATCACGTTTTCCTTCAGGCCACGCAGCTCGTCGCGCTTGCCCATGATGGCAGCTTCGGTCAGAACACGGGTGGTTTCCTGGAAGGAAGCCGCAGAGATGAACGAGTCGGTCGACAGCGAAGCCTTGGTGATGCCCAGCAGCACGTTGGAGTACGTGGCAGGCAGCTTGCCTTCCTTCTGCATCTGTTCGTTGGTGTTGAGCACCTCGGAACGCTCGACCTGTTCACCCTGGATGTAGGTGGTATCGCCGGAGTTCTCGATGATCACGCGACGCAGCATCTGACGCACGATCACTTCGATGTGCTTGTCGTTGATCTTCACACCCTGCAGGCGGTAAACGTCCTGCACCTCGTCCACGATGTAGCGCGACAGCTCTTCGATACCCAGCAGACGCAGGATGTCTTGAGGATCGGCAGGACCGTCAACGATGGACTCGCCCTTGTTCACCACCTGGCCTTCGTGGACCAGAATGTTGCGCTCCTTGGGCACCAGTTCTTCCCAGACCTTGCCTTCCAGATCGGTGATCTGCAGGCGGATCTTGCCCTTGGTTTCCTTGCCGAAGGACACGGTACCGGTCATCTCGGCCAGAGTGCCCTTGTCCTTGGGCGTACGGGCTTCGAACAGTTCGGCCACACGGGGCAGACCACCGGTAATGTCGCGGGTCTTCTGGCCTTCCACAGGGATACGGGCCAGCACTTCGCCGGGGCCCACGTCCTGGCCGTCGCGCACCTGAATCAGGGCGCCGACCTGGAAGCCGATCGTCACGGCGTGGTCGGTACCAGGGATCTTGACTTCCTGGTTGTTGGCGTCGATCAGCTTGACCTGGGGGCGCACCACCTTGGCAGAGCCACGACGCTTGGGGTCGATCACCACCAGAGTGGACAGACCGGTCACTTCGTCAACCTGCTTGGCCACCGTCAGACCTTCTTCCACATTCTCGAAACGCACTTGACCGGCGTATTCGGTAATGATGGGTCGGGTCAGCGGGTCCCAGTTCGCCAGGATCTTGCCGGCCTTGATGGCTTCATCGGGCTTGATGGTCAGCACGGCGCCGTAAGGCACCTTGTGACGCTCGCGCTCGCGGCCGTTTTCGCTGATCACGATCTCGCCGGAACGCGAAATCACCACCAGCTCGCCCTTGGTGTTGGACACATAGCGCATCGTGCTGTTGAAGCCGATGACACCATTGGACTTGGCTTCCACGCTCGAGGCGATGGCGGCACGCGAAGCGGCACCACCGATGTGGAAGGTACGCATGGTCAGCTGCGTGCCGGGTTCGCCGATGGACTGGGCAGCGATCACACCCACGGCTTCGCCGAGGTTGATCAGGCCGCCGCGGCCCAGGTCGCGACCGTAGCAGGTTGCGCACAGGCCGAAACGGGTTTCGCAGGTCAGAGCCGTACGCACCTTGATTTCGTCCACGCCCTGGGCTTCCAGCTCTTCGATGGTGTCTTCGTTGAGCAGGGTGCCGGCAGGCACCAGCACGGCACGGGTTTCGGGGTGCAGCACTTCTTCGGCGGTCGAACGGCCCAGCACGCGATCGCGCAGGGATTCGATCACTTCACCGCCTTCGACGATGGCGCGCATCAGATAACCGTTGGAGGTACCGCAATCCTGTTCGTTCACGACCAGATCCTGCGTCACGTCCACCAGACGACGAGTCAGGTAACCGGAGTTAGCCGTCTTCAGCGCCGTGTCGGCCAGACCCTTACGGGCACCGTGGGTCGAGATGAAGTACTGCAGCACGTTGAGGCCTTCGCGGAAGTTCGCGGTGATAGGCGTCTCAATGATGGAGCCGTCAGGCTTGGCCATCAGACCACGCATACCGGCCAGCTGACGAATCTGCGCTGCGGAGCCACGGGCGCCGGAGTCGGCCATCATGTAAATCGCATTGAACGATTCCTGATCGACTTCGTTGCCGTGACGGTCGGTGGTCTTCTGGACCTTGAGCTGGTCCATCATCACCTTGGACACGTCGTCGCCGGCCTTGCCCCAGATGTCCACCACCTTGTTGTAGCGCTCGCCCGAGGTCACCAGACCCGAGACGTACTGCTGTTCGATTTCCTTCACTTCGGACTCTGCGCGGGCCAGGATGTCGGCCTTTTGCGGAGGCACCAGCATGTCGTCGATGGAGATCGAGATACCGGCGTGCGTGGACAGACGGAAACCGTTTTGCAGCAGCTTGTCGGCAAACACGACCGTGGCCTTCAGACCGCACTTGCGGAAGGAGGCGTTGATCAGCTTGGAGATTTCCTTCTTCTTCAGCGCCTTGTTCATGTTGCTGAAAGCCAGGCCCTTGGGCAGGATTTCAGACAGCAGGGCACGGCCCACGGTGGTTTCCACGAGCGAGGTCACGGGCTCGAATTCGCCGGTTTCCTTGTTCTTGTTCCACTCGGTCAGGCGCACGCTGATCTTGGCGTGCAGCTCGGTCTCGCCGGCATCCAGAGCGCGTTGCAGCTCCATCAGGTCGGCAAACACCATGCCTTCGCCCTTGCCGTTGATCTTTTCACGCGTGGCGTGATACAGACCCAGCACCACGTCCTGCGAAGGAACGATGGAGGGTTCGCCCGAAGCGGGGAACAGCACGTTGTTCGAGGCCAGCATCAGCACGCGGGCTTCCATCTGCGCTTCCACAGACAGGGGCACGTGAACAGCCATCTGGTCACCGTCGAAGTCGGCGTTGAAGGCCGCGCAGACCAGCGGGTGCAGTTGCAGGGCCTTGCCTTCGATCAGGATGGGCTCGAAAGCCTGGATACCCAGACGGTGCAGCGTAGGCGCACGGTTGAGCATGATGGGGTGTTCCTTGATGACTTCTTCAAGGATGTCCCACACCACGGGCGTACCGGCTTCCACTTCCTTCTTGGCAGCCTTGATGGTCGTGGCGATGCCGCGCTGCTCGAGCTGCGCGAAGATGAAGGGCTTGAACAGCTCCAGCGCCATCAGCTTGGGCAGACCGCACTGGTGCAGCTTGAGGTAAGGACCCACGGTAATCACGGAACGACCGGAGTAGTCCACGCGCTTGCCCAGCAAGTTCTGACGGAAACGACCGCTCTTGCCCTTGATCATGTCGGCCAGAGACTTCAGGGCACGCTTGTTGGCGCCCGTCATGGCCTTGCCGCGACGGCCATTGTCCAGCAACGAGTCCACCGCTTCCTGCAACATGCGCTTTTCGTTGCGCGCGATGATTTCAGGAGCCTTGAGCTCGAGCAGACGACGCAGACGCGAGTTGCGGTTGATGACGCGGCGGTACAGGTCGTTCAGGTCGGAAGTGGCGAAACGGCCACCGTCCAGAGGCACCAGAGGACGCAGATCGGGAGGCAGCACGGGCAGCACTTCCATCACCATCCACTCGGGCTTGATGCCGGACTTCTTGAACGCTTCCAGCAGCTTCAGGCGCTTGGCGTTCTTCTTGACCTTGACTTCGGAGCCGGTCAGATCGTTGCGCAGGCGCTCGATCTCGACGTCGATGTCGATGCCTTCGAGCAGGTCCTTGATGCCTTCAGCGCCCATCTTGGCGGTGAACTCATCGTAGCCGTACTCGAGTTGCTTGGCGTCGTAGTCGTCCTCGGTCATGATGCTGAACTTCTTCAGCGGAGTCATGCCGGGGTCGGTCACCACATAGGCTTCGAAGTACAGCACGCGCTCGATGTCGCGCAGCGTCATGTCCAGCACCAGGCCCAGGCGCGAAGGCAGGGACTTCAGGAACCAGATGTGGGCGCAGGGCGCGGCCAAGTCGATGTGACCCATGCGTTCGCGACGCACCTTGGTCTGTGTGACTTCAACGCCGCACTTCTCGCAGATCACACCGCGGTGCTTGAGGCGCTTGTACTTGCCGCACAGGCATTCGTAGTCCTTGATCGGGCCAAAGATCTTGGCGCAGAACAGACCATCACGCTCGGGCTTGAAAGTACGGTAGTTGATCGTTTCAGGCTTCTTCACTTCGCCGAAAGACCAGGAACGGATCTTCTCGGGCGAGGCCAGGCCGATCTTGATGGCATCGAAATGCTCATCAGGCGTAAATTGCTTGAACAGGTCGAGTAGCGATTTCATGTAACTCTTTCCTTTTCGTCAAAAATCATTGCAGCCACCGCTGGATTTGCCTTGGTTTCAGCAACGAACCAAGCGCAAATCCTTTGTTTTAAAGCGGTTGCAGCTCTCTGTTTAATAGGGCTTAAGAACGTTCGAGCTCGATGTCCAAGCCCAGAGAGCGGATTTCCTTGACCAGCACGTTGAACGATTCGGGCATGCCCGCTTCGATCGAGTGCTCGCCCTTGACGATGGACTCGTACACCTTGGTACGACCGACCACGTCGTCGGACTTCACAGTCAGCATTTCCTGCAGCACATAGGCGGCGCCGTAAGCTTCCAGCGCCCACACTTCCATTTCACCGAAACGCTGACCACCGAACTGGGCCTTACCGCCCAGAGGCTGTTGCGTCACCAGCGAGTAAGGACCGGTGGAGCGGGCATGCATCTTGTCGTCGACCAAGTGGTGCAGCTTCAGGTAGTGCATATAGCCCACGGTGGTCGGACGCTCGAAGCGCTCGCCGGTGCGGCCGTCATACAGATAAGCCTGAGTGCGTGTCTCGGTCAGACCCTTGGCGGCAGCGATGTCGTCAGGGTAGGCCAGCTTCAGCATGTCCTTGATTTCGGCTTCGGAAGCACCGTCGAACACCGGCGTTGCGAACGGCACGCCCGTGGTCAGCTCCTTGGCCATGGACATGACTTCGCCGTCGTCCAGCTGAGACAGCTCTTCCTTGCGGCCGCTGCGGTTGTAGATCTCTTCCAGGAAGGCACGCACTTCAGCAGCGCGGGCTTCCTTTTGCAGCATGTCGCCGATGCGCTGGCCCAGGCCCTTGCCGGCCCAGCCCAAGTGCACTTCCAGCACCTGACCGATGTTCATACGCGAAGGTACGCCCAGCGGGTTCAGCACGATGTCGGCAGTGGTGCCGTCGGCCAGGAAAGGCATGTCTTCCACAGGAGTGATCTTGGAGACCACACCCTTGTTGCCGTGACGGCCGGCCATCTTGTCGCCGGGCTGCAGACGACGCTTGACGGCCAGGTAGACCTTGACCATCTTGAGCACGCCGGCCGGCAGCTCGTCGCCTTGCGTGAGCTTCTTGCGCTTTTCTTCGAACGCCAGGTCGAAGGTGTGACGCTGCTGCTCGATGGAGTTCTTGATGGACTCCAGCTGAGCGGCCACATCGTCTTCGGCAGGGCGAATGTCGAACCAGTGGAACTTCTCCACGCCGTCCAGATAGGCCTTGTCGATCTTGGCGCCCTTGGACAGCTTCTGAGGACCGCCGTTGGCCACGCGGCCGGTCAGCAGCTTCTCGATACGGTCGAAAGCGTCGGCTTCCACAATGCGCAGCTGGTCGTTCAGGTCCAGGCGGAAGCGCTTGAGTTCATCGTCGATGATCTGCTGGGCGCGCTTGTCGCGCTGGATGCCTTCACGCGTGAACACCTGCACGTCGATCACGGTACCTTGCGAGCCCTGATCCACACGCAGAGAAGTGTCCTTCACGTCGGAAGCCTTCTCGCCGAAGATGGCGCGCAGCAACTTCTCTTCAGGCGTCAGCGTGGTCTCGCCCTTGGGTGTGACCTTGCCCACCAGCACATCGCCGGGTTGCACTTCGGCGCCCACGTAGATGATGCCGGACTCGTCCAGGCGGTTCAGTTGCTGCTCGGACAGGTTGGGGATGTCGCGTGTGATTTCTTCGGCACCCAGCTTGGTGTCGCGAGCCATCACCACCAGCTCTTCGATGTGGATCGAGGTGTAGCGATCGTCAGCCACGATGCGCTCGTTGATCATCACCGAGTCTTCGTAGTTGTAGCCGTTCCAGGGCATGAACGCGATCAGCATGTTCTGGCCGATGGCGATTTCGCCCAGATCGGTCGAAGCGCCGTCCGCCAGCACATCACCCTTGGCCAGCTTGTCGCCACGGCTGACGATGGGGCGCTGGTGGATGTTGGTGTTCTGGTTGGAACGCTGATACTTGATCAGGTTGTAGATGTCCACGCCGACTTCACCGGCCACGGCTTCGTCGTCGTTCACACGGATCACGATGCGGGTGGCGTCGACATAGTCCACGATACCGCCGCGCTTGGCAGTGACCACGGTGCCGGAGTCCACGGCAGCAACGCGCTCGATACCGGTACCGACCATGGGCTTTTCAGGACGCAGCACAGGCACGGCCTGACGCGACATGTTGGCGCCCATCAAGGCACGGTTCGCATCGTCGTGTTCCAGGAAGGGAATCAGCGAGGCGGCCACGGACACGATCTGCGCAGGCGACACGTCCATGTATTGCACGCGCTCGGCCGACACCAGGGTCGATTCACCGGCTTCACGGGCCGACACCAGCTCGCCCACCAGATTGCCTTCGGCATCCAGATCGGCGTTGGCCTGGGCGATCACGTACTTGCCTTCTTCGATGGCCGACAGATAGTCGATGTCCATCGTCACCTTGCCGTCCACCACGCGACGGTACGGGGTTTCGATGAAACCGTACTCGTTCAGGCGGGCGTACAGAGCCAGCGAGTTGATCAGACCGATGTTGGGACCTTCAGGCGTTTCGATAGGGCAGACGCGACCGTAGTGGGTCACGTGCACGTCACGCACTTCAAAGCCAGCACGTTCGCGGGTCAGACCGCCTGGGCCCAGGGCGGAAACACGACGCTTGTGCGTGATTTCTGCCAGAGGGTTGGTCTGGTCCATGAACTGCGACAGCTGCGAGGCACCGAAGAACTCCTTCAGGGCCGCAGAGATGGGCTTGGAGTTGATCAGGTCGTGAGGCATCAGAGGCTCTTGCTCGGCCTGACCCAGACGTTCCTTCACAGCCTTTTCGATACGCGCCAGACCGGTGCGGTACTGGTTCTCGGCCAGTTCGCCCACGCAACGCACGCGGCGGTTGCCCAGGTGGTCGATATCGTCGACTTCGCCACGGCCATTGCGCAGGTCCACCAGGATCTTGACCACGGCCAGGATGTCTTCGTTGGACAGCACCATGGGACCGGTCGCGCCTTCGCGGCCGATCTTGGCGTTGAACTTCATGCGGCCCACGCGCGACAGATCATAGGTGTCGGCGTTGTAGAACAGGCGCTGGAACAGGGCCTGCACGGCGTCCTCGGTAGGAGGCTCGCCAGGACGCATCATGCGGTAGATGGCAACGCGGGCAGCGAACTCGTCCACGGTTTCATCGGTGCGCAGGGTCTGCGAGATGTAGGCGCCCTGGTCCAGTTCGTTGGTGTAGATGCACTGAACGTCCTGCACGCCGGCGCTGCGCAGCTTCTTGAGCAGGGCTTCGGTCAGTTCTTCGTTGGCCTTGGCGATGATTTCGCCGGTATCGGGATCAACGATGTTCTTGGCCAGCACACGACCCAGCAGGAAGTCTTCGGGCACGCTGACGAACTTGGTGCCGGACTGCTCCAACTCGCGGGTGTGGCGAGCGGTGATGCGCTTGTCCTTGGCGACCACGACCTTGCCGGACTTGTCGGTGATGTCGAAACGCGCGACTTCGCCCTTCAGGCGATCGGCCACGAATTCCATCTGCGCACCGCTGTCCATCAGGCGGAAGTTGTCGTTCACGAAGAACGTTGCCAGGATGGTCTCGGGCGTCATGCCGATGGCCTTCAGCAGGATCGACACAGGCATCTTGCGGCGACGGTCGACGCGGAAGTACAGCAGGTCCTTGGGGTCGAACTCGAAGTCCAGCCAGGAGCCGCGGTAAGGAATGATGCGAGCCGAGAACAGCAGCTTGCCCGAGCTATGGGTCTTGCCCTTGTCGTGCTCGAAGAACACGCCAGGCGAACGGTGCAGCTGAGACACGATCACGCGCTCGGTACCGTTGATGATGAACGAACCCTTGTCGGTCATCAGGGGCACTTCGCCCATGTAGACCTCTTGTTCCTTCACTTCCTTGACCACCTTGGACTGAGCCGTGGAGGACTCGCGGTCATAGATGATCAGCTGGACCTTGGCGCGGACAGCGGAGGCGAAGGTCAGACCACGGGTCTGGCATTCACGCACGTCGAAAGCGGGCTTGGCGAGGTTGTACTCGACAAACTTCATCTCCACAAAACCATTGTGGGAGACGATGGGGAAGGCGGAATTGAAGGCCGCTTGCAGGCCATCAATGGTACGTTTTTTGGGGGCTACATCTGCCTGCAGGAATGCTGTATAGGCATCTTTTTGCATCTGCAGCAGATAAGGCACTTCGAGCACGCTATCGCGGCTCCCGAAGCTTTTGCGGATTCGCTTGCGTTCGGTATAAGAATAGGCCATGAGATCTCCGGGCAAAGACATGAGTCCTGGGTCTGCGACGACTGCCCCACAGGGTTCTCCTGCGGGCTTGGCGGTTGGCCACTACCAACCATGGCTGACGGCGATGCGTTGCACATCGCCCGAACCAAGGCATCTTCTGCTGTCGGATTGTCAGAAGACACTAAAAAGCAGACTCCCTAGGAAACCTGCTTTTTGGTGTGTTCTTTAAGCGCACTCCACAAGCGCCAAAGGCTGGAGACCCTTTTACGAGTCTCCAGCCCTTGATTTCACTGAATTACTTCAGTTCAGCCTTGGCACCGGCTTCAACCAGCTTCTTCACAGCGGCTTCAGCGTCAGCCTTGGGAGCGGCTTCCTTCACGGTCTTGGGAGCGCCGTCGACCAGATCCTTGGCTTCCTTCAGACCCAGGCCGGTGATTTCGCGCACAGCCTTAATCACGGACACCTTGTTAGCGCCAGCGTCGGTCAGAACGACGTTGAACTCGGTCTTTTCTTCAGCAGCAGCAGCGCCACCAGCAGCGCCGCCAGCAGCGGGAGCAGCCATAGCAGCGGCGGACACGCCAAACTTCTCTTCAATAGCCTTGACCAGGTCGTTCAGTTCCAGAACAGTCATGCTGTCCAGGGCGGTCAGGAATGCGTCTTTATCGAATGCCATTTTGATTTCCTAAAATTGGTTGGTTTTGCCGAGCACTCAGGCTGCGGCTGTTTCTGTTGCCGCTTCGGCAGAGCCTTCGCCCTTCTTGGCCGCCAGAGCGCCCAGCACAACGGCTGTACGCGAGATAGGCGACATGAGCAAGCCGCACAGTTGTGCGAGCAGTACTTCCTTGGAGGGGATGTTTGCCAGTTGCTTAACGCCGTCGATGTCCAGGGCCTTGCCTCCGAACGCGCCACCGCGAATCACCAACTTGTCGTTGGTCTTCGCGAAGTCGGCCACCACCTTGGCGGCAGCCACTGCGTCTTCAGAGAAGCCATAGATCAGGGGACCAGTCATCTGGTCAGCCACCACGTCAAACGCGCTACCGGCAACAGCACGGCGGGCCAGGGTGTTCTTCAACACGCTCAGGCTCACACCCTTGCTGCGAGCATCGGCACGCAGTTTGGTCATGTCGGCGACCGTGATGCCACGGTATTCCGCGATCACAAGCGTTTGAGCTTTAGCGGCGAGGCTGGTCACTTCGTTGATGACCGCTTCTTTCTCACTGCGATTAAGACTCAAGGTCTACTCCTTCAAATGCATATGCAAGGCAAGCCCTGCATACACGCTCTTGTTGCAGCGACCAACTGTTTAGGAAAAATTTCCATCTGCAGCGGGATCGCCATCTGCGTTGGCCTTCGTGATTAAGTGATCAAATCACACCAACGGTCTTGGATGACCTGCAGGAGCAACAACTCCCGCAGCCCACCACACCAGATGAGCAAAGCTCATCTGACGATTTCTAGCAATTACGCCGAGATGGATTGTGTATCGACGCGAACGCCCACACCCATGGTCGACGAAACAGCCACCTTGCGCAGGTACAGACCCTTGCTGGAAGCAGGCTTGGCCTTGTTCAGTGCATCGATCAGAGCAGCCAGGTTGCCCTGCAGCTTATCGGCATCGAACGAACGGCGACCGATCGTGCCGTGCACGATACCAGCCTTGTCCACGCGGAACTGCACCTGACCAGCCTTGGCGTTCTTCACGGCCGTAGCGACGTCAGGAGTCACGGTGCCAACCTTGGGGTTGGGCATCAGGCCGCGGGGGCCCAGGATCTGACCCAGCTGGCCCACAACGCGCATAGCGTCGGGAGCAGCGATCACCACGTCGAAGGGCATGTCGCCGGCCTTGACTTGAGCAGCCAGGTCGTCCATGCCGACCACGTCAGCGCCGGCGGCCTTGGCTTCTTCAGCCTTGGCGCCTTGTGCGAACACAGCCACGCGAGCAGTCTTGCCGGTACCGTGAGGCAGCACCACGGCGCCACGCACCACTTGGTCCGACTTCTTGGCATCCACGCCCAGTTGCACGGCCACGTCGATGGATTCATCGAACTTGGCAGTTGCAGCTTCCTTCACCAGCGCCACGGCGTCAGCGAAAGAGTACAGCTTGTTGGAATCAACCTTGCCCTGGAGAGCTTTTTGCTTCTTGGTCAACTTGGCCATTTACACACCCTCCACGATCACGCCCATCGAACGGGCAGAACCAGCCAGCGTACGCACAGCAGCGTCAACGTCAGCGGCGTTCATGTCCTTCAGCTTGGTCTTGGCGATTTCTTCCAGCTGAGCACGTGTGATCTTGCCAACCTTGTTCTTCAGAGGATTGGAAGAGCCCTTGTCCAGCTTCACAGCCTTCTTGATCAGAACGGTTGCGGGAGGAGTCTTGATGACGAACGTGAAGCTCTTGTCAGCAAAAGCCGTGATCACCACGGGCAGAGGCAGGCCGGGCTCGACACCTTGGGTCTGGGCGTTGAACGCCTTGCAGAATTCCATGATGTTGAGGCCGCGCTGACCCAGCGCAGGACCAATGGGAGGAGAAGGATTGGCCTTACCAGCTGGCACTTGCAGCTTGATGAAGCCGACGATTTTTTTCGCCATGTTGAGCTCCTTACGGGTATAGCGCCATTTGCAATATCTGCAAACAGCTCCCCGAGGTTGCTGACTCTATAAAAAAGCTTCGCATCGAGTCAAAAAATGCGAAGCCCTAGATTCTATTGCGAATCTCAAGTTTTCTCAACTTGAGAGAATTCCAATTCCACAGGAGTCGCGCGGCCAAAGATGGTGACCGAGACACGCAGACGGTTCTTTTCGTAGTTGACTTCCTCGACGGAGCCATTGAAGTCCGCGAATGGACCTTCCTTGACACGAACCATTTCGCCGACCATGAACTCGACTTTGTGGCGGGGCTTTTCGGTGCCCTCCTGCATCTGGTCGACGATCTTGCGAACTTCTTCTTCAGAAATGGGGGCAGGACGGTTCTTGGCACCGCCAACGAAACCGGTCACCTTGCTGGTGTGCTTCACCAGGTGCCAGGTATCGTCATCCATCACCATTTCGACGAACACATAACCGGGGAACAGGCGGCGCTCTGTGGTGCGGCGAGTGCCGTTGCGCATTTCCACCACTTCTTCGGAAGGCACCAGGATGCGGCCAAACTTGGACTGCATGTCCGAGCGAGCAATACGCTCCGCAATATTGCGCTCGACAGCTTTCTCCATACCCGAATAGGCATGGACGATATACCAGCGCAGATCGGGATTGGCGGGTCCCGCTGCTCCACCATTCACATCTGTTTCGACTGCATCAGCCATTACTTCCTCCAGCCCAAAATCAAGTCGTACAAGACCCATTCAAGCGTCTTATCGGTGAACCACAAGAACAAGGCCATCACCACCACAAACGCAAAGACATACAGTGTCATCTGCATGGTTTCCTTGCGGGTGGGCCAGACCACCTTCTTCACCTCACGCCAAGCATCACGAGCAAAGCCAATGAAGCGCTTGCCCGGCTCAGAGATCAGAAACACGCCAGCAGCCAGCACCAGGCCGACAATCAGAGCCGCCCACTGAACCAGCGCACCTTGCTTGCTCAACAGATAAAAGCCAGCAATAGAAGCAACAACTAAAGCCGCAACAGCGGCTAATTTTGCTTTGTCAGCAGCAGAGCTGACTGTTTCAACCTGAGTAGTGGCCATATTTTGTTTCAAATGCACAAAAATGTGCAATTTCAAGACACAAAAGCCCGCCAAAGGCGGGCTCTTGTTGATTCCACCATTAAGAGGTGGCAGGGGCAGTAGGAATCGAACCTACAACCTTCGGTTTTGGAGACCGACGCTCTGCCAATTGAGCTATACCCCTACAAATCAATTATGCAATGATCGTGGCAACCACACCGGCGCCCACAGTACGACCACCTTCGCGGATAGCGAAGCGCAGACCTTCTTCCATGGCGATGGGGGAGATCAGCTTCACAGTGATCGA
>NZ_JAEIJE010000012.1:0-150193 GCF_016772095.1 Comamonas sp. NyZ500 | reverse complement strand
TTGAGCCGCTCACAGCAGCAGATGCAACACCAGCCAACGCAATAACCGCCATGGCAATCAGAGACTTTTTCATGATCATTCCTTTGAATAGCGAGTTCTCAGACAACTGAGAGTGTGTGAGCGAAAGACCGATGCAATTTCGCAAAGGCCAGTGTTAACCGTCAACAAGTTATGGAGTGCTTTGTTACGTTCCAAAACTGCTTTCGGTGAAGGCAGTTTCAGAAAACGACGGAGAAACAGTAATACCCCATTCAAAGATATTTTTTGAAGAATTTAAAATGATGAGAAAAATGAATGATTTGTTGTGGCTTGTGGATGTTGTGCTATTGAAAGAATAGTGCTTGTTGGAAAATTCTTACAATGCTAAAAAATGTAATCTGTATTTCTTTTTATTTTATATGTCCATTGTTTCAAAAATAAAGGGTTTACATCTATTTTTCTGATTAAAAGAAGTTAATACCTAGTATTCCAGTATTAATTTGTAAAAATTTAAACCTTATTTTTCTTTATTTATTTTTTGTAGATTTTCAATGGAATGAATTCTATTTTTCGCGAGATTCCAAAGAAATCGACTCATCAAATGGAGTGTCACATGTATCTATCCGACGCATTTATGAGCTCACGGTTTGATGATGCTGGCAGTACAGAAGTCACATCTACTGTCTTTGGGCGCATGTGGCCGTCCGACATGAAGGGTCAGCAGAACCAGCCGGTGCGAGTCTTTCTGGTTGACGAAGACAGCCATGTCAGGAATGTGATCTCGCAGGAGCTCATGCGTGATCCGCGCACTCTTCTGGTAGGGCAGGCCTCCAGCTATAGAGAGGCTCGTAAGAACATCTTTTTGCAAGATTTCGATGTGCTCCTCATTGACCTGTCTCTTGGTGAAGGCCAAGGAATCGAGTTGCTGGAATCGATCCAACTAAAGAGGCCTGACGTGCTGAGCATTGCAATTTCTGCAAGTGAAAACGACGACGCGGCCATGAATGCTCTTAAAAGAGGCGCTGTTGGGTACCTAGTGAAGAACTCATGGTTTGGAAGCTACTCGCAAGCTGTGCTGGAAGTTGCGAATGGTGGAGCCGCTATATCTCCAGTAGTGGCAAAGAAAATCATTCCAAAAATATTCAAGGCCAATTTTCATGAGGAAAGTATCTTCAAACACAAGAGCTTTGAGTCGCTGACTGAAAGAGAAGTGGAAATATTGAAATTGATAGCCCAAGGAAAAAGCTCTCTCGAGGTCGCGTCCTACTTGCAAATAAGCCCTTTGACAGTGTCAACGCATATAAAAAATATTTACGGAAAGATGCAAGTAAGAACCAGGGCGCAAGCCGTCAGATGTGCAATATTGATAGGTATTATTTGAATACTGTTGTTCACTGTGCTCTAGGTCTTAAATGTGAAAGTACTCTGTCTTAAATCTCATATTGAAATGATATTTGATTCTGAAATATTTTTTGCAGATTTCTTTATAGAGAAATTTCTTTCATGAGGTGGAAGGAGCTTTTACCTGGACACTTTCAAGCATGTGCTCCTTGTTGGGCAAAGCGTGCGTGCTGTTTTCACATGGCTGCGATCCAGCAGCTTTGATGCTTCATCGATGTCATGGATGGGCCGGCCGCGAAGTTGCGCATGTCGCACATAGGCATGGCGCGGATTCGTTTGCCAGCCTCTTTATTGCCGGTGACAAGAGTGAGGTTGCCCCGTTGCAAGAGCTGTTCGATACATTCAACGAGTGGGCGGGACGGGAGATTGTGAGGCGGCCTCCTTATGAAGCAAATCTGAGCTGACCACTGCACTCTATTCGGCGGCACTGGGAGGGGGAGTCAATGAATGGGGATACCACTCCGAAATGACCGATGCTGCATGCGCATGTGCTGATCGCCAGAGGTCGTTCTGGCTGGAGCCAGGATGGTCTGGTAGTTCGATGTGTCTATCAGCCGCGCGAATAGCGAACCAAATGCCATGCTCCCAGTCCTGGTCTCGTTGCAGTTTCTTGAGGGCAGGTGCAGTAATCACGATCACTCTCTTATTGCCCGCTCTTGCATAGCCGATCTCAACCAGCGTTCCAAAAGCCTCCAGGTCTTCGAGATAGGCGACAACAACGTCGGCCCGTGAGATGCCTTGAAGAGCTCCGCGATAGGCTGCGCTTTGTGGATTGGAGGGAGAGTAAGAATTTGCGCCATGCATGTGTCCATGGCTGCCATTTCTCGCTTTCCATGGACCTGAATACATGAACCTCGTACGAGTTCCGTGAAATAGCATTTCTTCCGGCGGCGCGATCAGCACATCGGTATCTGAATTCTCGATCCCTAGATCACCAAGTGCCTTGGATCTGGATACGTCGAAGATTCGCCAACAGGAAAACTCTCTGCCCGGGTCCTCGTTGTCTAAATCTGTCCCCATTTTTCCCGCCATGTAGACGACAGGTAGAGCCAGTTTCGCTTGGCGGATTGCTTTGCTCGCCTGCAGCCAGTTTTCGACATCCGTTTCAAACCAGCCAATGGCTCTGTTGCTCATCGGTGTGGGATGAGGAAACTTGTCCTTGCGCAACAGCTTGTAGAGCATCGATCTTGATAACCCAGTCCGTGTCAGAACCTCATCCATAGGGATGACATTCTTCGTGAAGCGTGACTTGCTATCCGTAGGCATGTGGTTTCTTGAGCTCGTGTGCTAGGTGGATGAGCTGGCGTTAATTAATGCAATAAGTATTAATTTCTGATAGCCATACCCAATGTAGGATTGGCTCTGACATTGTTGTCGAATACGAACGATTTGTATTCATTTTTTATTTTGATCTACTTTCACTCTTCGGAGGGACATGACGTTACCGCCGCGCCTGCCTGCTTCGTGGGGCAAATTACGAGCTGGTCGGCATGTCGCGAACCCGCAGCATGGGATGCAAGGTATTGGGGGAGGGAAATTACGAGGCTTGCGGGGCGCCAGGCAGACTGAAGCCATCGCTGGATGGGGGCGCCTCTGTCCAAGGCGAGAGCTGCCATCTCGCCACGCAAGCGGGAGGACACAGGCGTGCTTTCGGATGTCGTCGCATGGTTTTTGCGCCAATCGTTTTTTTGAGATGCGCCAAATCGCAAATTGCGAGGGGACCATTGTGGCAAAGAAAAAAGCCGTTAAGTCTTTGAGACTTAACGGCTTTTTGTATGTGGTGCCCGGGGCCGGAATCGAACCGGCACGCCTTGCGGCGGGGGATTTTGAGTCCCCTGCGTCTACCAATTTCACCACCCGGGCTTCGCTTAGCGCAGACGCGAATTATGGCACAGTATTGGACATGAAAACTTATTCGACCATCGAACATGCTATCGGTCACACGCCGCTGGTGGCATTGCAACGCATCGGCGCGGATGCAAACCGTGAACGTGCAAACGTAGTGCTGGGCAAGCTCGAAGGCAACAACCCGGCTGGCTCCGTCAAGGACCGGCCTGCGCTGTCCATGATCCAGCGTGCTGAAGAGCGCGGCGAGATCAAGCCGGGCGACGCACTGATCGAGGCAACGTCGGGCAACACCGGCATTGCCTTGGCCATGGCTGCAGCCATCAAGGGCTATCGCATGATTCTGATCATGCCCGAGGACCTGTCCATCGAACGCGCACAGACCATGAAGGCTTACGGCGCCGAACTGATTCTGACGCCCAAGAGCGGCGGCATGGAATATGCGCGCGATCTGGCCGACCAGATGGTGGCCCAGGGCAAGGGTGTGCTGCTGGATCAGTTTGCCAACCCCGACAATCCCAGGGCCCACTATGAAACCACAGGGCCGGAGCTGTGGGAGCAGACCGGTGGTGAGATCACCCACTTTGTGAGTGCCATGGGTACTACCGGAACCATTACCGGAGTGGCCAGGTTCCTCAAGGAAAAGAACCCGAACATCAAGATCATC
The DNA here is from genome assembly GCF_016772095.1 of Comamonas sp. NyZ500. Taxonomy (NCBI): domain Bacteria; kingdom Pseudomonadati; phylum Pseudomonadota; class Betaproteobacteria; order Burkholderiales; family Comamonadaceae; genus Comamonas; species Comamonas sp. NyZ500. The sequence goes on along the minus strand of NZ_JAEIJE010000012.1, from coordinate 146,301 downwards.
GGCGCTCAGCCTTCCGAGGGATCGCGCATTCCTGGCATCCGCAAGTGGCCCGAGGAGTATCTGCCCAAGATCTATGACGCTTCGCTGGTCGACGAGCTGGTCTATGTGACGCAGGACGATGCCGAAGACATGGCCCGCCGTATGGCGCGCGAAGAGGGCATCTTCGCGGGTATCTCGGCTGCCGGTGCCCTGTGGGTGGCCCAGGAAATTGCCAAACGCGAGCAGAACGCCACCATCGTGTTTGTGGTGTGCGACCGTGGTGATCGCTACCTCTCTACAGGCGTGTTTCCGGCATGAGCAATGTCTTTTGCGTGATAGCGCAAAAGAGAATCAACGCTCCAAATGACAGTCAGCGCTTATCCATCAAGCGCTGACTGCTATCAATATCAAGAATAGGACTTACGCAAACAAGAATGCAGCAGCGGCCTGCCTTATGAGACAGACGCCTCGCCTGAACCCGTTTTGCGTAAGTCGTGAAGAATACGGAGAGCCTCATGGCTTATGAAGTCCGCTTTTGTTCCAACTGCGCGACTGAGCTGCAATGGATTGTGGCCAGCGAGGACAGCGGCGAGGTGCAGCGTCTGCGTTGCCCGAGTTGCGGGTTCACGCATTGGGGCAATCCCACGCCGGTGCTGGCGGCTGTGGTGGAAGGTGATGACGGCCGGGTGCTGCTGGCGCGCAATGCACTGTGGCAAGAGGGCGTTTTCGGCCTGATTACGGGCTTTATGGAGGCCGGTGAATCGCCAGAAGCCGGTATCTGTCGCGAGGTTCTCGAAGAGACGGGGCTGCGCGTGAAGGCACTGCGTCTGCTGTGCTGCTCGGAGTTTCTGCGCATGAATCAGGTGCTGATTGCCTACCATGTGCGCGTGCAGGGCCGACCCGAGGATGTGAAGCTCTCGCCCGAGCTGCTGGAATACCGCTGGCAGACGGCCCAGGAGTCGCTGTGCTGGCCTGCTGGCACGGGCTACGCTCTGGCAGAGTGGATCAAGCAAAAAGGCTTCGAGCCGCGCTTTGGCGCTTTCCGTCCCGGTCAGAACCCGGAGCCTGATCCCGCCAAATGGCCTGTGCGACGCTGGGCTGAGGACACTCGCTTTACGGTGGCACCGGCTCTGGATTGAGCAAAGACCGCGCTGGCACTGCCAGCGCCTGGTTTTTCTACAATCGGCGCTGACGAGGAATCCACCCCATGCACGTAGATCAAGAAGTTGACACCCGCGGCCTGAACTGCCCGCTGCCCATTCTCAAGGCCAAGAAGGCGTTGGCTGCCATGCAAAGCGGCCAGTTGCTCAAGGTCGTGGCCACAGATACCGGCTCCATCCGGGACTTCCAGGCCTTTGCCAAGCAGACCGGCAATGAGCTGGTCGAGCAGCAGACGGTCGGTGATGAATTCATCCATATCCTGCGTCGGCGCTGAGCGCTGAATCGGTCTGGGAGCATTGGACGGACAAAAGGCCTGCAAGCGCAGGCCTTTTGTCATTAGAGCGGCTTTGGCCGATCTTGCTTATAGGCTCAAGCTCTTGAGGTATTCGCGAAAGCTGTCGCCCACATCGGGGTGCTGCAGCGCCAGCTCCACCGTGGCCTCCAGAAAGCCTTCCTTGCTACCACAGTCATAGCGCTTGCCTGCATACTGGAAGGCATAGACGGCTTCATGAGCCATCAGCCGTTCGATGGCATCGGTCAGCTGGATCTCGCCACCCACACCCTTTGGCTGGTTGCGGATCTCGTCGAAGATGGCGGGAGTCAGCACGTAACGGCCCGCCACACCCATGCGCGATGGCGCTTTCTCGGGAGCGGGCTTCTCCACGATCTCGTCTATGCGCATCAGCGGTCCGCCTGCGGGCTCGCCCTTGACGATGCCGTAGCGCTTGGTGTGCTCGAGCGGAACTTCCTGAACGGCCAGCAGAGAGCGGCCCTGTTTCTGGAAAGCGGCCGTCATCTGCGCCATCACGCCGGGGCCGCCATTCTCTCCTGTCATCAGGTCGTCGGCCAGAATGACGGCAAAGGGTTCATTGCCGACCAGGGGTTGCGCGCACAGAACGGCATGGCCCAGGCCCAGGGAGCGGGGCTGGCGCACGAACAGGCAGTTCATATCGGCCGGGCTGACGCTGCGCACAAGGTCCAGCATGGCCTGCTTGCCGGCATTCTCCAGCTCGTTCTCGAGTTCGTATGAAGTGTCGAAATGGTCTTCAATGGCCCGCTTGCTGCGGCCGGTGACAAAGACCATGTCGCGGATGCCTGCCTCGTACGCCTCTTCCACGGCGTACTGGATCAGCGGCTTGTCCACCACAGGCAGCATTTCCTTGGGCGAAGCCTTGGTGGCGGGCAGAAAACGGGTGCCCAGGCCTGCAACTGGGAACACGGCTTTGCGGACGCGGGTTTGATTGCTCATGTGCTTGTCTTTTCTGGATGGAAAAAAGGCGCAGTTGCCTGCGCCTTGTTTTTGGAGGGAGTTTAGCGGGGTTTAGCCCAGACGAGCGAGCTGCTCGTTGATGCGTGTCAGTGTCGCGCCGAAGTCGGCCAGGCGCTTGCGCTCCTGTTCCAGCACTGCGGCAGGAGCCTTGGCGCAGAAGGCCTCGTTGCTCAGCTTGCCGTTGGCCTTGACGATCTCGCCTTCGAGGCGCTTGGCTTCCTTGGACAGGCGGGCCTTCTCGGCTGCAACGTCGATTTCGACAAACAAAGCCATGCGGATGTCGCCCAGGACGTTGACCGGAGCAGTCTGTGCGGCGGTGGCCCATGCGGCTTCGTCATCGAACACCTTGACTTCGCTGAGCTTGGCCAGGTTCTTGAGCACGTCGGCATTGGCGCGCATAAATGCCGAGTCCTCGGCATTGCCGGCCACGGTGAGCAGCGGCAGGCGTTGAGCGGGCGACACGCCCATCTCGCCACGCAGCGCGCGGCAGGCATCCACCATCTGCTTGATGCGGCCCACGTAGGCGATAGCGGCTTCGTCGATCTTCTCCGGCTGTGCTTCGGGGTAGCGTGCCACGGCGATGGAGTCGCCCTTGAGGCCGGCCACGGGCGCAACCTGCTGCCACAGTTCTTCCGTCACAAACGGAATGATGGGGTGGGCCAGGCGCAGAATCGCCTCCAGCGTACGGATCAGCGTGCGGCGCGTGGCGCGCTGCTGGGCCTCGTTGCCGGTCTGGATCTGCACCTTGGCGATTTCCAGATACCAGTCGCAGAACTCGTTCCAGACGAAGTCGTAAATCGTGTTGGCGACATTGTCCAGGCGGAACTCGGCAAAGCCCTTGGCCACTTCTGCCTCGACCTTTTGCAACTGCGAGCTGATCCAGCGGTCGGGCTGGCTGAAGTGCATATAGCCAGCGAACTCGCCGCCCGGTTGGCACTGCTCCTTGGTGTGGGGTGCCAGACCGCAGTCATGGCCTTCGCAGTTCATCAGCACGAAACGCGAAGCATTCCAGAGCTTGTTGCAGAAGTTGCGATAGCCCTCGCAGCGCTTGCTGTCGAAGTTGATGGAGCGGCCCAGTGACGCCAGGGCCGCAAAGGTGAAGCGCAGTGCGTCCGCTCCGTAGGCGGGGATGCCTTCGGGGAATTCCTTTTGCGTGTTCTTGCGCACCTGGGGCGCGGTCTCGGGCTTGCGCAGGCCGGTGGTACGCTTTTCCAGCAGCGGCTCCAGCGAGATGCCGTCGATCAGATCCACGGGGTCCAGCACATTGCCTTCGGACTTGCTCATCTTCTTGCCTTGCGCATCGCGCACCAGGCCGTGGATGTAGACATGCTTGAACGGCACGCGACCCGTGAAGTGCGTGGTCATCATGATCATGCGGGCGACCCAGAAGAAGATGATGTCGTAGCCGGTCACCAGCACCGAGGAGGGCAGGTAGAGGTTGAAGTCGTCATCGGCCGCATGGCCCTGCTCGGGCCAGCCCATGGTGCTGAACGGCACCATGGCGGAGGAGTACCAGGTGTCCAGCACGTCGGCATCGCGGGTCAGCTTCTTGCCGGGGGAAACCTTGTCAGCTTGTGCCTGGGCTTCGGCCTCGTTCTTGGCAACGTAGATATTGCCTTCCTCGTCATACCAGGCAGGAATCTGGTGGCCCCACCAGAGTTGGCGCGAGATGCACCAGTCCTGGATGTTGTTCATCCACTGGTTGTAAGTGTTGACCCAGTTCTCGGGCACAAACTGAACTTCACCGGAAGCGACGGCGTCGATGGCCTTCTGGGCGATGGACTTGCCGCTCGGGTCCTGGTCGCTGACCTTGCTCATGGCGATGAACCACTGGTCGGTCAGCATGGGTTCGATCACCTGGCCGGTACGGTCGCAGATGGGCACCATCAGCTTGTGCTTCTTGATCTCGACCATCAGGCCCAGCTCTTCCAGGTCGGCCACGATGGCCTTGCGGGCCACGAAGCGGTCCATGCCGCGGTATTTCTCGGGCGCCTCGTCGTTGATCTTGGCGGTCAGCGTCAGCACGCAGATCATGGGTAACTTGTGGCGCTGGCCCACCTGATAGTCGTTCTGATCGTGGGCAGGCGTGACCTTGACCACGCCGGTGCCGAACTCTCGGTCCACGTATTCGTCGGCGATGATGGGGATCTGGCGGCCCACCAGGGGCAGGGTCACGGTCTGGCCGATCAGGTGCTTGTAACGCTCGTCTTCGGGGTGGACCATCACGGCTACGTCGCCCAGCATGGTTTCGGGACGGGTGGTTGCGACCACCAGATTGCCTTCGCCGCTGGTCAGCGGGTAGGCGATATGCCACAGGCTGCCGTCCTTTTCCTGGTTCTCGACTTCCAGGTCGGAGACTGCAGACTGCAGCACCGGATCCCAGTTCACCAGGCGCTTGCCGCGGTAGATCAGGCCTTGCTGGTACAGCTTCACAAAGGTCTCGGTCACCACCTTGGACAGCTTGTCGTCCATGGTGAAGTACTCACGGCTCCAGTCCACGGTGTCGCCCATGCGGCGCATCTGCGTGGTGATGGTGTTGCCGGACTTTTCCTTCCACTCCCAGACCTTTTTGGTGAACTCGTCGCGGCCCAGGTCATAGCGGCTCACGCCCTGGGTCTGCAGCTGGCGTTCCACCACGATCTGGGTGGCGATGCCTGCGTGGTCGGTTCCGGGAATCCAGGCCGTGTTGTAGCCCTTCATGCGGTGGTAGCGTGTCAGCGAGTCCATGATGGTCTGGTTGAACGCGTGGCCCATGTGCAGCGTACCTGTCACATTGGGTGGGGGCAACTGGATGGAGAAGTTGTTGCCTGCAGCGGTAGCTTCGGTACCGGGCTTGCCTGTGCCGCGATAGCCGGCATTGCCGTAGCCGCGCTTTTCCCACTCAGGGCCCCAATGGGCTTCGATGGAGGCAGGTTCAAAAGACTTGGAGAGGCTGTCGAGGCCGGGCTGTTGAATGGTGTCGCTCATGGCTGCGTTACAAGAACTCTGGAAATGAAAACGGCATCCTGAAAAGGGATGCCGTCTGCATGAAAGATAAGGACGGATTGCCAATGATTTTAGCGATCCGATCCAGTGATGAGCGCGGTAGGTCTTATTTCGTCCTCTGGCGCTTATTTATCAAGCGCTTGTAGCTATTGAATTAGCGAGACTTCGCTTGAATAAGCATGTACCACGCCAGAGACGTCGAGCAAGGCCTGGGCAGCCCCAACCGCCCCGCAGCGAGGGCGTCGTCCCTCTTGGGGGGAAGCGGCGTAGCCGCTCAGGGGGTTACTTACCAGGAACAAACTCCGGCCGGTCGTTGTTCTGCGGCTTGAGGGGGGCGCTGGACCTGCCCTCGGCACGTTCCTTGCGCCACTGCTCCTTGCGGGCCGTCCACTCGTCCAGGCGTGCATGGGCGGTCTTGCTTTCCTTGAGCATCTGCAGCTCGTCGGCCAGCTGGGCCGTCAGCTCCAGGCGGATGCCGTTGGGGTCGAAGAAGTAAATGCTCTTGAAGATGTGGTGATCGGTTACGCCCAGCACTTCCACGCCGCAGGCCTGCAGGCGGGCCTTGGTGTTTTCCAGCTCCTGGACGGAGTCCACTCGGAAGGAGATGTGATTGATCCAGATCGGAGTGTTGGGTGAGGGCAGGGCCGCTTCGTCGTCGCCAATGTCGAAGAAGGCGATGAAGGAGCCGTCCTTGAGGCGGAAGAAGAAATGGGTGTAGGGGCAGTATTCGCCCGTGGAGGGGACGTAGTCGCTCTGGATGATGTGGTAGAGCGGCAGGCCGAGGATGTCCTCGTAGAAGTGACGAGTCTCTTCCGCATCCTTGGCCTTGTAGGCGTAGTGGTGCAACTGCTGCACGGCGGCAGGTGCGGGCAGCTGGCTCATGTCCGCACGCCGGGGCTGGGAGTAAACCGGGGTAGGGGCGGCTTGGCTCATGCGATGTCTCCTTCAATTGTGTGAGTGAGTTGATTCTACTATTCGTAATTGATTAACCTAAAGTAAATTTTTTTTTAATGAAGGGGATTTGTGTCTGAAGCATGCTGCAGACGCAAAAAAGCCCGGACCGCTTGCACGGGCCGGGCCAAAGAGAGAGCCCGCAAGGGGCTTCACTCGAGAGTCTTTGCGGACCTGGATTACTGCTTCACAGCTTCGATCTGCAGGACCAGGCGCACTTCCTTGGGGAAGCCGTAGGGGATGCCGTAGTTCACGCCCCACTGGGTGCGGTCGATGGTGGCCTCGAAGTCGCCGCCGCAGACTTCACGCTTTTGCAGCATGGGGCTTTCGTAGCAGGTGAACTTGTTGGCCTTGACGGTGATGGGGGCGGTCTTGCCCAGCAGGGTCAGCTGGCCGGTCACTTCCTTGAGCTTGTCGCCGTCAAACACGAACTTGTCGGAGACAAACTTGGCTTCGGGGAATTTTTCCACGTTGAAGATGTCGGCGCTTTGCAGATGCTTGTTGAAGGAGGGCGTGCCGGAGTTCACCGAAGTCATGTCCAGAGTCACTTCGACCTTGCCGGTCTTGGCTGCCTTGTCGAACTGAACGTTGCCGCTTTTCTTGTCGAAGCGGGCACGGTTGGTGGAGGCGCCAAAGTGGTCGATCTCGAAAGTCGCAAACGTGTGTGTGGGGTCGATGGCGTAAGTGGCTGGTGCCGCCTGGACAGCGGTGGCAAACAGGGACGCAGCGGCCAGAGCGAACAGAGTGGAACGCATGGTGAATACTCCTTCAGGGATTGGAACTATCAAAAAATGAGCTTTCAGCGCTTGCCTATCAAGCGCTGGAGCCGAAAAACGCTTAAAGCTTGCCGACGCCAGTCAGAGCCAGCTTGAATTGCACATTGACCTCGTCGGCCACCATGGAGGTGTCCTTCCAGTCGCCATCGCCGATCTTGAAGTTCAGACGCTTGAGCGCCAGCGTGCCGGCGGCCGTGGTGGTGGCGCCGGACTGGGTCAGCGTCACGGGCAGGCTCACCTTCTGTGCATTGCCCTTGATGGTCAGCGTGCCGTCCACCTGGAACTTGCCACCGCCCAGAGCCTTGACGGCGCTGGAGTCAAAAGTGGCCTGAGGGAATTTGGCAACGTTGAACCAATCTGCCTTGGGCAGTTCGGCATCGGTTTCCTTGGCGCCCATGGTGGCGCTGCCGGTATCGACCGTGAAATGGATCTTGCTGCTCTCGGGTTTGGCGGCGTCGAAGGCAATCTGGGCGTCGAACTTCTTGAAGTGGCCCTTGAGCGGCACGCCCATCTGCTTGGCTTCAAAGTTGACGGCGCTCTGTGCGGGCACCAGGGCTTGAGCTGCCTGTGCGGTGTTGCCAAGGAAAGCGGCTGCAATCAGTGCAGAGGAAAAAAGGACTTTCATCAAAAACTCCTTGTGATGAACATACAAAAAACTCAAAAGCCGGTACGGCTTGAAGGAGCGAGACAGCAAGCAAGCGCCGCCGCGCAGCAAAGCTGTTGTCCCCCAGGGGGGAAGCGGCGGGGCCGCCCCGGCAACGCCGCTCAGGGGGGACTATTGGCCCGGAACCATGCGTGACAGCAGTCCGTCGCGGTCAATGACCTGATGCTTGATGACGGCAGCGATATGCATCACCACCAGGGCTGCCAGCGCATAGGCCAGATAGCCATGCCAGGGCTTGAGCGCTTCGGCCAGCTCGGGGCTCTTGCTCACCAGGTCAGGCAGGGGCAATTGTCCGAACAGCACGATGGGAAATCCTGCTGCCGAGCTGTACATCCAGCCCACCAGCGGGATGGCAAAGAACAGCGCATACATCAGGTGATGCACGCCATGGTGGGCCATGCGCTGCCAGCCCGGCATGGTGCGGGTGACGGCTTCGGGTAGCTCCGGTGGTCGGTGGGTGATGCGCCAGACCAGGCGCAGCACGGACAGGATCAGAATCGTCATGCCGGCCCATTTGTGCCAGTTGAAGTACTTGAGGCGTGTGGGCGAGAAAGGCAGGCCTGTCATATAGAGGCCAAAGGCGAAGATGCCGATCAGTGCCAAGGCCAGAACCCAGTGCAGGGCGATGGCGGTACCGGTGTAGCGGGAGCTTGAGTTCATGGAAACTGCAATCAGAAAGTGCGGGTCGCGGGCGCTGGGGACCCGCTGAAATTGATATGCAGTGTATGAAGCGGCGAATGCAAAAAGGTTCAGCAGGATTGAGGGCTCGATTCAAAAAAGCTGAATGTCCGAACCAAAAAGCGCTGGCTTCAGCAAGGTCGTCGAACATTCGATGCACAGCGAAGTGGGCGCATGCCGTTTTGCATGGCAAGCACTAATAAAGGAAGTTGGTATTGATGAGTGTCAATTTTCCGAGTATTTAACTTGTGAATTTGGGTGGCGAAAAATCATCCAGGCCGCTGTTTCTATACTCCGCGCCTCTTAGTCTTTTCAAAGACCAAAGCGTGGCGGACGGCCAAGGCTGGCGATATGTGGGTAGAAATGCCGACAACAACTGCAGCCGTTATCACCTGCTTTTTGACTCTCGGACGCATACAACGTTCGGGAATACATAGTCATCTAGCGATGTGCCCACGCCAGTCCTTGCTGTTGCTGTGCGCATTGCAGCAAGGAGTTGGAACCGTGTCCAAACTGGACTTGAATCGGCGCAGTTTTCTGAAGGCTGCCGCTGCCATGGGCGTGATTGCGAGTGTGCGCCCGGTCAAAGACGCACTTGCGGAATTGATAACGCCCGCCAGCGGTCAGGAGACCCACTGGATCAATGGCAACACGCTCAACTACCGCCGCGACGGCATGGCCAAGGTCACCGGGCAGAAGGTCTTTGCCATCGACCTGCGCGCCAGGGACATGCAGGGCTGGCCTGCGCAGCAGTCGCATGCGCTGACCATCCATATCCCGCGCGCCGACCGCATCTACGAAGGCCTGGATCTGTCGGTGCTGGGCAGCGACTACCAGCCTGATGTGCTGATCGACGCCGAGTCCATCGCCGCCGACGGCGTTGGAATGCCCGAGCCGGGCTTCTATGGCGAGTTCTTCGTCAAGAAGGGCCAGGTCTCTCCCATGCTGGGCCACCCCGTGGCCGTGGCCATCTGGCACGACTACGAGAAGTTCCGCGTGGCCAACCAGCGCCTGCGCTTCAATGACGCGATCTTCCGCTTCGGAGCCGAGGCTGCCCAGCCGCCACGCGCGCCCTATGTGGCCGCGCGCTACGTACGCGTGCAAGGCGAGGACGGCTATGGCGAGGACAGGTTCTCGCCCATGAAGAACACCGTCATCTGGCCTCAACTCGATGAAAAAGGGGTGCACTGGCCCGACAGCAGCCATCCCGCCTTTGGCGCGCTGATGGGCGAGTCGGCCCGCATCCAGGCCGAGATGAAGCAGCCCAGGGACGGTTTGCGCGCGTTTGCACGCAAGTACTACAGCCAGTCCATCGAGCATGTGGCCATGGAAATGGAAAACGGCCTGGCCTGGTATGAGCGCGATAGCGGTGCGCTGCACATGGTCGCCGCGAGCCAGGCGCCCTACGGAACGGCCGAGCATGTGATGCACATGCTCAAGGACAGCAAGCTGCCGCTGAACCAGCTCGACTACATCAGCTCCTACACCGTGGGCTACGGTCAGAAGGAGCACCATCCCTTCCCGTTCTACGTGGCACTGGCGTCGCTGTATGCCCAGGGCCGCCCGGTGCGGCTGGCGCTGGACCGCTGGAAGCACTTCCAGTTCGCACTCAAGCGCCATCCTTTCGACGTGGAGACAGCGATCTCGGTGGACAAGGACGGCAAGTTCCACGCGCTGACCTGCCACATGGTGGGCGACGGCGGCGGCGTGACCAACTTCAGCCCCTCGGTGGGCACGGTGGCAGTGACGGCGGCGCAATCCATTTACTATTTCCCCGAGAGCGACCTGTCGACCGAGGTGTACCCCTCCATCGGCGTCACGGCCGGCTCCATGCGCGGCTACGGCACGGTGCAGTCCATGGCCTATACCGAGATGCTGGTCGACGAGATCGCCCAGGAGATCGGCCTCGATGCCATCGAGCTGCGCCGGCGCAATGTGCTCAAGAGCAGCATGAAGAACACCCAGGGTGCCTCGCCCTCGGGTCATCTGCGTATCGGCGAGATCCTCGATATGGCCGCCAAGGACCCGATGTGGATCGAGCGCGCCAAGCGCAAGGCCGACTTCGAGGCGGCCAACCCCGGCCTGCGCTACGGCATAGGCTTCGGTGCCGTGCAAAAGGACTTCGGCACAGGGGCGGAAGCCTCGATCGCGCAGCTGGAGATCACGCCCGAGGGCCGCATCAAGATGCGCCACATCGCCACCGAGATCGGCACCGGCAGCACCACGGCGCAGCTGGTGGCGGTCGAGCCCTTCCTGGGGCGCCCGGCGGACGACGTGGACTTCGCGGTGAACCACTGGGACAACCTGCCGCTGCATACCAAGGACGAGCCTTACACCACGCCCCAGGCCAAGGAGGACGAGCTGGCGCGGGATCCGACCTGGACACCGCGCCTGGTGTCGCCGGTATCGGCATCGAACTCGGCCTACTACTTCCGCCACGCCACGCAACAGGCGGCGCAACTGCTGCTCAAGCTCTGCCTGTGGCCTGCTGCCCAGTCAATCTGGTCCGGCAAGGAGGGTGGGGGGCAGATGCTGCCCAGCACCGTCACCGAAGACATGCTGGAGTGGCGCGATCGCATGTTGGTGGCCGAGGGCCTGGAGCCGCTGAGCCTGGAGCGCCTGGCCGCCCGCGCACACGAGCTGGGCATCGTGACCGGCGTGTGCGTGCACGCCTTCAATCGCTGGGCCTGGGCCAAGGCCGACTTCACGGTCGAGGGCAGGAAGTTCCAGGCCATGATCGACGCCCTGTCCGTGCAGTACGGCAAGGGTGCGAGTGAGGCCAAGAAGGCTGCGATGAAATCCGGCGGCTATGCCTTCATCGCACGCGACAAAGTCTATTACCCGCCGGTGCAGCGCACCAATGCGGGCACGGTGTACTACGCGCCCTGCGCCACCATGGTGGAGCTGTCCGTGTCCCCGGGCACGGGCAAGGTGAACCTCCTCTCGCACAAGACCTGGCTGGAATGCGGCACGCAAATCGTGCCCGAGCTGGTCTCCGGCCAGATCCAGGGCGGAGTGGCCATGGGTATTGGTCATGCGCTGTACGAAGACCTGCCGCGCCATGAGACCGGCCCCGGCAACGGCCAGTGGAACCTGAACCGCTACCACGTGCCGCGCGCCAGCGAAGTGGCCGTGTGGAAGGCCGAGGGCGTGGTGCTGCCGCCGCTGTCGCGCACCGATCCGCCCAAGGGCATGGCCGAGGTGGTGATGATCCCGGTGGTCGCCGCCTGCGTCAACGCCATCGCCCATGCCACGGGCAAGCGCTTCCATGCGACCCCTGTGACCCCCGACAAAATCAAAGAGGCACTGTGATGCAGGACCGTATTCAATTCTCCGCCACCATCAATCGCAAACAGGTAGGCCCCGTCGACGTTCCCAAGGACTTGATGATGATCGAGTTCCTGCAGGAGTACGCGGGCATGAACGGCACGCGCCTGGGCTGCGGCCAGGGCGTGTGCCGCGCCTGCACCATCATCGTCGACGATCCGGAAAAAGGCTCGATCACCGTGCCCGCCTGTGTGACCGGCGTGACCTGGCTCAACGGCAAGACCATTCGTACCGTGGAAGGCATTGCCTCGGTGGACGACAAGGGTGTGGTCCATCCCTCGCCGGTGCAGAAGGCCTTTCTCGAGCACTACTCCTTCCAGTGCGGCTACTGCACGCCCGGTTTCGTGAACTCGGCCACCGTGCTGGTGGAAAAGCTACAGAAGCAGCCCGTGCCCGCCGATGAGGTGGAAAAAGCCATCGAGGAGCAACTGGAGCCCCATATCTGCCGTTGCACCGGCTATGTGCGCTACTACAACGCCGTACGCGACGTGATCCTGAAGACGCCGGGCCTGACCACGGGCAAGCGCAGCAAGGAGGTCGTGAACAATGGCTAAGACCTGGATCAAGGGCCTGGGCGCAGCCGCCGTGCTGGGTGTGCTCGTGGCCGGAGGCATGTATCTGTACGGCAGCGCAAGCGGCGACGTCCCGCCGGCCACGGTGGACTTTGCCAAGCTGGGCCCGCAGGAGTTCGATGCGCTCTACAAGCGCGGCGAGCAGGTGTTTCGCGGCGGTGACTGCGCGGCCTGTCACAGCTCGCCCGCCACGGGGGCGGAGCTGGCGGGCGGTGTGCCCATGGTCACCCCCATGGGCACGCTTTACGGTAGCAATATCTCGCCTTCCAAGGAGCACGGCATCGGCGACTGGACGGCCGACGATCTGTACCGCGCAGTGGCCGCCGGCATGGCGCCAGGCCGCAAGAACCTGTATCCGGCCATGCCCTATGCCAGCTACCACCAGATCACACGTGCCGATGTCGATGCGCTGTGGGTGTGGCTGATGAAGCAGCCGGCTGTGGAAGTCGCCAACAAGCCCAGCGAGATGAACTTCCCGTTCAGCATCCGTCCTGCCGTGGCCATGTGGAATGCGCTCCATCGCCCCGCAGCCAAGGAGTTCGACATGTCGGTGGACGAACTGGTGCGCGGCAAGTATCTGGTGGATGTGCTGGGTCACTGTGCCGAATGCCACAGCCCGCGCACCAAGGCCACCTTCGCCATGGATGGCTCGCGCTATCTCGAGGGCAATACCATCGAGGGTTCCTACGCTCCGGCGCTGACCCCCGATGCCCTGAGCGAGCGTGGCTGGACCAAGGACGATCTGGTCAGATTCTTCCGCACCGGCCTGTCGCCGCAAGGGGTGATGACTTTCCGCATGTCCTCAGTGCTCGAGCATTCCACCTCGCGCATGGCGGAGGCCGATGTGCGCGCCATGGCCGCCTATCTGACCCAGAACCGCGAGATGCCAGGGCCCAAGCTCAAGGCTGCCGAGGGGCAGACCAGCGTCAAGGGCGAAAACCTGTACCTTGGCCTGTGTGCAGGCTGCCACGGTGCGCAGGGCCAAGGCCAGCCGCATTCGTCGGTGCCCATGAGCACCAACACCACGGCCATGTTCCCCACGCCCATCAACCTGATTCGCGTGATCCGCGAAGGCGTGCATGAGCGTGACCTGGCCCATGGCGAACGCATGCAGACCATGCCTGGCTATGCCGACAAGCTCAGCAACGAGGAGATGGCCGACCTGGTCAGCTACATGCGTCAGACCTGGGGCGGCCGCCCTGGCGACGTGACCGCCGCGCAGGTGGCGGAGCATGTGAAGACCATAGAGCACAGCAAGTAAGTCCAGACCTGGCGTGAGGCCACGGTCGCTCGCGGCTTGCCGCGGCGGCCGTGGCCTTTTGCTTTGCGCTCGGCGAGAGTAGGGTAGTTGGCCGCACAGCGTCCGCGCAACTCAGTGCCGCAGCAGCGGCTTGCCTGTTGCTTGTGAGTCGTGTCGGAGCGCGCCTATTCGTCCTGCGCCGGATTGTCCGGCAGCACCACCATGGCCTGGGCTGCGAGCTTCCAGGCGATGGCCGAGGCCTCCATATCGCCACGGTGCTCGGCCATCAGCGCCAGGCGCTGCCAGGCGCGCGTGCGCAGCTGGGGGTCTTGCAGCAGCGGTGCGGCGCGGGTCAGCAGCTGCTGGGCCTTGCCCCATAGCTCGCGCTGCACGCAGGCCATGCCGGCCAGGTATTGCAGGCGCGATTCGCGCGGGTTGGCATTGGCTGCGGCTTCCATGCGAGCCAGCCAGGCTCCATCCAGCTTGCCCAGGCTTGACTGCAACACTTCCACCAGCTTGGGCAGATGGGTTTCCGTGCGTGGTCCGGGCTGAGTCAGCAAATGCTCCCACACGGGCAGCAGCCAGGCGCGTGCCTGCTGGGCTTCGCCACCCAGCTCGATCAGGCGTTCCGTGGCAGGGATGGCCACTTCGGGCATGGCACGCTCGTCTTCGTCCAGCGACAGCCAGAACTGCTGCAGCGACGAAGTGTCACGTGCGTCGCGAATGCTGGCAAGCAGCAGGCCGCGCACCACGCTGGCCGAGGCCGCGGGAGAGAAGGCGCGGTGCTTGGCCAGCAGACGGGCGGTGTCGAGCGCAGCCTGCGTGTCGCCGGACAGGCGTGCGGCCTTGAGCTTGATGCGCAGGGCAATCGTGCGGCGGCCTGCGCCCAGCGGCAACTCGCCCAGGCGGCGAATCGATTCGGCGGCATCGCGGTCGTCCAGTGCCCAGCGGGCCGCGCGCATCTGGGCGCCTTCGCGAATTTCCATGTCCTGGGTGTTGCCGGGGATGGGCAGCACGTCCAGAGCCTGTTGCCAGTGCTTGTCGCGCAAGGCGGCATCCTGCAGGGCGTGGGAGGCATCGGCGGCGATCAGATGGGCCGTTGCGCTCAGGCGTTCGCCATAAGGCAGGCCGGCCTTTGCTTCGCGCAGCGATTGCTCGGTGGACAAGGCGGCCAAAGCCGATTTGCGGGCGCGCAAAAAGCGGCCGGCCTGCAGATGCGAGAGCGCTTCGAGCAGGCTCTGGTTCATGCCGCGCTCTTTTTGCTGCATGCGCCAGCGGCGTGCCTGATGCGGCATCTGCAGCAGCACTGCCAGGGCACGCAGCGCGGCATAAAGCAGCACAAAAGCCAGAAAGAGCAGAACCAGGGCCAGGTTCAGCGACATGTCCACCCGGTAGGGCGACCAGAACCAGGTGACCGAGCTCTGGTTATTGCCGGCAAACAGTGCCATGGCCACGGCCACGGCAAACAGACCCATCAACCACAAGGCGGCGCGCATTTCTGTGTCCTCCTCGATTAGCGGCCGGCGGCCGCTGTGGTCAGAGCGTTCAGCGTGTCTTCAAGTTCCACGCGTCCGCCCGTATGCAGATTGGCCTGAATCTGCTGCAACTGCGCCTGGGCGATCTGGGTACGCCGCGAGCGTGCGTCAAAGTATTTGTTGAGCAAGGTGCCTGCAGCGCTCAGGTCGGCGCGCGCCGATTCCCACTGGCGCGACAGCAGGGCCAGGCGGGCATTGAGCAGTTGCAGCTTGAGGTTCTCGCGCAGGAAATAGCCTTGCTCGGGGGCCAGCAGGGCCACCTCGGGGTGATCGATGCGGCGCACGCGCACCAGATCGGCCGCACCATCCTTGAAGGAGTCCCAGACCCGCTGACCCTGGCCCTGCCACCAGGCCCATTGAGTGAGGGAGAGGCTGGCGTCCTCGGGAGTGTCATGAGCGGCCGCCGTCTTCCGGGGCTGAGCATCGCGCGCACGCGGGCGACCCACATCGTTGATGAGAGCCAGGTCGTCCACCTGACGGATCAGGTCCTCGATACGGCTGAGCACCCCCGTGGTGTCCGTCACGCTCATGCGCGAGAGCTTGTCCAGATCCAGATCAATGGCGCGCACGACGGGCGCCAGACGCGGCTGGGACGTGCTTTCCACGCGCTTTCTGGCTGATTTGAGGCTCGCCACCAATGGCTGCAGGCTGCCCGAGAGTTCCGCCTGTTGCTGGGCCATGCGTACCGAGGATTCGATATCGGCCACCAGGTTTTCATCGCGCGAGCGCGACATGCTTTGCATCAGTTCTTCAAGCTGGTTGCGCTGCAGGCTGAGTTCTGCCACACGCGCTTCCATCACGGAGACACGTGCTGCGCTGTCGCGAGCCAGATCCTGAGCATCCTTGGCCAGGGTGCGAGCCTCCACCGACTGCGCACCGGACTGCGCCGACTGGCGGGCCAGTTGCTCCTGCATATTGCCCACGCGCTGCCACAGCATGCCGCAGGCGACCAGGGCTGCGGCAGCCACCACTCCCAGCGTCAGCACCAGAGCCGTGGGGACACCACGCCCGGTCTGAGCGGGCGCGGAAGAGTCCTGGCTGGGGGGGGAGGCTGTGGGTTGCTTGTCGGAGGTGGGGATGGCATCGGAGCTCATAGAGCCGATTCTATAGACGCAACCACATCGTCCAGACTTGGGCGACTGTGCAAAACCCGACCGAAACCTGCTGAAAGTGCTTTGCTGGCAATGCGTTCATGGGTGGTGAGCGCTAACCCCAAGTGCCATTGCTGCTGGGGCAGCAGCTGTTGCAGGTTGGCAACAGCTTCCGAGCTGCTGAACAGCCACAGGCTGCCGTCGCTGACGGCTTGCCGGGCCAGGTCCAGCTGTTGCGCCGTCCATACGGGAAGCTGGCGCTCATACACGGCCAGCAGTTCCACCTCGGCTCCGGCTTCGCGCAGCCGGGCTGCCAGCCAGTCACGGCCTGCGCCTTGTGTGGACGGGATTGGCATTCCGGCATTGTCGGCGACGGGGGCGGTCGCAGGGCTGGTGCCGCGCACGATCAGCACGCGGTCGCCAGGGCGAACCTGGCCGTGGACGTTCTGCCAAAGCGCTTCGGACTCGAACTGAGTCGCGTCAGGCGAAGGGCCGTCGATCTGTAGAGAGGCCAGTCCTGCTTCGAGCAGGGCGCGCTCTGTGCCCGGCCCGGGGGTCCACGCCCTGGTATCCGGCGCTAGCAACGCTTCAGCATCGAACGCTGGAGTTTGACCCCGGGCAAAAAAATACTGCACCGCATTGCCGCTGACAAACATCACGGCCCGGTAGTGACCGGGCTTCAGCGCCAACTGGCGCGCCCTCAGCAGAGCCTGGTGTGCAGCCGGGTCTGTGCAGGGCCCTATGCCTATCAGCGGCAAGGCCTCGGCCTGCAGGCCGCGGGCGCGAAACGCATCGACCCAGGGTTTCGCATCATGCAAGGGGCGGGTGACCAGAACGCGGCGCATGGGCAGGCGCGGCTCAGTCCTGCTTGGGCGCCGCAGGCACGGCACCCGCAGCTTGCAACTGCGCGGCCAGTTGCTCGCCCAGAGCGTTGGCGCTGGCAAAGTCCGTCACGTTGGCGCTGGCCTGCACGCGCACCAGGCCCTTGCTGCCCTCCATATCGCCCCAGGCTGCATCCATGTGCAGGGTGTCGCCTTCAAAGCGGCCGTAGGCGGCCAGCGGCATGGAGCAGCTGCCGCCCATGCAGCGGCTGACGGCTCGCTCGGCAGTCACGGTCAGCCAGGTGGGCATATGGGCCAGCGGAGCCAGAGCGTCGATGATGTCCTGGCGATCCGCGCGCACCTCGATGCCCAATGCGCCCTGACCGGCAGCAGGCAGCATCTGTGCCGGGTCGAACCTGGCGCGGATGCGCTCGCTCATTTCCAGGCGCATCAGGCCGGCGGCTGCCAGCACGATGGCGTCGTACTGACCTTCGTCGAGCTTGCGCAAGCGGGTGTTGACATTGCCGCGCAGGGCCTCGATCCTGAGATCGGGGCGCAGCGCCTGCAGCAGGGCCTGGCGTCGCAGGCTGGAGGTGCCGACAACAGCACCCTGGGGCAGCTCGTCCAGCGATGCATATCGGTTGGAGACAAAGGCGTCGCGCGGGTCTTCGCGCGTCATCACGCAGGCCAGCACAAAGCCCTCGGGCAGCTCCATGGGCACATCCTTCAGGGAATGCACGGCCAGATCGGCGCGGCCTTCCTCGAGAGCCACTTCGAGCTCCTTGACGAACAGGCCCTTGCCGCCCACCTTGGACAGGGCTCGGTCCAGAATCTGATCGCCCTTGGTCGTCATCCCCAGCAGATCGACGCTGTGGCCGCGGCCGCGCAAGATCGCCTGCACATGCTCGGCCTGCCACATGGCCAGCTGGCTCTCACGTGTGGCAATGACGATGGATGTGGGTGAGGATGCAGAAAATTTCATGACGGCGCGGTCTCAAGCGGGTAACGGGGAATGCTAGCATGGCAAGTTGCCCTACACCGTGCCCAAGGAGAATAGTTCATGCCTTCCGCCCGCCCCAAGAGCGCCGCACATACAGACAAACATGGCGACAAGCCGGTGCGCAAGACCGACAAGGATTTGCCGCTGATCGAGGACATACGGCTGCTGGGGCGCATTCTGGGCGATGTGATTCGCGAGCAGGAAGGCGGGCCGGCCTACGAGCTGGTCGAGCAGGTGCGCCAGCTATCGGTGGCTTTCAGGCGCGATGCCGACGAGGCGGCCGACAAGGCGCTCAAGAAGCTGCTCAAGGGACTGTCCAGCGATCAGACGGTGAGCGTGATTCGCGCCTTCACCTACTTCTCGCACCTGGCCAATCTGGCCGAGGACCGCCACCACATCCGCCGCCGCGCCGTGCACGAGCGCGCCGGCAACACGCAGGAAGGCAGCATCGAGGTGGCACTGGCGCGCCTGCGCTGGGCGGGCATCTCGACGGCCACCGTGGTCGATACGCTGGCCAAGAGTTTCATCTCGCCCGTGCTGACGGCCCACCCCACCGAGGTGCAGCGCCAGAGCATTCTGACGGCCGAGCGCCGCATCGCCCAGTTGCTGGCCGAGCGCGACGATATCCTGATGCGCGCCCAGCTCTACAACAGCGCCAAGGACGCGCTGACCCCGCGCGAGCTGACGCGGGTGGAGGCGCAGCTGCGAGCCTGCGTGGCCCAGCTGTGGCAGACGCGGCTGCTGCGTCATTCCAAGCTCACGGTGGCCGACGAGATCGAGAACGCCCTGTCCTATTACGAGGCGACGTTCCTGCAGGAGATCCCCAAGATCTACGAGCAGCTGGAGCAGGAGCTGGGCGAGAAGCTGCCCGAGCAGAGCTTTTTGCGCATGGGCCAATGGATTGGCGGTGATCGCGACGGCAACCCCTTTGTGACGGCCGAGAGTCTGGAGCTGGCCCTGTCGCGCCAGGCCGATGTGGCTCTGCGCCACTATCTGCGCGAGGTGCACTATCTGGGCGGCGAGCTGTCGCTGTCGGCCAATCTGGTGGACATCACGCCCGAGATGCAGGCACTGGCCGATGCTTCGCCCGACCACAATGTGCACCGCAGCGACGAGCCTTATCGCCGGGCGCTGACGGGCATTTATGCGCGGCTGGCCGCGACGCTCAAGCAGCTGACGGGCGGCGAGGCGGCACGCCATGCCGTGGCGCCCCAGAATGCCTATGCATCGGCCGACGCCTTTCTGGCCGATCTGCAGATCATCGACGACTCGCTGTCGCGCTATCACGGCGATGCCCTGGCGCCGCAGCGCCTGCGCCCGCTGATGCGCGCGGTGAGGGTCTTCGGCTTCTATCTGTCCACGGTGGACCTGCGCCAAAGCTCGGACAAGCATGAGGAAGTGGTGCGCGAGCTGCTCTCGGTCGCCAAGGTCGAGCTCGATTACAGCCTGCTCGAAGAAGACGCCAAATGCGCGCTGCTGGTGCGTCTGCTCGAAGACGCACGCCCCTTGCGCGTGATGGGCGGCGACTACGGCGACCACACGCGCAGCGAGCTGGCCATCTTCGAGACCGCCAAGCGCCTGCGCGAGCGCCTGGGCAGCGAGGCGATTCGCCATTGCATCATCAGCCACACCGAGACCGTCAGCGATCTGCTCGAGGTGCTGCTTTTGCAAAAGGAAGTGGGCCTGCTGCGCGGTACGCTGCAGGACGGTGCGCAATGTGATCTCATCGTGGTGCCGCTGTTCGAGACCATCGAGGACCTGCGCAATGCCGCGCCCATCATGCGCCGCTACTACCAGCTGCCCGGCATTGCCGAGCTGGTCCGAAAAAGCGGTGGCGAGCAGGACATCATGCTGGGCTACAGCGACAGCAACAAGGACGGCGGCATCTTCACCAGCAACTGGGAGCTGTACCGGGCCGAGATTGCGCTGGTCGATCTGTTTGATGATCTGGCCGATCACTACGGCATCCGGCTGCGCATGTTCCACGGCCGCGGCGGCACCGTGGGGCGTGGCGGCGGCCCCAGCTACCAGGCCATTCTGGCGCAGCCGCCAGGCACGGTGCGCGGTCAGATCCGCTTGACCGAGCAGGGCGAGGTCATCGCCTCCAAATACGCCAACCCCGAGATCGGACGCCGCAATCTGGAGACCCTGGTGGCCGCCACGCTGGAGGCCACGCTGCTGCAGCCGACCAAGCCGGCGACCAAGGCCTTTCTGGAGGCTGCGGCGTTTCTGTCCGAAGCCAGCATGGCGGCCTATCGCGCCCTGGTCTACGAGACTCCGGGCTTTACCAATTACTTCTTCAGCAGCACGCCGATTCGCGAGATCGCCGAACTCAATATCGGCTCGCGCCCCGCATCGCGCAAGGCGACCCAGGCCATCGAGGACCTGCGCGCCATTCCCTGGGGCTTCAGCTGGGGCCAGTGCCGCCTGACGCTGCCGGGCTGGTACGGCTTCGGCTCGGCGATCCAGGCCTTCATCCACCGCCCGGGCAAGGATGCCAAGGCACAGCTGGCGCTGCTGCAGAAGATGTACCGCCAGTGGCCGTTCTTCCGCACCCTGCTGTCGAACATGGACATGGTGCTGGCCAAGAGCGACCTGAATCTGGCCTCGCGCTACAGCGAGCTGGTGACCGACACGCGCTTGCGCCGCCGCATCTTCGGCGCGATCGAAGCCGAGTGGCAGAGCACGGTGGAAGCGCTCAACCAGATCACGGGCGACAAGCAGCGCCTGGAGCACAACTCCGCGTTGGCGCGTTCCATCCGCCACCGCTTCCCCTATATCGACCCGCTGAACCACCTGCAGGTGGAGCTGGTGCGTCGCTGGCGTGCGGGACAGACCGACGACAGGGTCAAGAACGGTATCCATCTGTCCATCAACGGCATTGCTGCCGGAGTGCGCAACACGGGTTGAGGTCGCTGATGGAAGCTCCTGAATTGGGAGCTTATGTCGCCAATGAATAAAGGGTTTGAAGCAGATAAATGCTTCAAACCCTTTGTTGTTTGGCGCTGTCAGCTATGGAAGTTGAAGAGTCCTGAAACAAGCGCGCTTGCACAGCGAGCCATCCAGCAAGCGCTGTCGTAGTTTCTCGGCCATCAAGGCCGGACACGCTGAAGCCGCCGCAGCAGATCACGGAAGATAGGCTGCATCTTTAGGAGCTGCATGCGCCAACGCATAAAGGGTTTGAGGCCAATAAATGCTTCAAACCCTTTGTTGTATGGCGCTATCAGCTATGAAAGTTGAGCTTTAAAACTGGCGTGCTCCAGGCCGGAGGCAGCGAGCAAGCGCCGCCGCGCAGCGAGGCTGCCGTCCCCCTCCCGAAGAGAGAGGGGGAAGCGCCGCAGCCGCTCAGGGGTTAGTGAAGCATCAAGGACCCGGCGGCCTTGCTCTTGCCGGCGCGTGCGGGAGGATTGCACAGGCCGCACTGGTAGTGGCGCGCATTCTCGTAAGGCTCGGTCACGAACTGGCCCTTGCAGACCGAGCACTGGGTGCGCGTCAGCATCTGCGCATCGACGAACTTCACCAGGCGCCAGGCGCGGGTAAAGGACAGCAGCACCTCGAGTTCGGCGGCCTGAATCTGTTCGGTATAGAGGCGGTAGGCCTTGGTCAGCTGCTCGGCCGAGTCCAGCTCCACGCCCTTGGACAGGTATTCGTAGATGTTGAGGAACAGCGAGCTGTGGATGTTTTCCTGCCAGGTCAGAAACCAGTCCGTGGAAAACGGCAACTGGCCCTTGGACGGAGACTTGCCCGAGATTTCCTTGTACAGCCGGATCAGGCGTTCATAAGACAGCGTGGTCTCGGATTCCAGCACCTGCATGCGGGCGCCCATCTCGATGAGCATGGCGGCGCGCTCGATTTGCTTGGATTCGTTCAGAACGCTTTTGGTGGCAGTCTTGGCGGCGGGCATCAATCTCTCCTTAAAACCAGGTAGTCGCTAGCGGGTGCTCAGAGCACTTCGGAGACACGGCTGGCCATCAGGATGTTGGCGTGCAGCGTATTGGTGGCGGCATTGCCGATCTTGTTGCTGCTGTGGTTGGTCAGCAGGCTCCAGACCATTTCGTCGTCGGCGCGGAAGCTGGCCAGCAAGGTGTTGCGCGATGCCAGCTTGAGCACCTGGGCCGAAGACAGCGAGCCCAGCAGGTCGCAGGACTCTTCGTTCAGACCCAGACGGAACACGGCCTCGGCCTTGTCCTGGCGGATCAGGGTCTGGGCCAGCATCAGATAGGTGAGGTTGGCTTCGCGGATCTCGGCAAGCAGTTGTTCGTTGTTCATGGGTCCAGTCCTTTCAATCTCGACAGACCGTCACGGCGCACACAAACAAGACGTTAAAAGTGTTTCGATCTGTTGAAATGAATTGTGTTTCAAGCCCTGATCGAACTGAAGTCGGGGAGCGTCGGTATCGCCGGTCTGGTTTCACAGGCAGGCATGTAGGATTTCCCTTACTGCCTTGCCGTCCTTCGGGATGACTCGGAGTGCCGGGTGGGGGCTGACATTGCGTCAGGCCGGATTCCGCTGGTGCATGTATTGTGAATCTGTCCGAAAGATGACAAACGAGCAAATAGGCGGCTTTTTATTCGGTATCTGATCGCCTATGAAAAAGGCCGCTGGGATTTCCTGTGATAGCGGCTCGAATCCGGGTTGCCAAGCTGCATCGACATGCGATTGCGGACATGGGCATCGGCCATTTCGCCAATGCCCGGAGCACCGAGAAGGAACGGGCTTGGTCTGGCCTGGCTTGGCGCTGATCAAGCGCGCCGCATCGCGCTTGCGCCTGTCCGCGGTGATCACGGGGCGCTCCGGCCGTGGCCCAGGGAGTGAACCCGGCAAGCGCGGGGGCGCGTACCTGTTCAAAGCCGGTGCCTGACGCGGCACCGACATGCTGAAGCTCAGCCCCGCTCGGCCGGCCGGGAAGGCTGGCTGCACCACTCGCTCCAGCTTCCGGCAAACAAGGCCGTTGGCGCAAGGCCGGCAATGCGCATGGCCAGCACATTGGGGGTGGCGCTGACGCCGCTGCCGCACTGGTGCACCACGCTGGCGGGATCGCGTCCGGCCAGCAACTGCTCGAACTCGGCCTTGAGCAGCGCTGCGGGCTTGAAGCGTCCATCGGCGGCGATATTGCTGCTGAACGGCCGATTCAGCGCGCCCGGGATATGGCCTGCCACGGGGTCCAGGGGCTCGACCTCGCCGCGGTAGCGGGCCGGGGCCCGGGCATCGATGAGGGTCTGGGTGGCCTGACCCAGGTCGGCCTCGACCTGATCTACGGTCTTGAGCGTTTCCAGCGGCTGGCCCAGTTCAAAGTTGGACTGGAAATGGCGGGGCTCTTCCCCGCTGCCCACCGCCTGGCCGGCTGCCTGCCAGGCCTGCAGTCCACCATCGAGCACCGCCACGGCATCGTGGCCGGCCCAGCGCAGCATCCACCACAGGCGACCGCAGTAATTGGCAGCGTTACGGTCATAGACCACGGCCTGCATATTGTTGGCAAAGCCTATGGACGACAGCCAGGCGGAAAAGCGCTCGCGCGTGGGCAGGGGGTGGCGGCCACCGGAGGCCGACTGCACGCTGGTGGCGACCTGGCCGTCTTCGCCGGGGGCTCCGTGCGGTGCGCTGAGGTCTTTGTCCAGATCGGCGAACAGGGCGCCATCGATATGGACCTGCAGATATTGCTCATGGCCGGCGGGCGGATTCATGAGGTCAAAGCTGCAGTCAAACACCATCAAGGGCTTGCCGCTGGCCTTGAGTCTGGCCAGCTCTTCGACGGAAATCAAGGTGTTGTAGTGCTCGGGCGTCGAGTGGTTCATGGCTTGCTGCTCCAAAGATTGAACGGCTGCAGACGGCATGGCGTGCAGTCTTGCGGCATGCAGAGCATTATGCGATCGGGCCGTAGCGCCCGAGCCCTGCCGGCTTCATTGTTTGGATATGGCAAGCCGTGCAGATCCGGCGTGGACTGCGCGGCAGGCAGGGGCTGCTGGTGTGCATGGCGAAGGCGCCAGGCACCGCTGGCATGGCTAGCCCCTGGAGCGCAAGGCGGTGGCCGCAGCTCCGCTGGCGACGATGAGCACAATGCCGACCCAGCCGATCAGAGGGATGCTTTCACCAAACAGCACCAGGCTGAGCAGGGCGGCAAACACAATGCCCGAGTACTGCAGATTGGCGACGACCAGGGTGTTGCTCTTGCTGCCGGCCGAGGCATAGGCCTTGGTCATGCAGACCTGGGCCACGGCGGCCAGCACGCCCACGGGCAGCAGCCACAGAGCGCTCCAACCGGGGAAGGGCGAGATGCCGGTGAACAGCATGGTGATGCCGCCGGCAATGGCCGAGCCCACCGAGAAATAGAACACCACGCGGGTTTCAGGCTCGCCCAGGCGCGACAGGGTGGTCACCTGCATATAGGCCATGGCCGCAAACATGCCGCCAAACAGGCCGCCAAGCGCCGCCACCCATTCGCTGGCCGGTGCGCTGCTCGGGCGCAGCACCAGCAGCACGCCGATAAAGCCCGCCACCACCGTGGACACCAGGCCCCAGGGGAAGGGCGGAATGGCGCGGCGGGTTTCGGGCTCGGCCGCGTAGGATTTGCGCAGCGTGTGGCGCATCCACAGGCCCTGGGCGATCAGAAACACCGCCATCCAGATGCTGCTCATGGAGTTGAGCGTGGTGGCCGTGGCCAGCGGCAGATGGCCGATGGCATAGAACCAGGCTCCCATGGAGATCACGCCGACAAAGCTGCGCCAGGCATGTTCGCGCGAGTACTGGGTGGTCAGCGTCACGCCGCTGCGCCTGGCCAGCCAGACCAGCAGCGCCATGCTGACCAGGCCGCGGTAGAAAACGATCTCCGCCGCATTGAAGTCCTGGGAGGCAAACTTCACACACACACTCATGACCGCAAAAATCAAGGCGGCCAACACCATCCACAGGGCTTGCATATCTCACTCAATTCAGCATAAAAAATAGCTGCTGTGCTTATGGGGTAAGCGATAGCAGCTATCAGTCTTGAGGCTTACCTCATTCAGCGTTGGGGGACGCTGTCGCCCATGATGCGGCGATACCACTCGTGGAAATGCTGCATGCCGTCTTCCATGGGGCTTTGATAGGGGCCGACCTCGTTGTCGCCGCGTTCATAAAGCGCCCTGCGGCCGCCGTCCATGCGCTCGGCGATCTCGTCGTCCTCGATGCAGGTTTCCATGTAGGCGGCCTTCTGGGCCTGGACGAACTCGGGCTCGAAGGCGGCGATTTCCTCGGGGTAGAAGAACTCCACCACATTCAGCGTCCGGTCCACGGCCAGCGGGTGCAGGGTCGAAACGGTCAGCACATGCGGATACCACTCCACCATGATGTGGGGGTAGTAGGTCAGCCAGATGGCGCCGCGATCGGGCAGCTCGCCGTTGCGGTAGGCCAGCAGCACCTCGTGCCACTTCTTGTAGATGTCCGAGCCCGGATTGCCGAAGCCCGGGGCCACGCCCACGGTCTGCACCGAGTACTCGCTGGCGAATTCCCACTTCAGATCGTCGCAGGTGACGAAGTTGCCCAGACCGGGGTGGAAGGGGCCGACGTGATAGTCCTCCAGATAGACCTCGATAAAGGTCTTCCAGTTGTAGTTGCACTCGTGCATCTCGACATGGTCGAGCACGAAGCCGTCGAACTGGAGCTGCTCGCGCAGCTTCATGCCGGCCAGATCGGCCTCGATGTCGCGGCCGTTGTCCTCGAACAGCAGTCCGTTCCACTCGCGCAGACGGTAGTTGTTGAGGTTCAGGCAGGGGTCGTGGCTGAAATGCGGGGCGCCCAGCAGCTCGCCGCTGGTACTGTAGGTCCAGCGGTGCAGCGGGCAGACGATGTTGCCTCCGGCATGGCCCTTGCCTTCGGACAGCAGATTGCCACGTCCCTTGAGCATCACGGCCTGGCGGTGGCGGCAGACGTTGGAGATCAGCTCGATCTCGCCTTTGGCATTGCGTACCAGCGCCCGCCCCTCTTTTTCCTGAGGCAGGGCGTAGTAGTCGCCTATCTCGGGAACGGCCAGCTGGTGGCCCACGTAGCGCGGGCCGCGCTTGAAAATCGTTTCCAACTCGCGCTGGAACAGCGCCTCGTCGAAATAACTTGAAACTGGTAGTTGGCTTGCGGCCTGCTGCAGTTGAAGACTTAAATCAGTCATGGATGACCTGACCTAAAGACTCCCCACAGGGAGGGTGCACGTGCGCACACGGTAAAAAACGAAACCGGCCTTGTCTGGACACGGGCCTCAGGCAATGGGCGGTGGCGCATGGCCAGCCGACTCGTTTGCCCGACCGGATGACCAGGCACGTGGCCGGCTTGACGGGAATGGGATTATAGGCTGTGGGGTTATTTCCGTTTTTCTGGTACGTGTATTGACGTTATTTCGACGCTGTAGCGATTGATCCTGTCAGCAAGCTGCCAGCCGTCCGCAAACCGTGGCAGGTCGTCAAAAGGGCCGGCGCGGACGGCATCGACCTGGCCGGAAGTCACAGCCAAGACATCTCCCGCCTGCCGGCTTTGCGGGCATTGCACGCCAATGGTGCAGGGACGCCTAAAATCGTCGTTTTCGTCCAACATAGCCCACACCATCCATGCCCAAGGCCGCTGCCGCCAAAAAATCCGAACAGCCTGTCAGCTATGAAGCTGCTTTGCAGGAGCTGGAACAACTGATTGCGCAGATCGAATCGGGTCAGCTTCCGCTGGAGCAGATGCTCAGCGGCTACCAGCGTGCGGCCGAGCTGCTGGGCTTTTGCCGCAGCCAGCTCGAAGCCGTGCAGGAGCAGGTCAAGGTACTGGACGAAGGCAAGCTGTCTGCCTGGACCCAGGACTGATCCCGGTGTCCGCGCTTTGTGCTCTGAAGATGCAGCCCATGAATGAATCAATGATTGCCGAACCATCGACGCCTTTGAACGAGGGCAAGCCTGCCCTGGATTTTTCCGTCTGGATGCAGGAGAGACTGGCGCGCACCGAAGATGCGCTGTCGCGCTGGGTGGGCATCAATGCACCTGCGGGCCTGGGCGAGGCCATGCGCTACGCCGTGCTCGATGGTGGCAAGCGCTTGCGACCGCTGCTGGTCTGGGCGGCCGCCGAGGCGGTGGGCGGTCTGGCTGCGGCCACGCTGCGCGCAGGTTGTGCCGTAGAACTGATTCACGCTTATTCCCTGGTGCACGACGACATGCCCTGCATGGACAATGACACCATGCGCCGTGGCAAGCCCACCGTGCATGTGCAGTTTGGCGAAGCCTCGGCCCTGCTGGCCGGCGATGCCCTGCAGGCTCTGGCGTTCGAGCTGTTGCTGCCTGAAGACGACGGCATTCCCTGCTCCATGCAGGCCAAGCTGTGCCGCCTGCTGGGCGCAGCGGCGGGCAGCCAGGGCATGGCCGGCGGCCAGGCCATCGACCTGGCCAGCGTGGGCAAGCACCTGAGCGAGGCGCAACTGCGCGAAATGCACCGCCTCAAGACCGGTGCGCTGCTGCTGGGCAGCGTGCTCATGGGGGCTGCCTGCAATGCACAGACCGATGCCCGGGCGCTGGCCGCGCTGACCGACTATGGCCAGGCATTGGGCGTGGCCTTCCAGGTGGTGGACGACATTCTGGATGTGGTGGCCGACTCCGCAACGCTGGGCAAGACGGCCGGCAAGGATGCGGCCAATGACAAGCCCACTTTCGTGTCGCTGCTGGGGCTGGAGGCTGCGAGAGCCCATGCCGAGCAGTTGCGCCAGCAGGCTCATGCCGCCTTGACGCGCAGCGGTCTGGCCGACACGCAGGCCTTGGGTGCACTGGCCGATATGGTTGTGCAGCGCACCCACTGAGATTTAATAGAGAAGCCCTGTAATCCAGTATTGGTAAACACTAGCAGCTATTAAAAATATAGAACATGTCCACGAATACCTTTTCCCTGCTGCACAACATCAACGATCCCGCAGATATGCGCGGTCTCTCGCGCTCCCAGCTCAAGAGCCTGGCCGCAGAGCTGCGCACCTATGTGATCGACAGCGTTTCCAGGACCGGCGGGCACCTCAGCTCCAATCTGGGGACGGTGGAGTTGACCGTGGCGCTGCACTCGGTGTTCAACACGCCCTATGACCGCATCGTCTGGGATGTGGGCCATCAGACTTATCCGCACAAGATATTGACCGGTCGCCGTGATCGCATGGGCACGCTGCGCCAGTTCGGCGGCCTGTCCGGCTTTCCCCAGCGGGCCGAGAGCGAATACGACACCTTTGGCACGGCGCACTCGTCCACCAGCATCTCTGCGGCGCTGGGCATGGCTTTGGCCGCCAAGCAAAAAGGCGAAGACCGGCGGGCCATTGCCGTGATCGGTGACGGCGCGATGACGGCTGGCATGGCTTTCGAAGCGCTGAACAACGGCGGCGTGCATGACGCCAACCTGCTGGTCATCCTCAATGACAACGATATGAGCATCAGCCCGCCCGTGGGCGCGCTCAATCGCTATCTGGCCCAGCTGATGAGCGGCCAGTTCTACGCCAAGGCCCGCGATGTGGGCAAGAGCGTCCTGAAGCAGGTGCCGCCCTTGCTGGAGCTGGCCAAGCGTCTGGAACAACAGGCCAAGGGCATGGTCGTGCCTGCCACCATGTTCGAGCAATTCGGTTTCAACTACATCGGTCCCATCGATGGCCATGATCTCGATTCGCTGATTCCCACGTTGGAGAACATCAAGGGTCTCAAGGGGCCTCAGTTCCTGCATGTGGTCACCAAGAAAGGCCAGGGCTACAAGCTGGCCGAGGCCGACCCCGTGGCCTATCACGGCCCCGGGAAATTCGACCCGGCGGTCGGTCTGGTCAAGCCAGCCACGCCTGCCAAGCAGACCTTCACCCAGGTGTTTGGTCACTGGCTCTGCGATATGGCTGCCAAGGACCAACGTCTGGTCGGCATCACACCCGCCATGCGTGAGGGCTCGGGCATGGTGGAGTTCCACAAGCGCTTTCCCGGCCGCTACTACGACGTGGGCATCGCCGAGCAGCATGCCGTCACTTTCGCCGGCGGTATGGCCTGCGAAGGCGTCAAGCCCGTGGTGGCCATCTATTCCACTTTCTTGCAGCGTGCCTACGACCAACTGATCCACGACGTTGCGCTGCAGAACCTGCCCGTGGTGTTTGCGCTGGACCGCGCCGGTCTGGTGGGCGCCGACGGTGCCACGCACGCCGGCGCTTACGACATCGCCTTTGTGCGCTGCATTCCCAATATGAGCATGGCCTGCCCGGCGGACGAACGCGAAACGCGCCAGTTGCTGACCACGGCCTATGAGCAGGATCACCCTGTCTGCGTGCGCTACCCGCGCGGCGCCGGTGTTGGCGTGACTCCGCTGGAAAGCCTGGAAGGCCTGCCCTTTGGCAAGGGCGAGATGCGCCGTGAATCAGCTTCCAAAAAGGTGGCGATTCTGGCCTTTGGCAGCTTGCTGTACCCTGCCTTGCAGGCAGCAGAAGCCTTGGATGCCAGTGTTGCCAATATGCGCTGGGCCAAGCCTCTCGATGAAGAGCTGTTGCTCCAGATCGCTGCAGATCATGAGCTCATCGTCACGCTGGAAGAAGGCTGCGTCATGGGCGGCGCTGGCAGTGCCGTCATGGAGAGCCTTGCCGCCCATGGCCTGAGCAAGAGCGTGCTGCAGCTGGGTCTGCCCGACGAATTCATCGAGCATGGCGACCCCGCCAAGCTGCTTGCGCTGCAGGGGCTGGATGCGGCAGGCATCGAGGCCTCCATCCGAAAGCGTCTGGCTGCGGGCTGATGCGATAGGGACATCGTTTACGCAAAACGAATTCAGGCAGATGCCCGCTCCAGGGAGGCAGGCCGTTGCTGCATCCTTGTTTGCGTAAGTCATGATGGACTGAAACCAGGCCCTTCATCGAAGGGCCTTTTTCTTTGCTTGCCGTCAAGAAAACTGACGGCAACCGCGAATCGCCACACGGCCGGCGTCTGCGTTCCTAGAATGCCTGTGGCTGCCGGCCTGCGATCAGGCTGCTGCAGCCGGCTTTGCAATGGACAACTACTAGCGGAGAAATATTCATGGATCGTCGCTCACTCGTCAAACATGTGGGCATGGCCGGTGTGCTGGCAGCGGGCGTGGCTCCTGCGGTGCGCAGCCAGGAGCTGCTGCGCTGGCGCTTGGTGACGAGTTTTCCCAAAGTCCTCGACGCCATCTCTGGCGGGGCCGAGAAATTTGCCCAGTCGCTGCGGCTTATGTCGGGCGGCCAGATCGAGGTCAGCGTGCACTCTGCAGGCGAGCTGATGCCTGCCTTTGGCGTGATGGAGGGGGTGCAGAACGGCTCGGTCGAAATGGCTTTGACCGCTCCCTACTATTTCACCGACAAGGACTACTGCTTTGCACTGGGTTGTGCCGTGCCCTTTGGTCTGACGGCGCGGCAGATGGATGCCTGGATGGAGTATGGAGGTGGGCGCAAGCTCATGGATGATTTCTACGCCCAGTACAACATCAGGAGTCTGAGCGCCGGCAATACCGGCACGCAGATGGGGGGCTGGTATCGCAAGGAAATCAAGACCGTGCAGGATCTGCATGGTCTGCGCATGCGCGCTGGCGGCGGCTTGCTCGGCGATGCGCTGCAAAAGCTGGGCGTGCAGGCCGTCAACATGCCCATTGCCGATGCGCAGCAGGCGCTGGAAAAGAACCGCCTCGATGCGGTGGAGTTTGTCGGCCCCTATGACGACCAGAAGCTGGGCTTCGGCAAGATCGCGCCCTACTACTACTATCCGGGCTGGTGGGAGGGCGGTGCCGAGCTGGCCTATTTCATCAATGCCAAGGCCTTTGCGGCCCTGACGCCCGAGCTGCGCGCCATGGTGGAGGCCGCAGCGGCGCTGGCCGCCAAGGATCTGACTGCCAAGTACCTGGCGTACAACCCCGCTGCGCTCAAGAAGCTGCTCAGCGAACGCGTGCAGCTGCGAGCCTTTCCACGCGAGCTCATGGATGCGGGGTTCAAGGCCGTGATGGCCACCATGGCCGAGCATGAAGGCAAGTCGGCGCAGTTCAAGAAAATTCACAGAAGCATGCGCGGATTTCAGCACGACCAGTTGCTCTGGGATCGTTTCTCCGAGTTCCGCTATGCCAGCTATATGAGTGCGGTACGTCTGTAGTGATTGATTGTTTTCAATTGGGCGCGCATCACTAGGTAGAACTTCTTAAGCGAACGGTCACTTTTTAGCGCTTGCGAAACGGTTGGCTCGTGTACATTTTGTGCCTGTTGCATAAAACAAGCTGGCATAGATCAGTGGTCTGTATCAGCTCAATTCGTTCCTCAAGGAGACTAAAGTGGATCGTCGTTCCATTCTGAAAAATGCCGGTATCGCCGGCGTGCTGGCCGCGGGTGCAGCACCTGCTGTTCACGCCCAGGCCGCTGTGCGCTGGCGCCTGGCCTCCAGCTTCCCCAAGTCGCTGGACACCATTTTCGGCAGTGCTGAAAAGCTGTCGCAACTGGTCAAGGCCATGTCGGGCGGCAAGTTCGAGATTTCGGTGCACCCCGCTGGCGAGCTGATGCCCGCTTTCGGCGTGGTGGATGCGCTGCAGGGCGATACCATTGACATGGCACAGACCGCTGCCTACTACTTCACCGGCAAGGATCCCATCTTCGCCTTCAGCTGCGCCGTGCCCTTCGGCCTGACCGCACTGCAGATGAACGGCTGGAAGGATCATGGCAACGGCCGCAAGCTCCTTGACGCCTTCTTTGCCAAGTACAACTTCAAGACCGCATCGGCCGGCAACACCACGACCCAGATGGGCGGCTGGTACCGCAAGGAAATCAAGACCGTGGAAGACCTCAAGGGTCTGAAGATGCGTCTGGGCGGCGGCGTGTTCGGCGAGGCCATGGCCAAGCTGGGCGTGGTGGCGCAGAACATGCCCGCAGGCGATGTCTACCAGGCTCTGGAAAAGGGTACGCTGGACGCCGTGGAGTTTGTCGGTCCCTACGACGATGAAAAGCTGGGCTTCAACAAGGTTGCGCCTTACTACTACTACCCCGGCTGGTGGGAAGGCTCTGCCGAGCTGGAGTTCTTCATCAACATCAAGAAGTACAACGCGCTGTCGCCCGAGAACAAGGCGATCCTCGACGCCGCAACCCGCGTGGCTGCTGCCGATATGACCAGCAAGTACCAGGTGCTGAATCCTCAGGCCATCAAGCGCCTGGTGGCCAACAAGACCCAGCTGAAGATGTTCCCCAAGCCTTTGATGGATGCAGGCTTCAAGGCCTCCATGGAAGTGTTTGCCGAGCACGAAGCCAAGTCGCCCGAATTCAAGAAGATCCACCAGGACATGCGCGCCTTCCAGCGCGACCAGATTCTGTGGAACCGCTTCTCCGAGTACCCCTTCAATCAGTACATGGCGACTGCCAAGATCTGATCCCGGTCAGACTCAAGACTGCCGGCGCCATGCGCTGGCTGCAAAAAAACCGCAGCTTGCTGCGGTTTTTTCATGCGTCCGAAATCATGCGAGCCTGAGTTGAGCGGCTCCTGCGTCGGACAGCGCAAACAGCAAATCTTCCAGGGCTTCGACAGGTGCAGAGCCAAGATCTATGGTCGCTTTCACTCCTCCTGCCAGGACTTGCGGGTCCGACATGAAGTGAACGACTTGCTGCAGCCCCGCTTCATCCGGCTCGTTTTCATCATCTCCATCAAACCAATCGTTGAACCAGTCTATGAGCGCTTTGGAGGCCTTCTCTTCTGTCAGACCTTGCACTTCCAGCGACAGCCAGTCCCAGACAAAGGGCTGCAGCTCCACTGCGGAATCACCGATGCGGAAATGAACGGGTTCGAAATCGAGCCGCGTCTGTGAATCCACTTGCACAGGTTCTGGGCTGTCTTCCGATACGGGGATGGTATCAACCCGGCAGGGCAGATTCCATGCACCTTCTGTGGCCAGCGTCCCATTGCTGTTGCGATAGGCCGGCTCCACATAAGAGTCCTGGGCATTGGCGGCTTGTGACAGCAGGTCTGCGTACGGTTGACGGATGGCCGTCAGCAATTCGGCGATGGTCATTGCGGTTTCCTGGGAAAGCAGCAAATCTATCACTCGGCAACCTCTGCCCAATGAAAAAGCCCCGGCTCTGGCGAGCCGGGGCTGTGTCAGCGGAGGGTGCCGATTTACTTGCTCGCAGGAGCTGCGTTCAGTGAATCCTGCAAGGCCTTGGCAGGGTCATCCGAGCCATAGCCGCCTGCATCGGGTGCGGCCGGGGCAGGCTGGCTGCCCTCGGCAGGGGCTGCGGGCACTGCAGAGCCTTCTTCGCCGCCCTCAGGGGCCCCGAAGGGATTGTCTGCGCCATAGCCACCGCCAGCATCGTTGAGCTGGTTGAGCATCTCGTCGCCCACCTTGTTCATGTCCACGACCACCGGTTTGTCGAGCGCGCCGGTCACGATGCCGGGGAAGGCGATCAGCACACCCACCATCACCAGCTGAATCAGCACAAAGGGCACGGCACCCTTGTAGATCTGCATGGTGGTGACGGGCTCGATGACCTTGTGCGTGACCTTGTCGACGTATTGCTTGTCCGGAGCGACCGAGCGCAGGAAGAACAGTGCAAAACCGAAGGGCGGATGCATGAACGAGGTCTGCATGTTCACAGCCAGCAGCACGCCGAACCAGATCAGGTCGATGCCCATCTTCTCGGCCACGGGTCCCAGCAACGGCACCACGATGAACGAGAGTTCAAAGTAGTCCAGGAAGAAGGCCAGGAAGAAGATCATGATGTTGACCACGATCAGGAAGCCGACCTGGCCGCCGGGCAGGCTGGTCAGCAGATGCTCCACCCACTTGGGGCCGTCGGCGGCCTGGAACACCAGGCTGAAGGTGGTGGCGCCGATCATGATGAACATCACAAAGCTTGCCAGCTTGGTGGTCGAGGCCAGGGCCTGCTTGAGCAGGTCCATGTTCAGGCGACGGCGGGCAAAACCCATGATGAGGGCCGCCATGGCGCCCATGGCACCGCCTTCGGTAGGTGTTGCAATGCCCAGGAAGATGGTGCCCAGCACCAGGAAGATCAGCAGCAGAGGGGGGATCAGCACAAAGGTTACGCGCTCGGCCAGCTTGGACAGCAGGCCCAGTTTGAGCACGCGGTTGAGCGAGGCGATCACGAAGGCGATGAATGTGCCGCCGCACATGGCGGTGACGATCTTCTCGTCGGTGGCGACTTCGGTGATTTCCTTGCCTTGCCACCAGGTGTGCAGGTCGGCCATGTGATTGGCCAGGAAGATGGCGACGATGGTCGAGATGCCCATGACCACGGCCAGCGAGGTATAGCCGGAGTTGCCGTTGGACTCGCGGTAGATGCGCGCTTCGGGCGGCAGTGCAGGCACGGTATGGGGCTTGAAGATGGCGAGGAATGCCACCCAGACCACGTACAGGCCCATGAGCATGAAGCCGGGAATGAAGGCGCCCTTGTACATATCGCCCACGCTCTTGCCCAACTGGTCGGCCATCAGAATCAGCACCAGCGAGGGCGGGATGATCTGGGCCAGCGTGCCCGAGGCCGCAATCACGCCCGATGCGAGGCGGCGGTCATAGCCGTAGCGCAACATGATGGGCAGAGAGATCAGGCCCATGGAAATCACCGAAGCAGCAACCACGCCGGTGGTGGCAGCCAGCAGCGCGCCCACAAAGATCACGGCCAGCGCCAGACCGCCGCGGATGGGGCCGAACACCTGGCCGACTGTGTCGAGCAGGTCCTCTGCCATGCCTGAGCGTTC
The DNA here is from genome assembly GCF_016772095.1 of Comamonas sp. NyZ500. Lineage (NCBI taxonomy): Bacteria > Pseudomonadati > Pseudomonadota > Betaproteobacteria > Burkholderiales > Comamonadaceae > Comamonas > Comamonas sp. NyZ500. The sequence continues at coordinate 111,566 of NZ_JAEIJE010000012.1, read as the reverse complement.
GAGAATCAGGCCCATCAAGGTGAAGAAAGGCACGGCCAGCAAGGTGTCGTTGGCCATGATGCCGATCAGACGCTGGGGCAGCCAGGCCATCACGGAGGAGGGAAAGACCCCCAGTTCGATGCCCAGAAAGCCGAAGGCCAGGCCCGCAGCGCCCAGGCTGAAGGCGACTGGAAAGCCCAGCAGCAAAAAGCAGATCAGCCCCGCAAACATGATGGGGGCGTAGTTGGTAGCGATGAATTCCATTGATTGTCTCCCGCTACCGTTATGCCTTGGCCTGGGCGGCCAGCGCCTCAGCCTGCTTGCGATCGGCTTCGGCACGCAGGGCCTCGGCCAGCTCTTCCTCGGCGCTCTTGTCGCTGAGCTTGCCCATGGGGTCGGGGCCGTCACCGGTCAGGAAGGCAATGCGCTTGATCAGCTCGGAGATGCCCTGCAGCAGCAGCAAGGTGATGCCCACAGGAATCGCCGTCCATACGGGCCAGCGGATCAGCCCGCCGGGGTTGCCCGACATTTCGCCGGACTGGTACATCTGAATCACCACCGGCATGCTCAGCCACAGAATGGTCAGGCATAGCGGGGTGAGAAAGAAGGCAAAACCGATGATGTCGATCCAGACCTGGGCCTTTTTGGACAGTCGGCTGTTGATCACGTCGATGCGCACATGCTCGCGATGCAGCAGGGTGTAGCCCGCAGCAATCAGAAATGACCATGCGAACAGATACCACTGGACTTCCAGAAAGGCATTGGAGCTGGTGTCAAAGGCCTTGCGAACAATGGCGTTGGCGGCGCTGATGAAGGTGGCGGCAAATATCAGCCAGATGGAATATTTGCCGACAAAGGCGTTGAGCCTGTCGATAGCCCTGGACAGGGCGAGTAAAGCCTGCATGGTGTCTCCAAAAAGTAGGCTGTGTATGCGTCGCGCTGTTGGGGCTGGTAGCCTCAGGGCGATCTGAGTTTTTGAACCAAACTGGAGATTCTACGGACGCAGGTATGGTGTTTTTTACAAATACGCACGCAAATGTGGCGTCCGAGCGTCAGTTGTGCTTGCTATGCGTACGATAGCTGAAAGTGCATGGCTGGTGCTGCTTAGATGATTGTTTTATTGAGGTATTTTTGATTTGTCATGGGCTTGCTTGCTAGTGTGCGCCTGCTGTCGTGGAGGGTGTTTTCGCGCTGAAACTAGGGCAAATCCGTAGAGAGCCAAACTGCATCAGATCCGGTTCAAGACCTCTTATTTGCTGGCCAGCCGGCGATAGAGCGTGGCCCGGCTCAATCCCAGGTTGCGGGCGGCCACGGTTACATTCCCGTGAGCCTCCTGCATGGCTTGCTGAATCAGCAGCAACTCGCTGGTGCGCAGCGGCGTGGTCATGGCATTGGCAGAGGTTCCCCGGCAGGCTGCGCCGGAACCCGGCATGATGGGGGCGCGCAGCAAGGGACCGGCCTGTGCCAGTGCCAGCAGGCGCAGGCCGGACCACAGCGGCAGTTGCAGTGGCGCCTCGGGCCGCTGGCGCGCATGTTCGATCAGATGACTCCAGGGCAGGGCCAGCAGCTCATGGCTCTGGATGAGCGAGTCCCCCCCAGGGGCTTGCAGAGGACGCGGCACCAGTTGCCTGGCCACGGTATTGCTGCCCAGCAATCGGCCTTCGGCATCAAATACCATCAGGCCTTCGCCTTCCTGGCCCAGAGGTCCGCCGGGCCAGTTCACGCGCAGCAGCAGGGTATGAGGCAGGGCCCGCAGCAATCGATCTTCGATGGCGCGTGCGCAGCGCAGTGCCAGCAGCAGCAGTTCGGGGCGCTCGGGTACATCAATGCCGGTGATGTCCAGCATGCCCAGGCACTCGCCCTGAGGGCCGAATACCGGAGCGCCTGCGCAGCTGTAGTCGCGCAGATCGTCAAAAAAATGCTCCTGCCTGTGCAGCCATACCGGGCTGAGTTCGGCCAGTGTCGCGCCTATGGCCGAGGTGCCCACGCCGCGCTCGGACAGATCCACGCCGACACGGCCTACGGCCAGCGCGCGCAGATCGCTGTGGTCGACGGGGCCTTGCACTTCAAGTGCCAGTCCCTGGGCATCGGTCAGCAGGCAGAAGTAGCGCATGGCACCCACGGCCGCGACCAACTGCGTCATGACCGGACGTGCTGCCTGCAGCAGCAGTTGGTGCTTGTCCTGGGCGTGGCGCAGCGCGTGAGGTCCGACGGCCTCGAACTCCACTTTTTGCGCGGGATGACGGCCCTGCGCCACGCAGCGCTGCCACGAGCGCCAGAGCCAGGGAGCCAGGCCAGACGGTGCCAGCGCATGGGATGAGTCCATCGTCAGCAACTGCTGCCTGGCTAGTACAAGCAGTGAATCGCGTGCACCTGGATGGGCAGCGGCTTGCGCAGAAAGGGCGGGGCTGGCGGGCGACATGCGGACTCCGGACAGTGTTTCATTTTGAGAATATCTGTGCGTGTTTCGCCTGGCTTGGGGGTCAACCCTAGCGCTTTACATCGCGGTAACTGCCCAACATAGAGAGTGCGGTTGTGCTTTGTTACCCAATTCTTCGGATAAAGGCAGGAGGCATCACGATGAATGTTCAGTTCCTGGTCAATGGCCGCGCGGCCAGCATTGACGTCCCCCCCAATACCTTGCTGGTGCAGGCGCTGCGTGAACAGCTGCGCCTGACGGGCACCCATGTGGGCTGCGATACCAGCCAGTGCGGAGCCTGCACGGTGCTGGTCAATGGCAAAGCCATCAAGTCCTGCACCATGCTGGCCGTGCAGGCCCAGGGTGCCGAGGTCCAGACCATAGAGGGCATGGCCGCTGCCGATGGAACCATGCACCCCATGCAGGCGGCGTTCAAGCAGTGCCATGGCCTGCAGTGCGGCTTCTGCACGCCCGGCATGGTGATGAGTGCGGTGGATCTGTGCCGCCAAAAGCCTCAGGCCACCGATGCCGAAATCCGCGAACTGCTCGAAGGCAATATCTGCCGCTGCACGGGCTACCAGAACATCGTCGCCGCAGTCAAAGTGGGTCGCGACGGCATGAGCGCCGCCTGAGCCGCGCATCACAACTAGAAGAGGAGACACACCATGGGTGCATCTGACTTTTCCAAGCTGCCGCATATCGGCGAAGCCGTTCTGCGCCGCGAGGATGATCGCTTTCTGACCGGCGCAGGCCAGTACACGGACGACATCACGCTGGGCGCGCAGGCCTATGCGGTATTTGTGCGCTCGCCCCATGCCCACGCGAGGCTGCGCAGCGTCAACGTGGATGCCGCCAAGGCGGCGCCAGGCGTGGTCGGCGTGCTCACGGGCGCCGATGTGGCGGCCGCCGGCATTAACGGCCTGCCCTGCGGCTGGCTGATCACCAGCACCAATGGCGAGCCCATGAAGGAGCCGCCGCACCCGATCCTGGCCCTCGATACCGTGCGCTATGTGGGCGACCAGGTGGCCATGGTGGTTGCCGAGACCCTGCAGCAGGCACGCGATGCGGCCGAACTGGTGGAGGTCGATTACGCGGTGCTGCCTGCGGTCGTGAACGTGGCCGATGCGGCGGGTGGCAAAAAGCCCGGCGCCGTGGTTCACGATATCGCCCCCGACAACCGCTGCTACCAGTGGGCGATAGGCGACAAGGCCGCCGTGGATGCCGTGTTTGCGGGCGCGGCCCATGTGACGCGGCTGGACCTGGTCAACAACCGCCTGATTCCCAATGCCATGGAGCCGCGCGTGGCCATCGGCAGCTACAACCGCGCCATGGATGAGTACACGCTGTACGTGGCCAACCAGAACCCGCATGTGGAGCGGCTGCTGATGACGGCTTTCGTCATGGGCCTGCCAGAGAGCAAGGTGCGCGTGATTGCTCCCGATGTGGGTGGCGGCTTCGGCTCCAAGATCTTTCTGTATGCCGAGGATGTCTGCCTGACCTGGGCGGCCAAGAAGCTCAACCGCAATATCAAGTGGACGGCCGATCGCAGCGAGTCCTTCCTGACCGATGCGCATGGCCGCGACCATGTCAGCCATGCCGAGATGGCCATGGACGCCGATGGCAAGTTCCTCGCCATGCGTGTGCACACCGATGCGAATCTGGGCGCCTATCTGTCCACTTTCGCCAGCGCCGTGCCCACCATTCTTTATGCAACCTTGCTGGCGGGTCAGTACACCACGCCGCAAATCCATATCGAGGTCGATGCCTGGTTCACCAACACTTCGCCCGTGGATGCCTACCGGGGTGCAGGCCGCCCCGAGGCCACTTATCTGCTCGAGCGCCTGGTCAGCCGCTGTGCCTGGGAGATGAATCTGTCCCAGGCCGAGATCCGGCGTCGCAACTTCATCACCAGCTTTCCCTATCAGACGCCAGTGGCGCTGCAGTACGACACCGGCGACTACAAGGCCTGCATGGATCAGGCCGAGCAACTGGCCGATGTGGCGGGCTTTGCGACCAGGCGCGCAGCCAGCGAGGCCAGAGGCCTCAAGCGCGGCCTGGGCTACAGCAGCTACATCGAGGCCTGTGGCCTTGCTCCCAGCAATATTGCCGGGGCGCTAGGCGCACGTGCCGGTTTGTTCGAGTGCGGCGAGGTGCGTGTCCATCCCACGGGCAGCGTGACGGTGTTTACGGGCTCGCACAGTCATGGTCAGGGGCATGAGACCACTTTTGCCCAGGTGGTGGCGGCCCGACTGGGCATTCCCGTCGAGCATGTGGAGATCGTCCATGGCGATACGGGCCGCGTGCCCTTTGGCATGGGTACCTATGGCTCGCGCTCCATCAGCGTCGGAGGTGCGGCCATCATGAAGGCGCTGGACAAGATCGAGGCCAAGGCCAAGAAGATTGCCGCCCACCTGATGGAGGCCAGCGATGCCGACATCGACTTCGCGGGAGGCGAGTTCACGGTACGCGGCACCGACAGAAAGCTGCCGTTCGCCCAGATTGCGCTGACGGCCTATGTGCCGCACAACTATCCGCTGGACAAGCTGGAGCCGGGGTTGGACGAGACCGCTTTCTACGACCCCACCAACTTCACCTTCCCGGCCGGCACCTATATCTGCGAGGTCGAGGTGGATCCTGCCACGGGCGTGGTGTGTGTCGACCGCTTCAGTGCCGTGGACGATTTCGGCACCATCATCAACCCCATGATCGTGGAGGGGCAGGTCCATGGCGGACTGGCCCAGGGCATCGGCCAGGCGCTGCTGGAAAACTGCGTCTACGACCGTGACTCGGGTCAGTTGCTGACCGGCAGCTTCATGGACTACGCCATGCCCCGCGCCGACGATCTGCCCGACTTCAAGCTGGGTACGGTCTGCACGCCATGCACCCATAACCCGCTGGGTACCAAGGGCTGCGGCGAGGCCGGGGCCATAGGCTCGCCGCCAGCCGTCATCAATGCCGTGCTCGATGCTCTGCATTCCCTGGGCGTCAAGGATCTGGACATGCCTGCCAGCCCGCACCGCGTGTGGGAAGCCATCGATGCTGCACGCCCCTGAGGCACCCGACTGAGAGGAAGAGAGGACAACACATATGTATGCCTTCAGTTACTCCAATCCCCGGACGCTGGATGAGGTGAGCGCTGCCAGCGGTCAGTTTCTGGCCGGCGGCCAGAGCCTGATTCCATCCATGAAGCTGCGCCTGGCCCAGCCTGGTGCGATCGTGGACCTCAACCAGGTCGATGGTCTGGCGGGAATCCGCGTCAGCGGCGATCAGGTCGAGATCGGTGCCATGACCCGTCATGCCGATGTGGCTGCCAGCCGCGAGGTGCAGCACGCCATTCCTGCGCTGGCCGAGTTGGCGGGCGGTATTGGCGATCGCCAGGTGCGAGCGCGAGGCACGATGGGCGGCTCGCTGGCCAACAACGACCCCGCGGCATGCTATCCCAGTGCGGTGCTGGGTCTGGGTGCTGTCGTGGTCACCAGTCGGCGCGAGATTGCGGCCGAGGACTTCTTCCAGGGCATGTACACCACGGCTCTCGAAGAGGGCGAGCTGATCAAGGCCGTGCGCTTTCCGGTGCCCAGAAGGGCCGCCTATATCAAGTTCCAGCAGCCCGCTTCGCGCTTTGCGCTGGTGGGCGTGTTTGTGGCGCAGACGGTGCAGGGCGTGCATGTGGCCGTGACCGGTGCGGGACTATCGGTCTTCCGCCACGCAGGCCTGGAAGCGGCGCTCAACCAGAGTCTCACGGCCGCTGCGGCGGCTGCAGTGCCTATCGACGACAGCGAGCTCAACAGCGATCTGCACGCGAGTGCGCGCTACCGGGCGCAGCTGATCAGCGTCCTGACACAGCGGGCGGTGGATCAACTGCTCTCAGTCTGAGCGGCTTGGCCGCTTTCCCCTCTCTCGCTTCGCGGGAGGGGGCAACAGCCTCGCTGCGGGGCGGTCCTTGCTTGCTGTCTCGTTCTTGTATTTTGAAGAAAAGTGGCTCTGGTCTATATGGATAAAGCGCAGGCAGCTATGAATACTGATGTGAACAGCGCTTTGGAGTCGGTGGATGGGCTGCTGGCCGCCTTGCAGGAAGTGGGCTATTTCGCGGACCGGCGTCTGGCTACGGCCGTGTTTCTGGCGCTCAGGCTTCAGCGGCCCCTGCTGCTGGAGGGGGAGCCGGGCGTTGGCAAGACCTCGCTGGCCCAGGCGCTGTCCCAGGTGCTGGCGCGGCAACTGATCCGGCTGCAGTGCTATGACGGCCTGGAGCAGCGTGAAGCGCTGTATGAGTGGAATTACGCGGCTCAGCTGTTGCACCTGCGCGCGGCCGAGCTGCGTGGCGCGGCGGAACTGGAGGCTGTCGAGCAGGAGGTCTATCAGCCGCGCTATCTGGTACGCCGCCCTTTGCTGCAGGCCCTGCAGGCACCTGCGCCCGGCGCGGTGCTGCTGATTGACGAGGTGGACCGGGCCGACGAGCCTTTCGAGGCCTTTTTGCTCGAATATCTGGGCGAGTACCAGGTCAGCATTCCCGAGCTCGGGGTCATCAGGGCCCAACTGCCGCCGGTCACCATTCTTACCAGCAATCGCACGCGTGATCTGCATGACGCGGTCAAGCGCCGCTGTCTCTATCACTGGCTGGACTATCCCGAGCGCGAGCGCGAGCTGGCCATTGTCCAGTCCAAGGTGCCTGAGGCCGCAGCGGCCTTGACCGAGCAGATCGCGCGCTTTGTGGACCGGCTGCGCAGCCGCCCGTTTGCCGATGCCTTCGAGCGCACGCCCGGCATTGCCGAAAGCGTGGAGTGGGCCAAGGCGCTGGTGGCGCTCGACACCCTGGTCATAGACCCCGAGCTGGTGCACGAGACGGCGGGCATTCTGTTCAAGCAGCGCGAGGACGTGGCCGCGCTCACGCCAGAGCGTCTGCAGCAATTGCTGGAGCCCGATGCCACACCCTGAGCTGCAGGCGCAGTCGCCAGAGCGGCCCGCAAGCGTGAGCTGGTGGGGGGACGCGCGCAGCGGCAAGCTGCCCATCAATCTGCTGGGGTTTGGCCGAGCCCTGCGCCGCGCGGGGCTGGCGGTGGATGCCGAGCGCCTGGCGCTGGCCCAGAAAGGCCTGATGCTGGTGGGCATGAACCGCGAGGACGTGGCCGCCGCGCTGGAGGCCGTGCTGGTTTCGCGCGAACAGGATCTGGCGGTCTTTCGCGAGCTGTTTGCGGCCTACTTTCGCAACCCCGAGGTGGCCCAGCAGCTTCTGAGCCAGTTGCTGCCGGGCGCGCCTGAGGCTGCCAGGCCGCGTCACAGGCCGCGTGTGCAAGAGGCCTTGTCGGCGATTCGCGCCGCACGGCAAAAGACCGCGAGCGAGGAGCTGACGCTGGATGCCGCCATGTCGGCCAGCGACCGGCGCAGGCTGCAACACGCGGATTTCAACCAGCTCAGTGCCAGCGAGTACCGCCTGGTGCAGCAGCTGGCGCGCGATATCCGCTTGCCGCTGCCCAGCTATCGCAGTCGCAGAAGCGAGCTGCGCGCCTCGGGGCTGCGCGTGCACTGGCCCGCCAGTCTGAAGGCGGCGGCAGCCACGGGCGGCGAGCTGGCAAGTCTCAAATGGCGCAGGCGCAAGCGGCTGCCCATGCCCTGGCTGGCGCTGGTCGATGTGTCGGGCTCCATGGAGCGCTATGTGCGTCTGCTGCTGGCATTTCTGCACCAGGCCACCAGCCCCCGGCGATATCCGCAGCTGCGCCGCCATGTCTACAGCATGGGAACCGGCCTGCAGGAGCTGAACCGGGCTTTTGCCCACAGCGACCCCGATGCCATGCTGGCCCAGCTCAATCGCGACATCGACGATTTCGGCGGCGGCACCTGCCTGGGAGAGTGCCTGGCACAGCTGCGCCGCCAGGGGGCGCGCCATCTGGTGGGGCGACGTACCCTGGTGCTGCTGGTCAGCGACGGGCTGGATACCGGCGACAGTGCGCTGCTGGAGCGGGAGCTGCAATGGCTGGCGCGGCACAGTGCGCGCATTGTCTGGCTCAACCCCTTGTTGCGTTTTGACGGGTATGCCCCGCTGGCCAAAGGCGCGCAGGTGCTGCATCGTCACAGCCATGCCATGCTGGCCGTGCACAACCTGCAGTCGTTGCAGCAACTGGCTGTCCACCTGGCGAAGCTGCTGCAACTGCCTCACCGAGATTGAAAAGGAGAACACCATGGAAATGCATGCCAGCCGTCCTCTTGCCGTGAGCCAGCAGCAGGCCTGGGAAGCGCTCAACGATCCGCAAACCTTGCAGCAATGCCTGGCCGGCTGCGAGAAGTTCGAGGATGCAGGCGATGGCTCCTATGCGGTGGCCATGTCCGTGAAGATCGGTCCGGTATCGGCCAAGTTCAACGGCCGGGTCACGCTGTCGGACGTGCAGCCGCCCAAGAGCTACACGATTGCCTTTGAAGGTCAGGGCGGTGTGGCCGGCTTTGGCAAGGGCCAGGCCAAGGTCGATCTGACACCCACCGATGCAGGGCATTGCGAGCTGCAGTACGAGGTGCAGGCTCAGGTGGGCGGCAAGATTGCCCAGTTGGGCCAGCGCCTGATCGACGGCGCAGCCAAGAGCATGGCCGAGGACTTCTTTGCGCGCTTCGAAGCCTTGATGCAGCAGCGCCACCCTAGCGAGCAGTCCGAAGACGAAGGCGGTGCAGAAGAGCTGGATACACGCTCCTGGGAGCACGACGCGGCCTCCACCAGCTACGCGCCGCTGGACGCCACGCCCTCGGCGCCGCCGCGCGAATCGTCAGGCATCCCCGTCTGGGCCTGGGGCCTTGGGGCTGTCATCGTGCTGGGCGCGCTCTGGCTGCTGACCCGTTGACCAGCGCATGAATAAAAAAGCCCCTGAGCCTGAGGCCAGGGGCTGGATGGAGCTGGCCAAACCTTACTGAGGCTGGGCGTGGAAAGCCTTGTTGGCAATCTTCCAGCCCTGCTCGGTCTTGAGCAGCACAAAGTAGTCGGTGAATGTCACGGCACCGTGGTAGAGCGTGACCTTGGCCATGGCGGCCGTGCCCACGATGTCCAGGGAGTCGATGACGCGGCGACGCGTGGCTTCGTCGGCAGCGGGCGTGTTCTTGAAGCGCTGGCAGTAGAAGTCCAGGTCCCAGGAGGTCAGCGGGCCTTCGCGCACGGACTCCAGCCGGGCCGTGGGCATGAAGGCTGCGCGCATATGCTCGGCATTGTCTTCGGCATGGCCGCGCATATACAGCTCCAGCGGCACGCGCACGGCGGCTTCTTCGGGGTGATTGGTCAGGCGTTCGGTGGTCATATGGGTTTCTCCTTGGAGCCGGATTCCCTGCGCCGCATGGCGGACGCAGCAAGGGGCAGTGTCAGCCGCCAAGCATGAGGCCTGAAAACGCCGTCATTGCAGCTATGAAAGTCAGCACTGTTTAAGTCTCCGAATACGGAACTTCAGCAGGTAAACCCAAGGTAAAGCGGGGGTAAATGCTGGCAAAGCCGGCGCTGCCTGACCCGGGGTTTGATTGCAACTGGATACCATTGGCGCCAATTCAGGCTCGAAATTCCTGCGCTCAACCATGTCCAGCTCATCCAAATTGCACCCCAATCGTCATTCTTTACAGCAGGGCAAGGTCCGGCCCGTCTTGCTTGCCACGGTGGTGCTCGCCCTGGCAGCCGCTGGCGGTGGCTATTGGTGGTATGCGCAAAAACAGGGTGCAAGCGGCGATACGTCTGCGTCTGCAGCTCCTAAGCAGGGAGCGGGCGGGCCCGGTGCACGCGCAGGGCGCAATGGTCGCGCAGGGCCGGGCGGCCCCGGCGGCCCTGGCGGCATGAGCCAGGCTCAGCCCGTGAGCGTCGGAGTGGTGGAGCAGCGTGACATGCGCGTGCTCGTGAGCGCCATCGGCACCATGAATGCACGTGCCACGGCCGTGGTGCGCGCCAAGGTTTCGGGCGAGCTGCTCAAGCTGCACTTCAAGGAGGGGGACGAGGTCAAGGCCGGCCAGTTGCTGGCCGAGATCGACCCGCGCAGCTTTGCTGCCTCGCTGGCGCAGGTGCAGGGCTCTCTGGCACGCGATCAGGCCCAGCTCAAGAATGCGCAGCTCGATCTGCAGCGTTACAAGGAACTGCAGGCCCAGGACTCGATTGCCCGCCAGCAGGTCGATACCCAGGCCGCGCTGGTGCGCCAGCTGCAGGGCACGGTGGCGGCCGATCAGGGTCAGGTCGATGCGGCCAAGCTGCAGCTGAGCTATACCAGGATCACGGCCCCCATCTCGGGTCGCCTGGGCCTGCGCCAGGCCGACCTCGGCAACGTGGTCAACCCTTCCGATACCAACGGGCTGGTGACAATCTCCCAGATTCGTCCCATCGACGCCGTTTTCTCCATTCCCGAAACCCATGTCGGCACGCTGGCCCAGCAACTGCGCGAGGGCAAGCTCATGCCCGTAGAGCTCTGGGACCGCGAGCAAAAGCAGATGCTGGCCAAGGGCCAGCTCAATGCGCTGGACAACACCATCGACACGACCACGGGCACGGTCAAAGCCAAGGCCTCGTTCGACAACGCGGAGCGCAAGCTGTTCGCGAATCAGTTCGTCAACGTCAAGCTGCAGCTGCGCCAGTTCGATCAGGCGCTGGTCGTGCCCGCGAATGCGGTGCAGAACAATTTCGTCTATCTGGTCAAGCCCGACAACACGGTCACTCAGCGCAAGATCACTGTGGGCGTGACGGACGGTGACTATGTCAGCGTGCGCGGCGAGCTGGAGCCCGGCGACAAGGTGGTGACCGACGGCATCGACCGCCTGCGCGAAGGCGCGCAGGTGACGGTGGTGGACTCCGAAAAGGTCAAGAAGGTCGACCAGGCCGTGCAGGATGCCGCCAGCCAGCCGCGCGGCATGATGCGCAACCTCAGTCCCGAGCAGCGTGAAAAAGTCTCCAAGATGACGCCCGAGGAACGCAAGGAGTTCTTCCAGAAGCTGCGCGCCGAGCGCGGTGCCAATGGCGGCAATGCAGGTTCCGGCCAGGGACCGCGTGGCACGGACGCCCGTGGCGATCAGCCGCGCGAGGCGCAGGGCAGTCCCTCCAAGCCGGACGCCAAGACCGATGCGAAGCCGGATGCCAAGCCTGCCGCTGCGAACGAGGCCAGGCCCCAGGCCGGGGCCGAGCGTGGTGAAGGCGGCGAGGGCCGCACGGAAAGATCCGAGGGCCGGGGGGACCGTCCCCAGCTGACTCCCGAGCAGCGCGCCAAGCTGGAGGCCCTGTCGCCCGAAGAGCGCCGCGCTTTCTTCCAGAAGCTGCGCGCCGAGCGCGAAGCAGGCGGCAAGGCTGAGACCAGCGGCGCGGCGCGCTGAGCATAGCCAGAGCCTGCGGCCATCATGAATCTCTCGCGCCTCTTCATTCTTCGGCCCATCGCCACCAGCTTGCTGATGGTGGCGGTGCTGATCTCGGGCATTCTTGCCTACCGCCTGCTGCCTATCTCGGCCCTGCCCGAGGTGGACTACCCCACCATACAGGTCACCACGCTCTACCCCGGGGCCAGCCCCGATGTGATGACCTCCAACGTCACGGCACCGCTGGAGCGCCAGTTCGGCCAGATGCCAGGGCTGGACCAGATGTCCTCGACCAGTTCGGGCGGCGCATCGGTGATCAGCCTGCGCTTTGCGCTCGATATGTCCATGGACGTGGCCGAGCAGCAGGTGCAGGCCGCCATCAACGCGGGCACCAATCTGCTGCCCAGCGACCTGCCCATGCCCCCGCTCTACAGCAAGGTCAACCCGGCCGATGCGCCGGTGCTGACACTGGCCATCAGTTCGCCTTCGCTGCCCGTCATCAAGATCAACGATCTGGTGGAGAACCGCCTTGCGCCCAAGCTCTCCCAGGTCAAGGGCGTTGGCCTGGTGGCCATTGCCGGCGCGCGCCGCCCGGCCGTGCGCATCCAGGCCAACCCCGCAGCGCTGGCCAGCTTCGGCATGACGCTGGACGATGTGCGCACCGCCATCTCTGCGGCCAACGTCAAGACCGCCAAGGGCAGCTTTGATGGCCCCAACCGCGCATCGACCATCGATGCCAACGACCAGATGCAGTCGGCGGCCGAGTACCGCAACCTGATCATCGCCTTCAAGAACGGCAACCCCGTGCGCCTGTCCGATGTGGCGCAGACCGTGGACGACGCCGAGAACACGCGTCTGGCAGCCTGGTCGGGCACGCCCGAGACTGGCTCCAAGTCGGCCGTGATCCTCAATATCCGCCGCCAGCCCGGCGCGAACGTGATCGACACCGTCGATGCCATCAAGAACCTGCTGCCCCAGCTCAAGGAGACGCTGCCGGCCTCTATCGACGTGCAGGTGCTGACCGACCGCACCGTGACCATTCGCGCCTCGGTCAAGGACATGCAGTTCGAACTGGCCCTGGCCATCGCCCTGGTGGTGATGGTGATCTTCCTGTTCCTGCGCAGCGCATCGGCCACGCTGATTCCCAGCGTGGCGGTGCCGCTGTCGCTGGTAGGCACTTTCGGCGTCATGTATCTGGCGGGTTTTTCCATCAACAACCTCACGCTGATGGCACTGACCATTGCCACGGGCTTTGTGGTGGACGATGCCATCGTGATGATCGAGAACATCGCCCGCTATGTGGAAAAGGGCGAGCCGCCCATGCAGGCCGCGCTCAAGGGTGCCAAGCAGATCGGCTTCACCATCATCTCGCTGACCATCTCCCTGGTCGCGGTGCTGATTCCGCTGCTGTTCATGGGGGATGTGGTGGGCCGTCTGTTCCACGAATTCGCGATCACCATGACGGTGGCGATCCTGATCTCGGCCGTGGTTTCGCTCACGCTCACCCCCATGCTGTGCGCGCGCCTGCTGCGCCACCAACCCGAGGCCGAGAAGAAAAAGGCCGAGTCCAAGGGCTTCGACGCTGCGGTCGCGCGCTTTTTCGACAAGGTGATTGCCGAATACGGCCGCATGCTGACCTGGGTGCTGGATCACAGCAAGCTGACCTGGCTGGTGTTCATCGCCACGCTGGTGGTCACGGTGCTGCTGTATTTCGTCGTGCCCAAGGGCTTTTTCCCCGAGCAGGATACGGGCACGATTGCCGCGACCACCGAGGCCGACCAGTCCATCTCCTTTGCCGCCATGGCCGAGCGCCAGCAGGCGCTGGCCGAGCATTTGCTCAAGGACCCGGCCGTGGCATCCATCTCCTCGTTTATCGGTGTGGATGGCACCAACACCACGCTCAATACCGGCCGCATCCAGATCGACCTCAAGCCCCATGCCCAGCGCGACCGTCTGCCCGTGGTGCTCAACCGCCTGGCCGAGGACTCCCGCGCCGTGCCCGGCATCCGCCTCTATGCCCAGCCCGTGCAGGACCTGACCATAGAGGATCGCCAGGCTCGCACCCAGTATCAGTTGCTGCTTTCCTCGCCGGACATGAACCAGCTCACGGCCAGCACCAGGATGTTGGTCGAGCGTCTGCAGCAACTGCCCCAGCTGCTCGATGTGAGCAGCGATCTGCAGAACCAGGGCCGTCAGGCCTATGTGCAGATCGACCGGGCCCAGGCCAGCCGCCTGGGCGTGACGGTCTCGTCGGTGGACTCGGCGCTCTACAACGCTTTCGGCCAGCGTCTGATCTCCACCATCTTCACGCAGTCCAACCAGTACCGCGTGGTGCTGGAGGTGGCGCCGCAGTTCAAGATCGGGCCCGAGGCCCTGCAGAATATCTATGCCGCATCGAGCAACGGTGCGCCGGTGCCGCTGTCATCGATTGCCACGGTGAGCGAGCGCCCGATGGCGCTGGCCGTCAACCATGTGGGGCAGTTGCCGGCAGCCACCATTTCGTTCAACACCGCATCCGGCGTGTCGCTGGGTCATGCGGTGGAGGCGGCGCAAACCATCATTGCGCAGTTGCGCGACGAGGGGCAGATCCCGCTGTCGGTGGACACGCAGTTCCAGGGCGCGGCGCTGGCTTTCCAGGCCTCGCTCTCCAACACCCTGCTGCTGGTGCTGGCCGCCATCATCACCATGTACATCGTGCTGGGTGTGCTCTACGAGAGCACGATTCACCCGATCACGATTCTCTCCACCCTGCCGTCGGCGGGTGTGGGGGCGCTGCTGGCGCTGCTGGTGTCTGGGCTGGATCTGGACATCATCGCCATCATCGGCATCATCTTGCTGATTGGCATCGTCAAGAAGAATGCCATCATGATGATCGACTTCGCGCTGGACGCCCAGCGCGAGGAGGGCATGAATGCGCGCGACGCGATCTACCAGGCCTGTCTGCTGCGCTTCCGCCCGATTCTCATGACCACGCTGGCGGCCTTGCTGAGCGCGTTGCCCATGATGCTGGGAACCGGCGTGGGCAGCGAGCTGCGCCAGCCCCTGGGTGTGACCCTGGTGGGCGGTCTGCTGCTGAGCCAGTTGCTGACGCTGTTCACCACGCCGGTGATCTATCTGACTTTTGAAAACTGGGCCGAGGGCTGGCGCACCAGGCGCGGCCTGCCGGCCGTCAAGCATGTGCCGCATTCCGAAGCCGAGGTCATGGGCGAGGCCGAGGATGGCGGCCGGGACGGGGCGCGTCCATGAGCATCTCCACGCCCTTCATCTTCCGGCCCATTGCGACCCTGCTGCTGACCATAGGCATGGCTCTGGTGGGCGGCGTGGCCTATTTCCAGCTGCCGGTGGCGCCGTTGCCGCAGGTGGACTATCCGACGATTTCGGTGACCGCCAGCCTGCCCGGCGCGGCGCCGGACACCATGGCGGCCACCGTGGCCACGCCGCTGGAGCGCGCCCTGGGCGCGATTGCGGGCGTCAACGAGATGACGTCCAGCTCCAGCATGGGCAGCACGCGCATCACGCTGCAGTTCGATCTGACGCGCACGGTGGACAGCGCTGCCCACGACGTGCAGGCCGCCATCAATGCGGCGCGCACGCTGCTGCCTTCGGGCATGCCGGGCAACCCGACCTATCGCAAGGTCAACCCGGCCGACGCGCCCATCATGATTCTGGCGCTGACATCCCAGTCCCTCACACGAGGCCAGATGTATGACGCGGCCTCCACGGTGCTGGCGCAGAAGCTGGCCCAGGTGGAAGGCGTGGGCCAGGCATCGATCAACGGCGGCGCGCTGCCGGCCGTGCGCGTGGAGCTGGACCCGGTGCGGCTGGCCGCCAATGGCGTATCTCTGGATTCCGTGCGCACGGCCATCACCGCCACCAATGCCAACCGCCCCCTGGGCGCCGTGGAGCGCGAAGACCACTACTGGCAGGTGGCCACCAACGACCAGGCACGCACTGCCGCAGAATACGCGCCCCTGGTGCTGCGCTGGAACAACGGCAATGCCGTGCGACTGTCCGATGTGGCCGATGTCACCGACTCCGTGCAGGACATACGCAACTACGGCGTGATGAACGGCAAGCCCGCCGTGCTGCTGCAGGTGTTCAAGCAGCCCGACGCCAACATCCTGCAGGCCGTGGACAAGGTGCGCGCCATGCTGCCCCAGCTCAGGGCTTCCATCAATCCGGCCATCGATGTCACGGTGATTTCGGACCGCACGCCCACGCTGCGCGCCTCGGTCAAGGAGGTGCAGAACGCGCTGCTGATCTCGATAGCGCTGGTCATCATGGTGGTGTTCGTCTTTCTGCGCCGCCTGCGTGCCACGCTGATTCCGGCCGTGGCCGTGCCTGCCTCGCTGATGGGCACCTTCGGCGTCATGTATCTGTGCGGCTATACGCTGGACAACCTCTCGCTGATGGCGCTGACGGTGGCCGCAGGCTTTGTGGTGGACGATGCCATCGTGGTGCTGGAGAACGTGATGCGCCACATGGAGCGCGGCAAGACCGCCATGCAGGCTGCCATCGAAGGCGCGCGCGAGATCGGTTTCACCGTGGTCTCCATGAGCCTGTCGCTGATTGCGGTGTTCGTGCCCATTCTGTTCATGGCCGGCATCGTGGGGCGGTTCTTCCGCGAGTTTGCCGTGGTCATGTCGGCGGCGATTCTGGTCTCCATGATCATCTCGCTGACCACCACGCCCATGATGTGTGCGGCTCTGCTGCGCACACCGGCAGAGGAGGAGCGCCGCCGTGCCGAACGCGCCAGGCGCCCCTTCACGCGCCGCTGGGATGCGTTCTGGCTGCGCATCTCGCTGGCCATGGATCGCTTCGAGCTGCGCGTGACGGCGCTTTACCGCCGCACCCTGGCCTGGGGTCTGCGCCACCAGCCCGTGGTGCTGCTGAGTCTGGTCGCGGTCATAGGCCTCAACATCCATCTCTACCAGACCATAGACAAGGGCTTCATGCCCAGCGAGGACACGGGCCGCGTCATGGGCTTCATCCGTGCCGACCAGTCCACGTCCTTTCAGGCCATGGAGCGCCGCATCAAGCGTTTTCTCGATGTGGTGCAACAGGACCCGGCCGTGGAGTATGTGACCGGCTTCACCGGCGGCGGCCAGGCCAATGCGGCGAATATGTTCATGTCGCTCAAGCCCATGGCCGAGCGCAAGGTGTCTAGCGACGAAGTCATCAACCGCCTGCGTGAAAAGCTCAAGGACGAACCTGGCGCGCGGCTGTTCATGATGACCCAGAGCGATGTGCGCATTGGCGGGCGCCAGAGCATGTCCTCCTATCAGTACACGCTGCAGGCCGACGATACGGCCGAGCTGCGCCTGTGGGAGCCGCGCATCCGCCAGGTGCTGTCCACGCTGCCGGAACTGACCGATGTCAACAGCGATGTCCAGGACAACGGCATGCAGACCAAGCTGGTCATAGACCGCGACCAGGCTACGCGCCTGGGCCTGACAGTGGCGCAGATCGACAACACGCTCAACGATGCCTTCGGCCAGCGCCAGGTGGGCGTGATCTACAACCCGCTCAACCAGTACCGCGTGGTGATGACGGCCTCGTCCCAGTATCTGCAGAGCCCGGAGACGCTGCGCGGCTTCTTCTTCGTCAACAGCGCGGGCCAGCAGATTCCGCTGACGGCCTTTGCCAGGATCACCACCTCGACCACGCCGCTGTCCGTGCAGCACCAGAGCGGCACGCCGGCCAGCACCGTGAGCTACAACCTGGCGCCCAATGTCTCGCTGTCGCAGGCCAATGACGCAATCCGCAATGCCATGCTGGAGCTGGGCGTTCCGGTATCCATCCGCGGCAGCTTCAGCGGCTCGGCCGGAGCCTTCCAGCAGGCGCTGGCGGGCCAGCCCCTGCTGATTCTCGCGGCCATCATCACCATCTATCTGGTGCTGGGCATCCTCTACGAGAACCTGGTCCACCCGCTGACGATTCTGTCCACGCTGCCCTCGGCCGGCGTGGGCGCGCTGCTGGCGCTGATGTGGTTCAAGACCGAGTTCTCGCTGATCGCCTTCATCGGTGTGATCCTGCTGATCGGACTGGTCAAGAAGAACGCCATCATGATGATCGACTTCGCGCTGGAACGCGAGAAAGGCGGTCATGCCACGGCGGCCCAGGCCATCTATCGGGCCTGCCATCTGCGCCTGCGCCCCATACTGATGACCACCATGGCGGCCCTGTTCGGCGCGCTGCCCCTGGCCCTGGGCCGGGGCGACGGTGCCGAGCTGCGCCAGCCCCTGGGCATTGCGATCGTGGGTGGCCTGCTGCTGAGCCAGTTGCTCACGCTCTACACCACGCCCGTGGTCTATGTGCTGCTGGACCGTGTGCGCCGCAGCGTGCTGCGCCTCTGGGCGCGTCGTCCGGCCAGAAGGCGCGGCGCTCAGGCCTCTGCCATGGCTGAGGCGAAGTGAGATGTATATGCCAGCACATTTTTTGAATCAAATCGGCTTTAAATCCAATCAGGATAAGCGCAAGCAGCTCACTTTTATGAAGAATTCTCCCCGGTCGCTGCCCCGCTGGATGCCGCGTCTGCTGCCGCTTGCTGCGGCGCTGGCGCTGGCGGCCTGTTCCACCCAGCCCGCCTATCAGCCTCCCCGGCTCGATGTGCCGGCCCGCTTCAAGGAGGCCACGCCCGAGGCCGCGCAGTTCGGCGTCTGGCAACCGGCGCAGAGCTCGGCGGCCAGCCCGGCCGCTGCAGTGCCCGACCAGTGGTGGACGGTGTATGGCGACAGCACGCTCGATCAGCTGCAGCAGGCGGCAGCCGCAGGCAATCCCGGCGTGGAGCAGGCCGTGGCCCGTCTGCGCTCGGCCCAGGCCGCCGTCGCCAGCAGCCGCGCCGCGCAATTGCCCACGCTCAGCACCACGGGCAGCGGCTCGCGTGCCTTGACCGGCGGCGGCACCTACAGCAATACCAACGGCGAGAACGTGGCGCGCAGCGGCAGCATCAACAACAACTTCTCGCTGGGCCTGAGCGCCAGCTGGGAGCTGGATCTCTGGGGCAAGCTCTCGGGCGCGGTGGATGCCAGCCGGGCTTCGGCCCAGGCCAGTGCCGACGATCTGGCTGCGGCCCGTCTGTCGGCCCAGGCATCGGTGGCCCAGACCTATTTCTCGCTGCGTGCCGCCGAGGCGCAGATGAAGTATCTGCAGGAGAGCCTGGAGGCCTACAAGCAAAGTCTGAAGCTCACGCAGAATCGCTACCAGGCGGGCGTGGTGTCTTCGGCCGATGTGGCCCAGGCCCAGTCCCAGTACAAGAGCACCCAGGCCAGCCTGCTGGAAGCCCGCATCACGCGCGCCCAGTACGAGCATGCGCTGGCGGCCTTGCTGGGCAAGGCTCCGGCCAACTTCAGCCTGCCGGTCACCGGCCACCTGCCGACGCCGCCTGCCGTGCCCGAGATGCTGGCCTCCACCTTGCTGGAGAGGCGCCCCGACATTGCTGCTGCCGAGCGCCGCGTGGCCATGGCCAATGCGCAGATCGGCGTGGCGCGTGCGGCCTATTTCCCCTCGCTGACCCTGTCGGCATCGGCCGGCTATCGCAACTCCGTGCTCTCCGATCTGCTCAATGCGCCGAATCTGTTCTGGTCGCTGGGACCGGCGCTGGCCATGAGCCTGTTTGACGGCGGCGCGCGTTCGGCGGCCGTGGAGTCGGCCCGTGCCACGCTGGACCTGAATGCCGCCACCTACAAGCAGACTGTGCTGACGGCGCTGCAGGAGGTGGAGGACAATCTGGTCGCCGCCGTCAATCTGGCCCAGGAGGAGCAGGTGCAGACCGAGGCCCTGGCCGCAGCGCAGAAGTCGCTGACCGTGGCCAACAACCAGTACCAGGCCGGCATCGTGGCCTATCTGAACGTGCTCTCGGCCCAGACGACGGTGCTCAGCGCCCAGAACAGCCTCAACAGCGTCAGAAACCGCAGGCTGACGGCCGTGAACACCTTGCTCAAGAATGTGGCAGGGGGCTGGGAGCCGCTGGATGCGGGGCAGCGCAAAGAGTGAGCGCGCCGTGCAGGCTTGTGGTCTGGGTTACAACCGTGGCTCTGTTGTTGTGAAGATCAAACCATGAGCATTGCTGTTTTCTACCTGCGCAATTCCGAGCCCGAGGGCCAGACATCAGTCTGGCTGCCGCAATGCCGGGCCTTCTCCGATGCGCAGATGAGCGAGGCGCTGGCCCTGTGCCAGCAACTGCGCAAGGACGAGCGCCATGCCCATGTGGTGATTTCGTCGGAGTTGCGCGATATGGTCGGGCCTGTGGGCGTGTCTGCGGTCGAGGATGGCAAGACGCCCGATGGAGTGGACTATCAGTGGAGCAAGGCCGGGCGTGCCGGAGCCAGTCGCAGAAATGCGGCCGAGCCACCCAGGCAGCGCCAGGATATGGATCGCTAGGCCGCCTGTATCCTGGCCAGATAGCCGGCCAGCAACTGCATGCTGCCGCTCCAGCCCATGTTCATGCTGGCGTGCGAGCTGTCGAACACCGCTTCTTCCACGGCACTGGCGTTAAGGGCACGCCATTCCAGATGCAGGCGCGTGCCGCCGGATTCCTCGCTGAGCGTGGTGGTCGACAAGGTATAGAGCGGCCATTGCGGGGCCATCGGGTGGCGCGTGACGCCGCCTACGGCATCGCTGAACTGCACCACGACGACGATGCGCTCGGGTGCTTTCAGCTCCCTGAAGCTCCATTTGCCCCACATGGCGGGCGCCTGGGGCATGGCCTCGGCGCGCATGCCGTAATGAAAGCTGCCGCCTTCGCGTGCATCCACTTCGCATTGCGTCATCACCATGCCCGGCGGGCGCATCCAGTGGCTCAGGTGCTCGCCTTGCGTGAAGGCCGCGTAGACCAGCTCGCGCGGTGCCTTGATAAATTGCTCGATGACAAACGGGGCAGAGAGTCGCTCGGTCATGGACATGCCTTTGCAGATCGCTTGGAGCCATCCATTGTGCACAGCGCGCACCTGACTTCAAGCTTCAGGCGCTGCAGCCTCGGGCCAGGATGTCAGGCTTCGAGATCAAAGGCCTGGCGCAGTGCATCGCCGAACTGCGTGGAGCCCGAAAGGCAAAGGCTGACCGTGGTGCGGCCCGTGGCAGAGGCCTGCAGCTCCAGCTTGCCTGCTGCCCTGTCGAAGCGGGCGCTCAGGGGCTGGCCGTCATCGTCCTGCGCCTGCAGGTCATAGTCCCAGTCATTGCCGTCTTCCAGGGGCCCTTGGCGGCCCGCAAACTTCTGGCTGGCCCAGCGCAGCAGGGCTTCGATTTCGCCGGTCAAAGCCGGCACGCGCTCGGCCTTGACGCTGGCCATGGCGTCCCAGGTGCCAGTGCCTTCTTCATCTTCGCTGTAATCGAATTCCAGATAATCCAGAGCCATGGCATATTGCGCGCTGTTGAGGGGGGACGCCATTGTGCCTGTGCCTTGCTTTGCGCATGGCCGTGGGTTCTTTGGCCACAATCAGCCGTGGACATATATATACAAGGCGTTGTCAGCTATGAATTCTGAACTTGATGAAGGCTGCGAGTCGCTGTGCATGGTGCAGGCTCTGCAGGTGAGCTTCGGCTACCCGGGCCGAACCGTGGCCCATGAGGCCTCGCATTGCTGGCATGCCGGACTGTGCCTGCTGCAAGGCGACGAGGGCACGGGCAAGACCAGCTGGCTCAAGGCATTGGCCGGGCAACTGCCGCTGCGCATGGGCTTGCTGCACTATCCGTTCGCCGACAACGGCCGCCTGGCTGCAAGCTCCTGCTTCTGGCAGGACCCGCGCCAGCCGCTCAACGATGTCTATAGCCAGATGCCGGCCGAGAGCTGGGTGGCTTTGCAGCGCACGCTGTATCCGCATTGGTCGCAGCAGCAGTTCGAGCAGCATGTGCAGGGCTTCGGGCTGGAGCCGCATTTGCACAAGCCGCTGCTGGCCTTGTCATCGGGCACGCAGCGCAAGCTGTGGATGGCCGCTGGCTGGGCCAGCGCCGCCGAGCTGGTACTGATCGACGAGCCGCTGGCGGCGCTGGACAAGCCGTCCGAGCGCTATGTGCAGCATGCGCTGGCTGCCATGTCCGCCGAGCTCAAGAACCCGGCGCGGCCCCGCAGCGTCATCGTGGCGCATTGGGATGCCATGCAGGGTGTGGACTGGGAGGATGTGATGGAGCTGGCTACATCGCCTTGAAGCGCGCTGCGTAGAGACGGCTGACGGCCAGCTTTTCAGGGCGCTCGCGCAGCAGCAGGCCGAGGCGTCCGGACTCGTCACGTTGGGCGCTGGCAATGGCTTGAGCGCGCACCACGGTGCCGCGATGGATTTGCCAGAACTCGCGGGCGTCCAGTTGCGGCAGCAGATCCTTGAGCGGAGTGCGGATCAGATACTCCTGAGCGGCCGTCAGCACGCGCAGGTATTTGTCGGCGGCTTCGAGGTAGATGATGTCCTGCACCCTCACCATATGGATCTGGTTGCCGACGCTGGCCTGAATAATCTGCAGCGCGGCGGGGCCCTGCCCCAGCAGTTGCTGCTGCAGCCCGAGCAGCTGTTCGAGCTGACGGTGATTGTGCATGGCAAGGTCCGTGCCCTGTACCGGCTGGCGCTGCTGCCACCACTGCTGCAGGCGCTGCACGGTCTGGCCCAGGCGCGCCGCCTGCACCGGCTTGAGCACATAGTCCATGGCGCAGGCCTCGAAGGCCGCCAGGGCGTACTGATCGTAGGCGGTGACAAAGACAATCGCCGGCAGTGCTTGCTCCTCAGGCCAGGCATCGGCGATTTCGGCGGCGGCTTCCAGCCCCGTCTGGCCGGGCATGCGAATGTCCAGGAACAGCAGATCGGGCAGCCGGCTCAGCGCCTGCTGCACGGCGCTGATGCCGTCGGCCACGCTGGCCTCGATATGCAACTGGGGCCAGAGCTGGCCCAGCAACTGCTGCAATGCCAGGGCCAGCAGCGGTTCGTCTTCGGCAATCAGGGCGCGCGGCGGACTGGTGTTCATGGCTGGGACTTCAGGGGTAATACGATGCAGGCCTTGGTTGCGCCTGCGCTGTCTGTTGTCAGATCGAAGCGGGCAGCGCCGCCGTAGCGGCTGGCCAAACGTTCGCGAATCTGCTGCAGGCCAAAGCCGGAGCCGGAAGGCGGCTGGCCAGGCCGCACTGGCAGGCCCAGGCCATTGTCATGCACGCTGAGCAGGAGATGGCGGTCATCCAGCATGCTTGCCTGAACGGCAATGTGGCCGCCGGCCAGTTGGGGCTCCAGTCCATGGCGAATGCTGTTCTCCACCAGCGGCTGCAGCAGCAGGGTTGGCACGGCCAGTTCGGCCAGTTCAGCGGGCAGATGCAGGCCATAGCTGAGCCGGTCGCCCATGCGGATCTGCATCAGGGCCAGATAGTCGGCCAGCAAGGCAAATTCGCTGGCAAGACTGTGGGTGCCGTGGCGTGAACCGGCCAGCGTGGCACGCAGGTAGGCAATCAGATGATCGAGCATCTGCTCGGCGCGTGGCGCATCGGTGGCGATCAGCACGCGAAGATTGGCCAGGGTGTTGAACAGCATATGCGGCTCCAGCTGCGCCTGCAGCAGGCTGAGCCGGGCTTCGGCGGCCTGGCGCTGGGCCTGCTCTGCCTGCATTTGCAGATGGCGCGACTTGCCCACCACATAAAAGCCCCAGGACATGGCAATGCTGGTCGCCATGGTGATGGCAAGCGGCAGCCATAGCGAGGGCCGGGCTGTGGCCGACAGCTCGGGATGGAACTGCTGAACATAGAGACTACCGAGTGGATTGCCCAGAATCAGGCCTGCTGCAATTCCCAGCGGCACCACGGCCATGCCGCGCATGCCGCGCGGCCAGGGAATGTCGTCGGACTCGCGCCAGCGCAGCCTGAGCAGATCGATGCTCAGCCAGCTGATCAGGCCTATGGCCAGCGAATAGGCGAGATTGACATCCCACAGGCCCTGGCCGAGAGCGGTCAAGGCAGCAGCGATCAGCAGACAGGCAGCCACGGTGATGCCGGCGTGACGAAGCAGGGGAGCGGGCGCAAACATGGACATGACGGGCATGGTAGGTGATGGGCGGTCCGGCATCTAGCGCTTTTCGCTGCGCTGCAGCGTTTTCAGCTCGTGCTCCAGCAGTTGTTGAAAGAGCGGACTGCCGGGTGCCAGCAGCCAGACCACTGCGCCATGAATCAGCAGGCCCAGACCCCAGCCCAGAGCCGGGTAGATGGCCCAGTGCCGTCCCTGGCTCAAAGCCAGGGCCATCAGGCCCAGATTCACCGCGGCATAGACCGCAGCATGGATATACCAGCCTAGCTTCATGCCGGCGCGGCGGCGTGCCTGCTGGCGCAGAGCGTCTTCAGAGATCGAGTTCATGTTTTTTCCTTGTCGAGCGTGGGATGAGGGCGGGGATCAGGCCAATCGCTGCCACAGCAGATTGCCGAGCAGGCGGCCCGGAAGCAGCGTGAACAGCCCTGCGAGGACGCAGCTGCCGAAGTACAGCTTGCGCATGACGCTGCGGTGCTGGGCGATGCGCCGATGCGCCAGATGCCAGAAGGACAGTGCGAGGCCACCCAGCGTCACGGGGATCAGCAGATGGATGGGCGTGAAGCCTGCCCAGTTGGGCAGCTTGAAGTCGCGTATGAACAAGGCGGAGATGGCGGTGGCCAGCATGAGCAGCACAAAGCCACGGCCTGCGATTCTGTGCAGCCAGGGCAGCGGGCCGGCATGGCGCCTGGCCCAGAGTGCGATGGCTCCGGTCAGAGTGGCCGCGATGGCGGAACTCATGTGAAAGGCAATCAATGGCGTGAGTTGCATGGCTGGCTCCTGGTGCTTGCACATGACTGTGCAAGCCCAGCCTGCTGGCGGCCAGCGCTTTGCGACGAAGTGAGCAGACATGGGAGCCAGTTGCACCTCGGCAGGTGTGAGTGGTGTATTGGTTCTGCTTGTGCTTGTTTGTGCGCGCACACATATCACGCAGCATCTTCAGGACTTGCGGCCTGCCCTGGATCCCGTTGAGATTTCAGGGTGTTAGGCATCGGCAAAGGAGATTGATTATTAAAATTAACGATTCTGAAAATCATTCTCAATAATATTAATAATGTTCCTGCTACGACCGATTTCCCTGGCTACTCTCGCACTGTGCAGCCAGCAGAGTGTTTTTGCCCAGACTTCCAGCACTGAATCAGAAGCTGCCCTGCAGACCGTGACCGTGGAGGCCAGCGCCGATGCTTCGGCCCAGGGTCTGGCCAAGTCTTTTGCGGGTGGGCAGGTGGCGCGCGGCGCGCGTGTCGGCGTGCTGGGAAACCAGGACATGATGGAGACCCCGTTTTCCGCCACCAGCTACACCAGTGATCTGATTCAGGATCAGCAGGCCAAGAGCGTGGGCGATGTGCTGCTCAACGATGCCGGCGTGCGCTCGGCACGCGGCTTCGGCAACTTCCAGCAGGCCTACTTTGTGCGCGGCTTTGTGCTGTATTCCGACGATGTGGCCTATAACGGCCTGTACGGTCTGGTGCCGCGCCAGTACATGGCGTCGGAGTTCGTGGAGCGTGTGGAGGTGTTTCGCGGAGCGAATGCCTTTCTCAGCGGCGCGGGTGCCGGCAGCGTCAGCGGCGGCGGTCTGGGCGGCCTCATCAATGTGGTGCCCAAGCGCGCCGGCAACGAGCCGCTCAATCGTGTCACCCTGGGTGGCGCCAGCGGAGGGCAGGCCTACGCGGCTGCCGATGTGGCCCGTCGTTTCGGCCCCGATGATGCAGCGGGTGTGCGTCTGAATCTTGCGCGGCGCAGCGGTGGCACCGGCGTGAGCAGCGAGAAGGTTCACACCACGGTCGGCTCGCTGGGCCTGGACTGGCGCAGCAGCCGTGCACGCCTGTCGGCCGATCTGGGCTGGCAGGAGCACAAGCTGACGGCGCCGCGTCCCTCGCTGACACCTTCGGGCAATCTGCCCATTCCGGCTGCTCCTGACAGCAAGACCAACTACGCCCAGCCCTGGACCTACTCCAACAGCCGCGACCTGTTCGGCACCGTGCGCGGGGAGTACGACTTCAACGAGCAATGGACCGGCTGGGCCGCTGTGGGCATGCGCCGGGGCAGCGAGGACAACGCGCTGTCGGGCCTGACGCTGTCCAGCGCGGCTGGCGATGCCACGGTCAACCGCTTCGACAACACGCGCAAGAACCGCGTCAAGACCGGCGAGCTGGGCCTGCGCGGCAAGTTCGAGACCGGCCCGGTCAAGCATTCGGTGGTGGCTTCGCTGTCGGCCTTTGATTCCAGCGAGCGCAATGCCTGGGGCTACAACTACGCAACCGGCCAGAGCAACAACATCTACAACCCGGTGGCCCTGCCTGCGCCCGGCTATACCGGCCTGGGCGGCATCCTGGGCAGCCCGCGCGAGACCGAGCGCGTCAAGACCAGCAGCCTGGCGCTGGCCGATACCCTGGGCTTCATGGACGAGCGCCTGCTGCTCACGGTGGGCATGCGCTACCAGAGCATCAAGGTCGACGGCTTCGATGCCATGACGGGCGCAAGCTCGGGCAGCTACGACAAGAGCCGCGTGACGCCGGTGGCTGGCCTGGTGTTCAAGCTGACCCCTGAGGTGTCGGCTTATGCCAACTACATCGAAGGTCTGGCCAAGGGCGGCAGCGCGCCCATGAGCAACGGTGGCCAGGTCGTCAGCAATGCTGGCCAGGTATTTGCTCCCTATGTCTCCCGCCAGAAGGAGGCGGGCCTCAAATACGACGGCGGCAATATCGGTGCCAGCGCCTCCTTCTTCACCACCAGCATGCCCAGCGCCTATGTGGAGAACAATGTCTACGGCGTGTTCGGCAAGCAGCGCAACCGCGGTCTGGAGTTCAATGTGTTCGGCGAGCCCGTCAAGGGCCTGCGCGTACTCGGCGGCCTGACTCTGCTGGACGCCAAATACCTGAGCACGGCGAGTGGCGCCAATGACGGCAAGCGCGTGGTGGGCGTGCCCCGCAGCCAGGCCAATATCGGCGCTGACTGGGATGTGCCGGGCGTGCGCGGCCTGGCATTGAATGCACGGCTGATGTATACCGGCGCACAGTACGCCAATGCCGACAATACCCAGCGCGTGCCGGCCTGGACCCGCTTCGACCTGGGCGCCCGCTATCTGATGGACGTCGGCGGCAAGCTGCTGACCCTGAATGCACGCGTGGACAACGTGGCCAACCGCAACTACTGGGCCTCGGTCGGCGGCTATGCCACCAACGGCTATCTGGTCCAGGGCGCGCCGCGTACCTTCTCGCTGACCGCCAGCGTGGACTTCTGATGCGCGCTCTGTGGACCGTGGTTCATCGCTGGGTCGGCCTGTTTCTCGCGGCCTTCCTGGTCATGACCGGTCTCACGGGAGCCGTGCTCTCGTGGGATCATGAAATCGACGATTGGCTCAACGCCGACATGCTGCACACGCCGGGACGCGGCCCGCTGCAGACGCCGCTGCAACTGGCCCAGGCCGTGCAGGCAGCCGATGCGCGCGTCGAGATCTCGTATATGAGCCTGGGCCTGCGCGAGGGCGAGGCGGCTTCCTTTCTGGTGCGCTCGCTGGTGGACCAGGCAACGGGCAAGCCCCATGTGCTGGGCTACAACACGGTGTTCGTGGACCCGGTGACGGGTGCCATCACCGGCCACCGCGACTCCAAGAGCCTGGCCCTGAGCTGGCGCAATCTCATGCCCTGGCTGCGCCATCTGCATGAAAGCCTGCTCAGTCCCACGTTTGCGGGCAGCAACCGCTGGGGCTATTGGTTCATGGGCGGTCTCGCGCTGCTGTGGCTGGCCGACAGCTTCTGGGCACTGGTGCTGACCCTGCCGGTGAAGAAGAAGGCGGCTGTGGCCGGGGCGCAGGATGCCCCCGCCAAGGCTGGCGGTAAATCCTGGTGGGCGCGCTGGATGCCGTCCTGGCGCATACGCTGGGGCGCCGGTGCCTACAAGCTCAACTTCGATCTGCACCGCGCGGGTGCGCTGTGGATCTGGGGCGTGATAGTCATCGTGGCCTTTACCTCGTTCTCGATCAATCTCTACCGCGAGGTGTTCTACCCTGTGATGAGCAAGGTATCGACCACCACGCCCGGCCCCTACGAGACGCTCAAGCCGGCACCTCTGGGCAGCTTTATCGAGCCTGAGATCGGCTTTGCCACAGCCATCGAGATCGCGCGCAAGGAGGCGGTGCAGCTGGGCATCAAGACCGAGGCCGGCGGCATCTGGTATGGCGGGGATTTCCCGTTCTACAACGTGTCCTTCTTCGATCCCGATGACGAAACCGGGGCCATGGGCATGGGGCTGTCCAATGTCTATGTGAGCTCGGAAAGCGGTGAGGTGCTGGGCAGCTATCGTCCCTGGCACGGCACGGGCGCCGATGTCTTCGTGCAGTTGCAGCTGCCGCTGCACAGCGGTCGCATCCTGGGCACCTTCGGACGTGTGCTGATATCGTTGGTCGGCGTGATGGTGGCCATGCTGTCCATCACCGGGGTCATCATCTGGTGGAGAAAACGCCGCGCCCGGCGAACCGCCCTGGCAGCTGCTTCAGCCTGAAACCACAAAGCCACCTTGCGGTGGCTTTGTGCATTGCGCGCTGCGCGGAAGCGGCAAAGCCGCTCAGTCCTTCTTCAGGCACTCGCTCATGAAGGCCTTGCGCTCGTCGCCCTTTTTGCCGGCGGCATCGGCATTGCAGCTCTTCATGCGTTCCTGCTGACGCTTTTTGCCGTCGGACAGGCAGGACTTCATGAACTCCTTGCGTTCATCGCCCTTCTTGCCCGTGGCTTCGGTGTTGCAGGTGCCCATGAGCTGCTGCTGGGCGGTTTTGGGTTTGTCGCCGGCAGCCATGCTCATGCTGCAGGCCAGGGAGACAACAGCCAGGACCACAAATTTTTTCATGATGGTGTGATTTTTGAAAAAACGCCGACAACCGGCGCGCAGCTATTGCAGCACAAGCGCGTGACTTTGCCCAGAAGCGCCGACCGTGTCTTGTAAAAGTTTGCGATTGTCTGTCGATTGGTGGCCGGAAAAGGTCATGTGAGCGCGAGCGGGAAAATGGCGAGCGGATAATGGGCGGCTTTGCTTCAACCCTGCATCCAAAGGACGATTCGCGTGGATACTTTATTGCTGGTCAAGGCCGCCATCATGGGCATTGTGGAAGGGCTGACCGAGTTCTTGCCGATTTCCTCCACCGGCCACCTGATCCTGGCGGGTTCGCTGATGGGTTTTGTCGGCGGCAAGGCCAAGGTGTTTGAGATTGCGATCCAGACCGGGGCCATCTTTGCCGTGATGCTGGTGTACTGGCAGAAGATCCGGGACACGCTGGTGGAGCTGCCCAGCAGCCGCCAGGCGCAGAAGTTCGCGCTCAACGTCATCATCGGCTTTTTGCCTGCCGTGGTGCTGGCGCTGCTGTTCGGCAAATACGTGCAGGAGCATCTGTTCACGCCAGTCATCGTGGCGACCACCTTCATCCTCGGCGGCTTCGTGATTTTGTGGGCCGAGAAGCGGCCCGCCGCCGCCACCCGCGTGCAGTCGGTGGACGATATGACGGCTCTCGATGCGCTCAAGGTCGGCCTGGTGCAGTGCTTTGCCCTGGTGCCCGGCACCAGCCGCAGCGGCTCCACCATCATCGGCGGCATGCTCATGGGCCTGTCGCGCAAGGCCGCCACGGACTTCTCGTTCTTTCTGGCCATGCCCACGCTGATCGGCGCGGGCGTCTACAGCCTCTACAAGGAGCGCGCGCTGCTGTCCATGGCGGATGTGCCGCTGTTTGCCGTGGGCCTGATCTTCTCGTTCATCAGTGCCTGGCTGTGCGTGCGCTGGCTGCTGCGCTTTATCTCCACCAACAGCTTTGTGCCGTTTGCCTGGTACCGCATCGTTTTCGGCATCATCGTGCTGGTGACGGCCTATACCGGCATCGTGGACTGGCACCATTGAGCGGCTTGGCGCTGCCCACAAAAAAGCCGCTTGCGTGATAGCAAGCGGCTTTTTTCATAGCTGCTAGCGCTTGTTTTTATTGAGTTTCAGATGGTTTTGATATTGAAATCGTTATCTGAAAAGCGCAATAAGCTATTTATTTATGAGTACTGCCAGCGGATTTCTGCAGAATGGTCTGCTCCATATTGAGCAGCGAAGCCTCGATGGCGGCGGCAGTGGCCTCGGGCCGCTCCATGGGAAACAGATGGCCGCCGTCCAGCATGGTGATGCGCCCGCGCGTGATGCGCTGCGTCATCTCCATGCCCACCTGGCGCATCTCCACCGATGAACGACCGCCGATGAAGGCCACCGGGCAGCGCACCGGGTGACGCCTGAGCTGGTTGTTGAGATTGCTGGGCAGGGTGTTGTAGATGGCGGTCTCCACCTCGCGCCTGAACAGCAGGCTGCGCTTGCCCTGGTCGTCCTCCAGGCCGTGCTGCACATAGTCCTGCAGCACCTGCGGGTGCCACTGGGCAAACGCCTTCTTGCCACGGAAATACTCCAGCGCCTCCTCGTTGCTGGCCCAGGTGGTGCGCCGGCGCTGGCTGATCTTGCCGGGGGAGACCGAGGCCACGATCTGCGTCTGCTTGGCCAGGCCCACGGCGTTCGCCTTCCAGCCGCCCAGCAGGGGCGAGTCGATCAGCAGCACGCCGCGCGCCAGATCGGGGCGTTTGGAGGCCGCCTGAAAACTCAGAATGCCGCCCAGCGAGTGGCCCACGAGATAGACCGGCTGGCCGTGCCGCTCGACCTGCTGGTCTATGTATTCGATCAGCTCGTCCACCAGATGCGGCCAGTGGTTGGTGACGGGGCGCTTGGGATCATGGCCGAAGCGCTGCACGCCGCCGGCTTCGATGCCGCGCTGGCGCAGCAGAGAAAACAGCAGGCGATAGGTACCGATGGGAAAGCTGTTGGCGTGCGCGAAGACCACGGGCAGGGTGTTGGGCTTGCCGGTTGTTGCAGTGGACTGGGACATGAGAGGCGGGCTGGATATGAAAAACGCCCCAAAGGGGCGTCGGAGCGACGATCAGTTTAGCGCCTTGAAAGGCCTGCCTGTCTTTGCATGCGCGCCTGCTCCTCTGCCGTCTGCAGGCGCTGGTATTCATCGGCCATGCTCAGGCCCGCCTGAGCTGGCACCACGGGCTGGCGCAGCGCGGCGGGCGGGCAGTTGCCCGCACCCAGGCCATGGGCCGAGCGCGAGGCGGTCGGTGCTCCGACCTTGACCAGCGGGTGCGCACGCGGGCTGTGAATGCGAATCGGCGTGTCGGTCTGGCCGCCGTCCCAGGCCGGGTCGTCGATGCTGTCGAAGACATGGCGCAGGCGCTCGCCCCAGCTGTCGTGCAGCATGCGCAGATAGGGGTTGTCGGCATCCAGGCAGACAATGCGGTCCGTGGCGAAGCGGTTGTTCTCGTAGACGATCAGATCCAGCGGCAGGCCCACCGAGAGGTTGGACTTGAGCGTGCTGTCCATGGACACCAGAGCGCACTTGGCGGCCTCGTCCAGCGGGGTCTCGGAGGTGATGACGCGGTCCAGCACGGGCTTGCCGTACTTGGATTCGCCGATCTGGAAGTAGGGCGTCTCGCCCGTGGCCTCGATGAAGTTGCCCGCCGAATAGACCTGGAACAGGCGCATGCGCTCGCCCTGGATCTGGCCGCCGAAAATCATGGAGACATTGAAGTCCACCCCGGCGCGCTGCAGGGCCGTGGCTTCGCGCTCATGCACATGGCGCACGGCCGCGCCCAACACGCGCGCGGCATCGAACATGCTGCGCACATTCCAGATGGTCAGCATCTCGTCCGTGGTCGTGTCGTGCAGCTGAAAGCTCTCCAGCAGCTCGCGCACCGACTGGGTGATGGACAGATTGCCGGCCGATTGCAGCACCATGAAGCGCTCGCCCGGTTGCTCGTACAGCATGACCTTGCGGAAGGTGCTGATCTGGTCGAGTCCGGCATTGGTGCGGGAGTCGGACAGAAACACCAGGCCGGCGTTGAGCTTGAGGGCGACGCAGTATGTCATGGGTGATAGAGACAATAATGAAAAACGTATGAATGTCAGGCGCAGCAAGCGCTGAGTGCTTCTAAATGTATAGCTTCAAACACAGGCTGCTACGCGATTCTAGAAGGGTTTTAATAATGCCGGTTATGGCTCTGTAACTGCTGCCGGTGCCGCGCCCATGCCTGGGTGTGAGAACGGGCTGAGGAAGTCCCTGAGATGCAGCGCCTGTATGCGTGAGAAGATGCCGCCCCTTGATAGAACACTTGCTTACAGCTGGTTAGAAGAGGGCCTCCCATGCACGCATTTCGCAACCTGTCGATACGGACCAAGCTCATGTCCAGCATGGTGAGCTGCCTGCTGCTGTTCGTGGCGATTTCCACGACGCTGGGCTTTGTGCTGACGGGGGCCAGCCTGCGCGAGCGTGTGGTGGGTCAGGAGCTGCCGGCCGTGGTGGGGGAGATCCGCAACGACATACTGCGCCAGATCGGTACGCCGCTGGCCATGGCCAGGTCGGTGGCCGGCAACAGCTTTGTGCTGGACTGGGAAGCCGCGGGCGAGCCCGAGGATGGCAATGCGGCCTGGGCAAGGTATGCCCAGGCCGTCAAGCAGCAGGCCGGGGCCTCATCGGTGTTCTGGGTCTCGGGCAGCACGGGCCAGTATTTCGGCGAGCAGGGACCGATGCGCAAGCTGGCGCCCAAGGGCCAGGGTGACCAATGGTTCTATGAGCTGCTGGCCGGGGACAAGTCGCAGGTGCTGGAGATCGACAAGGACGTGAGCTCCAACGCCTATATGCTGTTCATCAATGTCCGTTTCGATGCCGGCCAGGGCAGGCAGGGCATTGCGGGCCTGGGCCTGTCGGTGGATGAGCTGGCGCAGGCCGTGCGCGCCTACCAGGTGGGCGAATCCGGCTCGGTCTCCCTGGTGCGCGGCAACGGCAGCATTCTCGTGCACCGCGACCCGGCGCTGGTGGATGGCAAGCACTGGCTCAAGGACCGGCCCGGTTTCAGCGCCGAGCTCAGCGCTGCGCTGTTGAACCGCGAGCGCTTTGCCCATGCCATGTACGAGGCGCCCTCGGGCCGCCAACTGATTGCCTCCTCCTACGTGCCCGAGCTGGACCTGTACGTGATTGCCGAGCTGCCCGAGGCCCAGGTGCTGGGCGGCGTGCGGCGAACCATTGCGCTGACCTCGGCCGTGGCCGGCCTGGTGGGCGGCGGCATCGGCCTGCTGGTCATCTGGCTGGTGAGCCGGGCGATTGCGGCACCCGTGGGGCGCGCGGCGCGCATGCTGGAGGAGATTGCCGACGGCCATGGCGATCTGAGCCGTCGCATGCCGGTGGAGAGCAATGACGAGGTGGGGGCGCTGGCCTCGGCCTTCAACCGCTTTGTCTCGTCACTGGAGCGCATGGTTGGGGCCGTACGCCAGGCAGCCGATTCGATTTCCGTGGCCAGCTCCGAGGTGGCCCAGGGCAACCAGGACCTGAGCCAGCGTACCGAGCAGGCGGCCAGTGCCTTGCAGCAGACGGCGGCATCGCTGTCGGTGCTGACGGACAGCGTGCAGGCCAATACCGAGGCCACGCGCAGCGCGGGCGAGCTGGCGCAGTCGGCGCGCGGCGTGGCCGAGCGTGGCGGAACGGCCTTCCAGCAGGTGGTGGTGACCATGGAGGGCATCAACCACTCGTCGCGCAAGATTGCCGACATCATCGGCGTGATCGACTCCATCGCCTTCCAGACCAATATCCTGGCGCTGAACGCAGCCGTGGAGGCTGCGCGTGCCGGCGAGCAGGGCCGCGGCTTTTCCGTGGTGGCGGCCGAGGTGCGCAGCCTGGCCCAGCGCTCGGCCGAAGCTGCCAAGGAAGTGCGCCAGCTCATCACTGACTCCGTGACCCAGGTGGGCAGCGGATCGCAGCAGGTGGCGCATGCGGGGGCCACCATGCAGGAGTTGCTGGACGCCGTGGCCAGGGTGACGCGAATCATCGAGGAGATCAGCGATGCTTCGCAGACCCAGGGGCGCGGCATCGCCGAGATCAACCAGTCCGTGGCCGGGCTGGACGATGCCACGCAGCAGAACTCAGCCCTGGTCGAGCAGTCGGCCGCTGCAGCGACCAGCCTGCGCGAGCAGGCCGCACGTCTGATGGGCGAGGTGTCTGCCTTCAAGCTGGGCGAAGTACCGCAGCGCAGCCCGTTCGCGCAGGAGCAGCAACAGCAACTGCTGGAGGCCTGAACAGGCCGGGCCCGAAGAGATCAGGCCCGGGCTTGAGTCCGCAAGGCTTGGAGCGTGTTCTTAGGCGGTGCCGGCGCTCAGTTTCTTGAGCTGGTAGAGCACTTCCAGCGCTTCGCGCGGGCTCAGCGCATCGGGGTTGACGTCGGCCATGGCCTGATCCAGCGGGCTGGGCGCGGCGCTGGCGTCCACCAGCTCCGGTGCATCGAACAGATTGACCTGCAGATCGTTTTCGCCAGCCTGGGATTCGAGTGCCTCCAGCGCATGGCGCGCATGGTTGAGAACGCCGGCCGGCATGCCGGCCAGCTTGGCCACCTGGATACCGTAGCTGCGGCTGGCGGGGCCGGCCTGAATCTCGTGCAGAAACACGATGTCGCTGCCCGACTCCGCTGCGCTGACATGCACGTTGACGGCGGCCTTGGCCTTGGCGGGCAGCTCGGTCAGCTCGAAGTAGTGCGTGGCAAACAGCGTGAAGGCCTTGGTCTTGTCGTGCAGCTGGCTGGCAATGCCGCTGGCCAGGGCCAGTCCGTCGAAGGTGCTGGTGCCGCGGCCGATCTCGTCCATCAGCACCAGGGAGTGGGGCGTGGCCGAATGCAGAATCTGCGCGGCCTCGGTCATCTCCATCATGAAGGTGGACTGGGCATTGGCCAGATCGTCGGCGGCGCCGATACGCGTGTGGATGGCATCGATGGGCCCCAGGCGGCAAGCGCCGGCGGGCACATAGCTGCCCATGCTGGCCAGCAGCACGATCAAGGCCACCTGGCGCATATAGGTCGATTTGCCGCCCATGTTCGGGCCGGTGATGATCTGCATGCGCGTGTTGAGATTCATGCGCGTGTGGTTGGCGATGAAGCTGCCGCTGGAGGTCTCTGCCATGCGTGCTTCCACCACGGGGTGGCGGCCAGCCTCGATCTCTATGCAGGGCTGGCTGACGAACTGCGGCTCGGCCCAGTTCAGCGTCAGCGAGCGCTCGGCCAGCGTGCACAGAACGTCCAGTGCGGCAATCGCCTGGGCCACGCGCGTGAGCTGGGGCACATGTGGCTGAAGCTGGTCGAGCAGCTGCTCGAACAGGAACTTCTCGCGCTGCAGCGCTCGCTCCTGGGCCGACAAGGCCTTGTCCTCGAAAGCCTTGAGCTCGGGCGTGATGTAACGCTCGGCGTTCTTGAGCGTCTGGCGGCGGCGAAAACGCTCGGGTACCGCATCCTTGTAGCTGTTGGTGACCTCGATATAGAAGCCATGCACCTTGTTGAACTGCACGCGCAGGTTGGGAATGCCGGTGAGCAGCTTTTCCTTGGCCTCCAGCTCCAGCAGAAACTCGTCGCAGTTGTTCTGGATGGCGCGCAGCTCGTCGAGTTCGGCGTCAAAGCCCGTGGCGATCACGCCGCCGTCACGCACCAGCGCTGCGGGCTCTTCATGAATAGCGCGCGCCAGCAGCTCGGCACAGCCTTCGGGCGGAATCAGGTCGCTGAAGATCTGCGTCAGATAGGCCGACGGAGCCTGTCCGGACTGCGCCAGCAGCTTCGCTTTTTCCAGTGTTTTGGACAGGCCCACCAGCTCGCGCGGGCGCACCTGGCGCAGGGCGATGCGGGCGGTAATGCGCTCCACATCGCTCACGCCCTTGAGCTCGGCGCGCAGGGCTTGCCAGGGGGCCATGCCTGCCCCGGTGCCGCGCAGCACGCCAATTGCTTCCAGGCGCTGCATGGCTGCCTTGCGATTGCGTTCGGGCTCCAGCAGCCAGGTCTTGAGCAGGCGGCTGCCCATGCCGGTCATGCAGCTGTCCAGCAGTGAAAACAGCGTGGGCGCATCTTCGCCGCGCAGCGTCTTGACCAGCTCCAGATTGCGGCGCGTGGCCAGCGGCAGGGCAATCAGCTCGTCGTCACGCTGTACCTGGATGGCGTGGATATGGGTGAGATTGCGGCCCTGGGTATGTTCGGCATAGGACAGCAGGGCGGCACCGGCACCATGGGCCAGCGGCAGACCTTCGACCTCCCAGGCCTTGAGGCTGGCCGCGCCCAGCAGCTCCAGCAGCTTGCGCTCGCCGAGGCCCGAGTCAAACTGCCAGTCAGGGCGGGGCGACAGAGGGCAACTGATGGCGCCGCTGTGCTTGACGGCAAACAGGGCTTGCTCGAAGCGCTCGGTAACTCCGGCGCTGTAGATCACTTCGCTGGGCGCGATGCGGGACAGCCAGGCGCCCAGTTCATCGGCCGCGCATTCGGCCATGTGAATGCGGCCCTGGGTCATGGCCATCCAGGCCAGTCCCACGCGCTGGCGGCCGGCGGTGTGCAGGGCCAGCAGAATGGCTTCGCTCTTGTCGGAAAGCAGCTCGCTGTCCGTCAGTGTGCCGGGCGTGACCACGCGCACGACCTTGCGCTCCACCGGACCCTTGCCCACGCCGATCTCGCCGACCTGCTCGCAGATCGCCACCGACTCGCCCATCTTGATCAGGCGGCCCAGATAGTTTTCCAGGGCGTGGAACGGAACGCCGGCCATGGGAATAGGCTGGCCTGCGGTCTGGCCGCGCGTGGTCAGCGTGATGTCCAGCAGGCGCGTGACTTTTTCGGCATCGCCAAAGAACAGCTCGTAAAAGTCTCCCATGCGGTAGAAAACCAGCGTGTCGGGGTGGTCGGCTTTGAGCTTGAAGTACTGCTGCATCATAGGTGTATGTGCAGAGATATCGCCGCCGCTAAGTGCTTGATTTATCCAGGATTCACTCATAACAATTATTTAAATCAATCACTTAGTATGGTTTGCTGTTTTTATTTACAGTGTGTCTGTGTCATGCCAAAACCCATCTAAACTTCGCGCTTTGGTGTAGGTTTTTGGCGTTGATTTTTATGAATCTACGCCGAGCTGGTTGGGGTCCTCTCGGGAAACCTACGCCGATCAGGAACTGCGGCATGGGGTTCGATGCGAAGAAAGCCAAGGCTCTGGCGGCTGGGGAGCACATTATTGTCGATGATGCTCCCGGCCTGCGACTTGTGGCTTCTGCCACGCGCAAGACTTGGACATACAGATACAAAAGCCCCATCGATGGGCGCATGCGCCAGGTGGCGATGGGGCAGTGGCCTGCCATGACCTTCGCTGCGGCGCTGGGTGTGTGGGATGAGTTACGCACCAGGCGTGATGCCGGTGAAGACTTGGCCAAGGAAAAGAAGCGTGCAGGCGCGGTGGCCAAGGCCAAGGCCAAGGCGCATCTCAAAGAGGCGCAGGGTATCTATACCGTCGAGCGCCTTATCGAGGACTACCTGCAGGGCCATGTGGAGCGGCACCGAAAGCTCAAGGGGCAGAGGGAGACACGGCGCCTGATGTTGGGCTACAGCGATTTTCTGCTGCCCATGAAGCCAGAGGATGTGAAGCGCACACATGCGTTTGCATTGCTGGAGAAGGTCGGTGCGAGCACGCCTGTCCTGGCCAACAATTTGCGCACAGAGCTGGGCGCTGCCTGGGACTATGCGCTCGATGCTGGCCGGATCTCTGAAGAGACTCCTAATTGGTGGCGGCTGATACTCAAGGGAAAGCTGCGCAGCCGGGGGAAGATCATCGATGGCGAGCACCAGGGAGTAAACCTTCGCGCACTACAAGGCGCTGAGGTTGTGGCGCTGATTCGGTTCTTGCCCAACTTGTCCAGCCTGCTGGATGATCTTTTTACGTTGTATCTGTGGACGGGCTGCCGTGGTTCCGAGCTGGTGCAGATGATGGGCCAGGAGGTCACTCAAGAGTCGGATGGCTGGTGGTGGACCATCCCTCGTAGCAAGCTGAAGATGGCTCGCAATGACTTGGCCACTGATTTGCGTGTGCCTTTGGTAGGACGTTCCCTTGTGCTGGTGCGCCGGCGTATTGCGGCCTATGGGGCTGGCCATCTGTTCCCGTCGCAGCCCGGCTCGATGCTGCCTCATGTTGAGCAGAAAGTGCTAGGTGTCGCAGCGTGGTGCAGTCGGCCAGGAACCAACGGCCGGCTAGGTGCCAATGGAAAAATGAAACTGGATATTGAGCCCTGGGCACCACATGACCTGCGCCGCACTGTGCGCACCACTCTAGCCATGTTGGGGTGCCCGGATGGCGTGGCCGAAGCGGTGTTGGGGCATTTACCCAGCGGAATCGTCGGTGTTTACAACCGTCATAGCTATGACAAAGAGCGACGGGAGTGGCTGACGAGACTTTCTGAGCACTGGGAAGCGCTTGTCATCCAGTAGTCTGCTGCTACAGGTGCATACATGCGTCCGAAGCTTGTGAGTTGCAGGTCTATGCAGCCTCGGACGCTAAATGCGGCTATTGAATGCGTAGCTAGTGGGCTACCGACGTCTACGAGGAACGAGGGCTGCCTGAACGGGTTGATATGCTTTCAAACCTGCATCGCCTGTGAGAATCTCCACAGTCATTCCACTTCGTGCGTAGTACTCTGCTACGTCCTTGATTGTGGTGTCTCCGATAGTTAGACCCCCGCTTGCCAATGGAGGCCAAATATCGGCAAGTTGGCGAAGATTGGCAGCCTCCCATAGTGACGATTGGTCCGTGAATGCTGCCCAAGGAGTCTGAGCATCTGCAGCGTCCCTTAATTGCACAGATAGAGCCTGCGCACACTCAAATCGTAATGAAGGGGCTTGTGCTATATGGTTGCCTGTTTCTATCAATGTCGCCATTGGCAGTACGAAAATGCTGCCTTGCCGTTGCTCATCATTGAGTAGGCGAGAGATGCGATTGAAATCCCATTGATCTTCGAGCGGACCTGCAGTCTCTTTTCCTGGCACTTTAAGTAGGCAGCAGAGTACAGATGTATCAATGATTAGAACCTTCTGACTCATTCCTGGGACTCCTGTGCCTGCTGTTCTAATGTTTTTTCGATGATGCCCTGACTAGAAAGTTTGCCCACGGGCCCCTGAGCAAGCAATTTGGGTAAGTTGTCGATATCTTCCAGTAGTGTCAAAATTGAAAATCCGCTCGATGGTTCTCGGTGGGCTACCGCAATGAAGGGGAGCATTTCCATTCCCATTGCATCAAGTAGTGCGGGGTTGTGTGTAGTCACGAGGACATCAACACCACGTGCACCGCCAACATCTCTGAGCATTTCCAGCATCAACCTAGCCCTAGATGGATGCAGGCCATTGTCGATTTCTTCCACTACCAATAGGCTTCCAGGTGGACGGGTAAGCAGAGCAGTCAGAATGGCTAGAAAACGTAGAGTCCCATCTGACATACCACGAGCGTCAATGGTTTGCTGATCGCCAGCGTCGCGCCAGTGCTCCTCGCAGTAGAGCATCGCGTCAGTTTTGAATTTGCCGACAGTTTCCGCATATACCCTTCGAATATCTCGCTCAGGTAGTCTGCTTACATAGCGAGTTAGTGTTTCTTCAATTTCGTTCTTTTTGTCATCAGACAGTGCCGCGATTACTCCAGCAACGTTGCTGGCATCGGGTTCCAGTTTTTCAGACAGCAATGCGTATCCACGCATATGAGAAGGGATTGGGTCGAGAATGAAAATATTGCGCAAGGCATTCGCAACAGCAGCTACGCCATCTTGAATTTCTTGACGCAGCTTCTGACCTACGAGTTGAAATAAGACTGTATGCCCGCGGCCGAGCTGTCGTGGAGTGCCCTGCTTTTCGTTGTAGAGTCGGGCGACAATTGTCGGAGAATCCTCCGTGCATGCATCGGTTCTATATAGCTTGATGCGCCCAACTTCGGATTTTCGAGCGTTATCCTTGTTGAGCCTGTACTTAACGCGAGTTAGTTGTTCTGAAACCAGCTCACAGCGATTGTCGCTCACTGAGCACTCAACGCTGAACTCATAGTCGGTGGTGTCTTCAGTGCGAATAGTCGCATTGAGGGAGAAGAGCTTCCCGGGTTTGCGTACTGCCCACTCCACGCCTCCACGCAGGGCAGACATGCCCGTATCTCCTTGTAGTGCGGCAGTTAGCATTGCGCCACTTGCAATTCGGTTCAGGAACAGAAGTGCATCCAGAGCGTTCGATTTGCCACTTGCATTGGCCCCTATCAGCACTGTGACGGGGTCAACATACAGCGTTGCCTGTTCGAAGCTTTTCCAGTCTTTCAATTGCAACGACGTAATCATTAGTACTCCTGAGATCGCGATGCGGCTGCGTCAAGCGCAGTCTGCTAAGGCGCGTATTTTGGCTTATTGATTGGCTCGGGTGGCTGTACAGTCCTTCTATGGGCTGCATTTTTATGAGCTCACCCATTTTTGCTTGGTCCTGAATTAAATCAATCAAGATGCGTTAGAGACTGGTGCCTGCCTAGTGAATGCTATCTTGTTTGTATATGAATGCTTGGCTGCACTTGGGTGAGCTTGTGTGGTTGTGCTCACTTTTAGTTCGCTAAGCCTGTGCGAATATTTGCGCTGACTGAGTCTTTGCGTGGCTTCTTGGCCCCGGTGTTATCAGGCGGCAGCAGGTCGGACAGAGGCAGGCCTGCCAACCAGGCGTCAAGTTCAGAGCGCAGCCAGGCAACGCGGCGGCGACCGGGGAAGCGGCGGGCTTTCGGCGCTGTCCCGTCTTGAACCATCTGTTCAAACATGGTGATGCCTACTGAGCAGTAGGCAGCAGCCATTTCTTTGTCCAGTGCTGCGGGAGTGCAGTTGAATGCGATGGTGGCCATGGTCAAGCTCGCTGTCTTTGTTCTTGTTTGTGGGGGGTCAGGGTGGTCATGCTGTTGTCTGCCTGGTAGACCTCGCCGCTGGCAGACTTGGTGCGGGCAACCAGGCGCTGTGCAGCCAGGTGTACTTCGCGGGCAGTGAGCTGCTGCAGCTGAAACTCGTGGAGATCCAACATCGAGCCCAGTGCATCCAGCTCATGGAAGTGGATATCGCTGGGTGTCCAGCTTTCTGCATAGCCGCTTCGCTCCTGGTAGGAGGCGCAGGCCTGCAACGCGGCCGTTATGTGCTCCTGCAGGCCGCGCACGATACCCATGCGCTCTATCTCTTGCGCAAGCAGCATGTTGGAATGCAGCACCACGTACTCGTTGTGAGTGGCCACGCCTTCTCGCATGTGCGCAAAGGCCGTGCGTAGTGAGTCCATGGTCTCGGCAACTTCGGCAGGCGTGAGCTTGCTGTTGTGCTTATTGAAGACCATCAGCGGGTTGCGCCCATGCTGTTGGGGTTGCTGGTAAAAGTGACGGCGACTCATGCGTGCGCTCCAGTAACCAGGTTGCGAAAAATGCCCTGCAGCACAGCCGCGGGAATGCAGTTGGTGGGCGCAACCTTTGGTGGCTTGCTACGCGATCCTGCAGGCCGGTGCGTCTCGGTGTAGCAGGCCTTGCAGACGCTCATCAGACGCCGGTGTCCGCCGCTGAAGAAGAACTCTTTGTCGTATGGCCACGACTCGCCGCAGCCAGTGCATGTCTTTTCTGCGGTAGTCATTCGATAGCCTCCAGCTCTTCAGGCATGAAAACCGCGTTGGTCGGCACGCCGCCTTTGGGGTCATGAAAGGAAATCAGATAGCCGTCTGACTGCAAGCCCTTCACGGTGCCTTGCTTCCACACAAATGCACTGTTCTCAGACTGTGGGTCTAGCACCTTCAGTACTCGGGCGCGCTCGCCGATAGTGGGCAGGGCGGTGTAAGGCTCCAGTTCTTCGGGCTTGAATATGGCCATTTCGTGGGAGCGAGGGCCGAACTTCACAGGAATATCGCAACCAGGCGCACCCAGTTGTACCACGCCCACTCGGCCGCAAGTTTTGCGCAATCTGTTGTTGGGGCCGCGCAGACCGTCCTTCACGCGCACAAGGGAGTCGACCGCGAACCCGGTCCCCTGCTGGCCGGGGACAGCCGCAGGCTGCTGCTTGCCATCGTCTTCGGCCAGGTCATCATCTGCGGCCGTCGAGGAGGGCGGCAGATCCTGCGATGCCACAGCATCGACAGGAGCTGCATCGTTGCCCTGCGCTTCAGCGCCTGAAGTGGGTGCCTGGGCGTCAGCCACAGGCGCCCCATCGACGCCCAGCGCGGCTGTGGCCGCGCCCGATTCCTGCAACTCTTGCAATGCTTCGGCGATTTGTGCAGACGCATGCGCAGCGCTAGTTTTTGGCGCCTCGTTGGCTACAGCGGCAGAGCCCTTGCCCGCCCCTTTTTTGCTTCGCGCAGCACCCCCGCCAGCACGCGCAGCCGGTTGTAGGGGTAGATCGCCTTTGGGTGCGGTGGGGTGAGCGGGGGGCTTCGGCAGAAATTTGTCGGTGCCAGCCGCTTTAAGCGCACTGATTGTCTTCTGCAAGCCTTCGCCAATCGCGGCGCTGGCCACCAGCATCAGGCCCTCATTGGAGACGCGGTATCCATAGGTGGGGTTGTCAATGCGGTTGTCCTGCTGCATGAGGCAGAGCATGTGCAGTTGGTCGGGGCGCTTGGTTTCTTTGGCGTGCTCGATCAAGGCGCTGTGAGCGGCAACTCGACCCAAGCCCAGTACATCTGCGACCGCAGCCACGTCATCGGTCGCAAGGCTGTGCACCACGCGTAAGAGCAAGAACCGGTGGATCTCTGTCGTGAAGCCGATCCCTTCGTCATTGCTAATGGCCTGCCAGGCTGTGTCCAGCAGGTCATCGCGCCAGGCTCGCTCGTACTGGTTCTTCGCCTTGGCTTCGGCTTTTGCTTTCTTGTCGTTGGCAAAGTCGCGCACTTCTTTGCTCACTTCTTTGGCTGCTTGGGCTTGGCCATCCACAATCTTCAGCAGCCGCAGCACTGTTTCATTGGGCAGCGCATCGATCAGCTCGCCCTTCTTGCGCGGGTTCTCGATCTTCACGGGCTGGATGCCCTCGGCCTTCATCTGTGCGCCGATAATCTTGCGCAGCGGCTCGTTGGTGGGGCTGTCCTCGGCCGTATCCAGGCGGCGATAACCCTTGATCTTCGCGTTGTAGTAGCTGCCGGAGGCGAGTTCCTCGGCTTCCTTGCCGACGATGACGCTTTGCCCCTTGTCCTTGGCCTCCTGCACCATCAGAGCGGTGTGCGCATCAGTCTTCTTGTGGAAGCAGCTGGGGTCTGTGCACACGTCTGCACTCTTGATGTCGCTCCACAGCTCCTTGTTGGCGCCGGTGCGCTTCTTGCAATCGGTGCAGGTGCCTGCTTCAGGCAGCAGGCTGGCGTCGGTGATCTTGAAGCGCGCGGTGTCCAGCTTCAGCATGAACTCGCTTTGCACGTGCTTGGCGCATTCGCGGTAGCTGGGGACGTCGCCTTGCCAGTCTGGCTTGGTCATGTACGCGACCGCCTTGAGCTGTAGTTGTTCGTTCGGGATGCGGGCCACCAGCAAGGCCTTGCTGAAATCAATCTGGCCTTTGCGCAGCTCCTCGCGGGCCTTCTGGCACAGGTCCAGCAGCTTGAGCCTGCCGTAGACATAGCCACGACTCTTGCCGATCTTTTCTCCGACCTGGTCGGCATTTAGCCTGCTGTGCTTCATCAGCGTCTCATAGCCCTCGGCCTCTTCCAGCTCGGTCACGTCTTCGCGCTGCAGGTTTTCTATGACTTGGGCCTCAAGGGCCTGCTCGTCCGTCATGGGGCGGATCATGGCAGGGATTTGCGCAACCTTGGCCAGCTGGCAGGCACGCCAGCGGCGCTCGCCGGCCACCAATTCATACTCGGGCGCGGGCTGTTTGAGAGCGCGGGATTCGCGGTGCGTGTCTTCCAGGCGGTGTGGTGGCAACGGGCGCAGCAGGATGGGCTGGTGCACGCCGCTGGCCGCGATGCTGTCGGCAAGCTCCTGCAGCTTGGCCGGGTCGAAGTGCTTTCGCGGGTTGGTCAGACTGCGGGCAATGCTGGTGATGGCCACATGGTCCATGCGTTCGCCAGCGCCTGGCGTGGGCAGGGCCTGGGTGATGGTGTCCTGGGTATCAGTCATGACGCACCTCCGCTTGCGATTTGCGGCTCTTGGCGATGGGAGCGGATTCGATAGCCCTTTGAAAGTGCTCATCGGCACTCACCCCAATGGCGCATCCATTCCAGCCAGCCAAATAGAAGTGCGAGTCGCGCGAGGATGACGCTGGTACGGGTACGAAGGGGGCCTCAAGCGTGGCTTCGGGTGCAATGATGCCCAGGGCTCTACGTGCGGCGTCTCTCACCTCTGGGCTGCAGGCGTAGCCAAACATATCGGGGTTGAGCAGGTCGCTGACCAGTTGCATACATGCGGTGGACTTATCGGGCATGTGCTGCCTCCTTGGATGGGGTTGCGTTGGCCTGCGTGGCGCGGCCGTGGACTTGGATGCGGGTGGACATACCCAGCGTGGTGCGCAGCTGGGCGATGGGTGCCCAGACCGTGACGCGCATGCCTTTT
This sequence comes from Comamonas sp. NyZ500, assembly GCF_016772095.1. NCBI lineage: Bacteria > Pseudomonadati > Pseudomonadota > Betaproteobacteria > Burkholderiales > Comamonadaceae > Comamonas > Comamonas sp. NyZ500. Next base: position 67,511 of record NZ_JAEIJE010000012.1, on the reverse strand, counting down.
TTCATGCTCTTGGCAGCACGGTCTGCATCGCTGCGCAATCCGGCGGGGTAGACCTGCTCGGCCCTTACAGGGGCAGTGCAGTGGCCGTCTGTCTGCATGACCAGGCAGAGCACGGGCATGGCGGTGTTGTCGTCGCCCATGGGGCGGGTGCGGACCTCGGCGTCTTGCAGCAGCACGCCGCTCAGTTCGATCTGGGTGTCGGTCAATGCGTTGGGCATCACAGCACTCCACCGTCAAGCGCCACGCGTAGTGCGGCCAGGGTCAAGGCCGTTGCCACTAATGCCGCCTTGCAGATATAGGCCCGCCGGTTGCGCTTGCGCATGCGGGGTGTGGGTTCCCCGTCCAGTTGAATGATGGGTGCGCTCATGCCTCGGCCCTCCGTGCGCTGAACCGCTTTGATGTGCACACGTGTGCACTCTGTGTGTTTTGCATTCCCCAACTCCTAAAGCAAGAGTTATCAGTGCCCTTTGTGCCTGTCGTTACGGGCAATTTGGGCAATAAAAAACCCGCCGGGTTAGGGCGGGTTGCTTTAAGAGAGTGATGAGGGATACCAGACTTACTTTTTTTGATTGCGCTTTAGCTCATCGTTTTCACGTTGAAGCGCTTCATTTGTGCGCTTGGCCTCGGCGAGCTTGTCCTCGTGAACCTTTTGTTTTGCAAGTTCTTCAAGTACAGACTTTTCAACATTCTTCTCAATCCCTGGCTGTATGGAGTACTTCCAGATCCAAGGAGCACCAAAAGTAAACGCTAAGCCGACTACAGGCAACAATACCGAGACGAACTTTAGAAGTTTGGCATTGGAGGCTTGCTCAGTTTGGAGGCTCGTAATGTTGGTTGACGCCGTTGAAAGATCAGACTTTAGGTCACCGATTTTGCCTTCTAAGACGGTCTTTGCAGTGTCGATTGAGTGGGTGAGGCCGTCCTTGATGGTGGTGGTCGTACCCTGCAGTAGATCAAGCTTTTGCGATAGCCGTTGCTCGGCGGCTTGAATGGCTTGTGTAGAGGTTGACCCACTAGCTGTAATCTCAATACGAAACTTGTCGTGATTGGTGCAAAGAGATTGTGTGTCCCTCTTCACATCATCAATGACTTGCCTGTGCTGACTGAGATCGCCACTGGTCAGCTCAACTTGCTTCTCCAGGCGACCAATCTGTCGGCTCAGATTGTTGATCTCTGACCAGATGTGTGGGGCGTCGTCACTCCGAGCAATGGCGCCTGGACGGACGTCAGCACCAAGCGCCTTGTTTAAGGCGGTAGTCGCAGTCGGTGGCTCATCAACCTCGGGCCTTGGGTAAGTGTGGCTGGGCCGAGATTGGGAGGGGGTTTGACTTCCGCCAACCTCCTCAAGGCCGGAGTCGACTGTACGCATCAGCCTTTCTCCATGCGGGACTTCATCCACTCCCACATAACAGTTGGGCCGATGCCGTAGTACGAAGACACACGGGTCACCATTGCAGAGCCCAATGGTTTCTCATTGCTGTCTCGATCGAGGATGCCAATCTTTAAGCAAATTTCTTCTGTTGTTCCGCTGTCAGACACCAAAAAGCCAGCACCGTTCTGTAGCTCATAAAAGTCTACAGCCGGGCCAGTCTCTGGGTGCTGTGTAGCCTGCATGGCGGACTTGATTGCTTGAACGTTGTTCGCAAGTGGTGTGACTAAAAATATTGCCATCTATTTGTGCTTTCCTAAAGGTTTGCCACCAGTAGGCCGGCTTTGTTTTCGCTGTCTGCCATCATGGTTCTATGCTATTGATAGCTGAAGACCATTGATGGGATTGATGTCGGCTTCAAAAACATCTCTTTTTTGCAATTTTAAAGCCGCTTGAAATGTACCTTTGATTGAAGGTTGTTATAGCTCCAATAGACGCGAGACTCCACCTTTTCACTGGCTTTTGGCGTATTTGTGCATACGTCTGCACGTCCATACAGCACATTGACTGTATGGACGTGCAGGCATTCCTCATCACTCTCTCTTGTTAACGACCGGGGCTGGCCCGGTCGATGCCGTGGAGCCCATCACCAAGTAGTGATGAGCAGAATGTGCCACAAGCAAAACTAGTATGCAAGTAAAACTAGTGATTAATTTGTGTTGCACATGTTAGATAGTCAGAGCTTTTTCCCGTTCCAGGCCCAAACGACACGGCCGAGAACTTGGATTTCATGGTCTCCGTTGAGTATTTCGACGGCTTTCGAGCTTGGGTTGTCACTAGTTACTTGCAGTCGCCCGCTAAGCAAGGGTGTTACCCGCTTGATGTAGTTCTTGCCATCAACCTGAAGGACATAGACGCCTTCGCGAGAAGAGGGGTCACGAGCACCAGAGCCGGTATCGACCAGAAGAACGTCACCATCAGTGAACGTCGGGTTCATGCTGTCGCCGTGCGCATGGATAAACCGCAACTCCATCGGGTTCTGAGGCTTGATGTACTGATTTATCCAATGAGGTGACAGCGCCATGTCACCAACGATCACATCCGTGTCGAGCACATCATTTCCGGGCCCCATGCTGCCACCGTTAGAGAGGATTGGAACAATCACCGCATCGGGCGCGTGATAGAGCTGGATTCCGAGTCTCTCAGTAAGAGCTGTCGGACTGTGTTCACTTTTCGATGTGTCGACTTCGCCCATAAGTTGGGCGACGCTCATCCCAAAGATGCGTGCAAGCACTTCCAATCGGGTTCGCTTGGGTGCCGTTGCAGATCCATCTTGCTTTTCCCATTGCTGGATCGTTTGCCATGCTAAGGGTTTCGCAAGTCCCTCGGCCTTTGCTATTTCCTCAGCAAGGTGCTGCATGGACCAGCCGCGAGCCTCGCGCTCTTTTTTAATTATTTGGTGGATAGTCATTGCACAAGTGTTCCTTGTGAGTGCTTGCAAGTCTATGCAAGATAAACTAGCATGCTAGTTATTCTTGTATAGGTGAACTATGCCCACTCAAGCTCCGATCGAAACTAAGGAAGCTGCGCGATCAGCCGCAGCTAAGGCTATCTCGCTTCTTGGTGGACCCGTTGAGGCAGCAAAGAAAGTCTCTGCTCCTTCATACCAAGCTGTGCAGAGCTGGCGGGTTGCTGGTGTTCCCACGAGATATTGCGTTCAGGTAAGTGGGTTGACGGGCATTTCCTTGCAGGAACTCCGCCCATCTGACTGGTCTGTCTATTGGCCCGCAACGCCTGGATTACTCCAGCCAGGGGAGTAGTCGTGACTAGTTTCATTACCGCTCTCTCGATTTATCACTTCGTCCACCGCCCATATCGGAGCTGCACAGCTGCCGGGCGCTTTGTCTCCTCGCTCTATCAAGGTGCTGCACACGCGGGCAGGTGTGTGCGGCTTGTTGTGCTGCGGGTGGTGGGCTTCTTTATTCATGGGGGCAGTGTGCTTGCACATGGCTCCTGCAGCTATGGCGAATAAGGCCTGGGGGTGGATATGGAACTGAACGACGCATTGCGCCGCATGGCGCGCAACTACCCCGGCGGCTTGACTGTGCTGGCAGAGCGAATGAAAAAGCCGCACAGCACCCTGGACAAGGAAATTCGCGGCGCAGCGGGCTTCAAGCTGGGTTTGCAGGACGCGCAAGAGGCTATGGAGTTTTGCCACGACGTGGGTGCGCCTGGTGCGCTGGAGCTTCTGCAACTGCAGGCTGCCCGCGTGGGCCAGATGCTGGTGCCGCTGCCCAGTGTGGAGCGCGGCCAGATCACGCTGGAGAGCCTGGCGAAGGTGATGCATGAATGCGCCGACCTGGTGGGTGTGGTGACCAAGGCGCGTGCTGACGGCGTGCTTTGCGATAACGAGCTGCGCGATTGCTATGCCGCCTGGGCCTGCGTGCTGGCTGCAGGGCATGTGCTGATGGAAGACCTGAAATCCCAGAACGCAGATACCACGGCCCGCTGGGGCAAGGGTGGTGTGCGATGAGGCCCGCAGGAGAAATCAGCCTGGCCATCGAGCAGGCCGTGGAGCAGCTCTGGACGCCTGAGCGCAGCCCGACCCTGGCAGAGATTGCCGCCCATTTGATGGCTTCGGCACCCGTGGCCTTCAACGCCATCCGCAACACGGTCCCAAAGATGAAGCGCTATGGCCGCCTTGTGATTTGTGGGCAGCGAAAGGTGCCTAGGCGCAATCGACCGGCAGCCGAGTACGCGCTGCCACATCAAATTAATGCCGCCAATGAGGCGGATTTCGTTGGCCTTTCGCAGGCCATGCAGCTCTGGGGGTAATGAATGGTTTTGGCACACGCTGCCGGTGTTAGGGACGCCGGCGTGTTGAAGTTCTATCAGGGATGGCAAGGGGGTGCTGCATGAGCCAGCACCGTGAACCTTTGCCGCCCATTCAGTTCGGCCCGCTGCGTGAATCGCTTTTGGCCGATGCAGAGAATCTGGTGCCGCGCTGGCTGCCTGGTGGGCAGTTTGACGGGCATGAGTACCGGTGCGCCGACTTGAGCGGCGGGCACGGACATAGCTGCAGCGTCAATGTGAAAACCGGGAAGTGGGCCGACTTTGCGACTGGCGAGCAAGGCAACGATCTGATCGGCCTGTATGCAGCTATTCATGGCCTGAGCAACGCCAAGGCTGCCATTCAGGTGGCGCGCGAAGAGAAGCTGGAGAGCGTGGCCGGGCTGGTGAAGCAGGCCAGCGGTGCCGCCGTGGTGCCAGCAGCGAACCCGCGCCCAGCACCTGCGCCCAAGGCTGACAAGACCAGCCAAAAGGAAGAGTGGAGCACGCTGCGCCCAGTGCCTGAGAACGCACAGCAGCCGACCTTTGCCCATCATCATCGTCAACCTCAGGATCTGGAGCACAAGGCCGAGTACCGCGTTGGTGATGACCTGCATGGCTTTGTGATGCGTTACCGCACCAGCGATGACAGCAAGGACACGCTGCCCTATACCTTCTGCAGCAGTGCGCGGGATGGCTCGCGGTCTTGGAAGTGGAAAACTTGGGACGAGCCGCGCCCGCTGTACTTCCCCAGTCATGCCCTGCCCGATGGCCGCACGGTCATTTTGGTTGAGGGGGAGCTGAAGGCGGATGTGCTGCAGCAGGTGCTGGATGCAGTGTCGCCCGGCATTTATTGCGTGGCCAGCTGGGCTGGTGGCAGCAAGGCGTGGAAGAAGGCAGGCTGGGACTGGCTGGCCAGGGCCACCGTGCTGCTGTGGCCTGACTGCGATGCCCAGCGTGAGCGCCTGACGCGCGATGAGCAAGCCAGTGTGAAAGATGACCCTGTAGCCAAGGAAGCGCTGCAGCTGACCAAGCCCCTGTTGCCTGCACACAAGCAGCCCGGCATGGGGGCGATGCTGGGTATCGGCGCGCATCTGGTGGCGGAGCAGGGCTGCACTGTGCAGCTGTTGCCCATTCCTGAGCCAGGCGCGAAGCCCAGCGGCTGGGACTGCAAGGACGCCATCACCGATGAAGGCTGGACGGGTGAGGATGTGCTGGCCTTCTTCGGCCGCGCGCAGCCCTTGCCGGTTGTGGATGCGCCTGCAGACGCGCCGGCTCAGGCTGACGCTCCTGCCCCAGCGGGTGGCAGCGGTGGCAAGCCGCCAAAAAGCGATGATCCCGTTGGCACGGGCGGCACTGATGACGACGATTTTGACGACGATATGGTCAAGATCGGCGGCTATCTGGTGCCGAGCTGGATGTCGTACTACTACGACAGCGAGAAGTCGCGCTGGAATGTCTCGCGCAAGTTTGTGATTCGCTGCCTGGAGCGCCTGCCGGACATCAAGGATGTGCTGGGCTTTGATGAGCTGCGCAATACGGTGCAGTGCCGCAAGGCTTGGCCTTGGCCCTATGCCAAGCCCGGCGAGGTTCGCAATGCCGACTCTTTGCTGCTGGGCAAGTGGCTGACCGATACCTATGGGCTGCCGAGCATCAGCAAGGCCGCGCTGGAAGAGGGCATGTTGACGGTCGCGGCCACGCGCCGGTATCACCCGATCAGGGATTACCTGACCGGCCTGACGTGGGACGGCAAGCCGCGCGTGGACAACTGGCTAGTGCATGTGCTGGGCGAGAAGCCCGACACGATCAAGCCCGCGCTGTTTGAGTACCTGGGCCTGGTGGGCCGGTTCTGGCTGCTGGGCATGGTCTACCGCGTGATGGAGCCGGGGTGCAAGTTTGACTATTGCCCGGTGCTGGAGGGCAACGGGGGCTTGCGCAAATCCACCCTGGTGGAGACGCTGGCCACCAGCGAATATTTCAGCGATACGCCATTTGAAGTGGGCAAGGGCAAGGAAGCGCAGGAGCAGGTGCAAGGCCTGTGGCTGTATGAGATTGCCGAGCTGACCCATTTCAGCAAGTCGGAGGTGGGCGCGATCAAGGCCTTTATCTCGGCCAAGGTGGATCGCTACCGGGTGGCCTATGGCAGCACGGTGGAGTCCTTCCCGCGCCAGTGCGTGCTGGTGGGCACCACCAATGAGGACACGTACCTGCGCGACCGCACGGGCAACCGGCGCTTCTGGCCGATCCCGGTCAAGCGCCAGATCAATACCGAGTTCGTGGCCAAGTACCGCGAGCAGCTGCTGGCCGAGGCTTTTGCCCGCTATCTGCAGGGCGAGGCTTACTCGCCCACGGGTGAGCAGGAGGAGCGCCTGTTCAAGCCGATGCAGGAGAGCCGCCTGGTGGAAACCGCCGTCGATGGCGAGCTGCTGTATGTGCTGACTCGTGTGCCCATGCAGAACGGTATCCAGAGCGTGGTCAATGAACTGGCCGACTTTGTGACCTTGCCGCAGTTGGTGCAGGCCTTGGGTGCAGACCCGGCCAAGGCGCCGCCTGGACTGCAGGGGCAGATCACCAGCTGGCTCAAGCATGAGGGCTGGGAGCGCAAGCGTAGCAGTGTGGCGCCGAGGCCTTGGGGCTATGTGCGCCCGAAGAACTGGCCGCCGCAAGAGCGTGTGGGTGGTTTGGATGAGCAGGCGCCAGCGATGGCTCCGGCCGCTGTCGTGGAAGAGGGCGTGACTTATGTTGCTCCGCCCCTGCCGGCTGACTTTGCGCCTGACCACGCCGTGGCATGGGACGGGGACGATGCGCCCTTCTGATTACCAATCTTTTCAATGGAGGGCAGCGCCTGAATCGCGCTGCACTGCCTACGTGGCTGGAGGCGTGATTCGCGTCCACGTAGTGGCTATGGCAATGGTGTGCCAGGCCTGCGGTGCAGTGGCGGGGACGGCCTGCTTTGGTGTGCCTATCGGTTGATGTCTGTCCATGTCCACGATGTCCACGCGTTTTGCATGGACCTCACCAGATACCCCTTCTCCTGATTTTCAGGGTTGAGGCTGCTGCATTGCCGAATGGTTGCGGTGTCCTGGTGTCTGCGAAGTTGGACTGGCGGGCGGGCACAGGCCGATGCGTTAGGGGTGCAGGTGCGCGTGCGCGTGGCTTGCAGGCGGGTTCTCTGAACTCTATATACAAAGGGTGGACAGAATGGACAAAGGGACAACAGATCAGAAAGTGAGCAGTCAGTGGTCAGAACATGAGCGTTGGTTGATCACACAGGGGCAGCACCGAATCAGGGCCAAGATGCCCGAGGTTTACAAGACGATCCTGCGCTACGCCGAGAAGGACAAGTCTGTGTGGGGCATCGTGCGCATGGGGCTGACTGGCCGGCCCGACTTCTTCTGGGCCTGCGAGGGTGGTGAGGTTGTCGGTGCGCCGTTCACTCGGTTTGCTCGGGCGGTTGAGGTGTCGCGCTTGATGGCTCGCTTTGGTTGTGCACACGTGTGCATGATCGCCGGCCATGGTGATCTGGGAGGGTCCTGACCATGGCGCGGATCGAGCACATCAAGCGCCGCCTGAACAATTGGGCGCTGTGGCGGGCGCGGCGTGACAACCATGGGCTGGGCTTTCCATCTCAGAACATCCTGGCCGTGTGGGGTGCCAGCGCTGAGCAGCCGCAGAAGAGCCGGGAGTCCGTCATGCCGGTGCTGCACCTGGAGGCCGAGGAGACTGACAAGGCGGTGGAGTCGCTCAAGGGTGGCAAGCAGCATCTGTATGAGACGCTGCACTGGATCTATGTCCGTGACCTGGGCGTGACGGGCACCGCACGCAAGATAGGCCGAGCCCCGTCAACGGTGCATGCGCAGCTGGATGCAGCAGACCGCGCCATCGATGCCTGGTTGGTGGCGCTGGCCCAAGAGAAAGAGCGAAAACGGCCCTATGCGCAGCAGCAGGGGAGTTTTTCCACATAGAGAGTTGCAGTACATTTGCGGCAAGCTAGTGCTCAGTGCCCCTAACCGCTGAGTCCTTGCTCGGAAACCCCGCCAGTTTGCGCTGTGCGGGGTTTTCTTTTGTCCTCCCCCTCGGAGCAACTATGAGCAACGCCAGCAAACGTGCGCATGATGACCGGCGAGGCAGCTCGCACTCGCGTGGCTACAACTACGCATGGCAGCAGGCCCGCGATCAGTTCCTGCGTGACAACCCATTGTGTGCAGAGCATGCAAAGCAGGGAGACCTGGTGCCCGCATCTGTTGTTGACCACATCGAAGCGCCGCGACTGCGCGAGGCCAGGGAGTCGGGAGATCCGGCCCGCCTTGCTGCAGCTCAGCAGTTGTTCTGGAGCCGGTCCAACTGGCAGCCCTTGTGCAAGCTCTGCCATGACTCGGTGAAGCAGCGGGCTGAAAAGTCCGGTCGGGTGCCTGGATGCGACCCTTCAGGGCGCCCATCAGACCCGTTTCACCCATGGAACCGATGCCGACCCGAGGGGGAGGGGGGGTGAAAAATTCGACCCCTTGAAGGTTCAAGACCGACAGCCCCTCTCCGTTCGCAAAATGCGGGAAATATGGGGAGGGGGGTATCAAGTCAGGAGGCCTGTATGGCTGGAAACGCAAACTCTGGCCGCAGCGCCAAACCCTCTTTTCTGCACCTTGCAGGCGGAAATGCCAGCAAAAAAAACGCGGCTGACCTGCTCCGCGAAGTGGAGGCACAGACGGTCGCATCGAGCGAGCCGCCGATGCCGGAATTCCTCAGCCCGGCCGCACAGGATGAGTGGCGCCGCGTGGTGGTCGATTTGCTCACGCTGGGCTGGGTGCATCAGCTGGACATGATGGCCCTGGCCTCCTACTGCGAGGCCGTGGCCGACTGGCGCCGCTTCCGTGAATTGATCGCCAAGAAGAACCTGGCAGATCCAGAAAGCGGCGATGTGCAGACCTACGCCACGGGCGCAAGGCAGATCAGCGTCTGGCGCCAGTTGGCAAACGACGCGGAAAAGCGCGCGAACGCTGCTGGCGCGCTGTTCGGCATGTCGCCCCTGGCTCGGCGAAACATGAAATCTGCGCCGCTGCCGCAAGGGGAGTTATTCGGGAATGACGAAAAGGACGCCGTTAAGCGCTACTTCAGCTGATTGCCGCGTCCTTAAATTCGCGCGCCGCGTGCTGCAGGGGCGCATCATCGCTGGCCCACTGGTGCGCGCCGCATGCAAGCGCCATCTCAGTGACCTCAAGTCCGGTCACAAGCGCGGCCTGGTGTGGAGTCAGGAATCCGCAGACCGCGCCATCGGCTACTTTGAGGATGTACTCAAACTCAACGGTGGCGACTACGAGGGCAAGCCGTTCCTGCTGGCGCCCTGGCAGGCCTTCATCGTAGGCAGCCTGTACGGCTGGTACATGGATGACGGGCAGCGTCGCTTTCGCGTGGTCTACATCGAGACGGGCAAGGGCTCGGGCAAAAGCCCGCTTGTGGCTGGTATCGGTCTGTATGGCCTGACGGCTGACGCTGAACAGCGGGCGGAAATCTACGCTGCGGCGACGAAGAAGGACCAGGCGCAGATCCTGTTCCGTGATGCGGTGGCGATGGTCAACCAGTCGCCCGACCTAGCCTCGCGCCTGGTGCAGTCGGGCCGGGATGAGAAGGTCTGGAACCTGTTCTACGCGAACACGAATAGCTTCTTCAAGACCATTTCTGCAGACGAGGGCGCCTCAGGCCCACGCCCTCATATAGGCCTGATTGACGAAGTGCACGAGCACAAGACGGCCACGGTGATCGACATGATGATCGCCGGCACAAAGAGCCGCCGCCGCGCCATGGTGATCATGATCACCAATAGCGGCAGCGACAAGAACACGCCATGCGGTCAGTATCACGATTACGGTGCAGACGTGTGCACAGGCAAGGCGCACGATGACCGATTCTTCGGCTTCATCTGTTCCTTGGATAAGGGCGAGGACCCGCTTAAGGACGAGCGCTGCTGGCCCAAGGTCAATCCGTCGCTGCGATACCGCCTGCCTGGTCAGCGTGAAGGCATCCCCGGATACGCCTATCTGCGTGCGCAGGTGCAAGGTGCCAGGGGGATGCCGTCGAAGCAGGCCAAGGTGAAGCGCCTGAACTTTTGTGTGTGGACGCAGGCCGAATCGCCCTGGATCGACTGGGAGATATGGACGGCAGCCGAAGAGCCGTTTCCGTTGAAGCTGCTCAGAAATCGCAGGGCAGTGGGCGGCCTGGACTTGTCCAGCACCACCGACCTAACGGCCTTTGTGCTGCTGTTCTTTCCCACGATTGAGGACCCATGCTGGCGGCTGATGGCCTATTTCTGGATACCGGATCACGACCTGGATGCCAGGGAGAAAAGGGACCGTGTTCCCTACAGAGCGTGGATTGCAGAGCGCTGGCTGGAGACGACGCCAGGGCGGGCCGTCAGCAAGCTGTTTGTGCTTAAGCGGTTGAAACGCATCTGCGAGTACTTCGGCGGTGTTGAAAAGATCGCCTACGACCGTTGGCGCATTGAAGACCTGCGGCAGCTCATGACTGATAACAACATCACGTTGCCGCCCATGGAAGGCTTCGGCCAGGGCTACCAGTCCATGGGGCCTGCCGTCGATGAGTTTGAGCGCCGTCTACTGGGGGCGCCAGAGCTTGACTCTGATGAGTCGGGCGAGGAGCAGATCCCGGAGCAGGACGCCGATATCGAACGGCTGATGCATGACGGCAATCCGGTGCTGACCTGGAATGCGGCAAATGCCGTGGTGACTCATGACCCGGCCAACAACCGAAAGGTGGACAAGTCCAAGGCCATCGGCCGAATTGACGGCATCGTCGCCTCGGTCATGGCTTGCGGTATCAGCGGGAAGGGCTCCCAGTTGGGCGGACCTTCCATTTACGAATCAGGAGTGCGGATATGAAGCTGCGGATTCTCTCGTTTGTGTTTGGAGTGCTCGGCTTCGCCCTCCTGGTTGGTGGGCTGGCTCTGTGGAGCATCCCGGTGGCGCTGTGCGTGGCCGGGGTCGGTCTGTTGTTGTATGCGCTGCTGCTGGATAAGGCCGCAGCCGCATTGATCGCCAAGGGCGATGCCCAAAAGTAAAGGATCGCCATGTTTTTCTCTTCGCTGCTTGGCGGTGGTGGCACCGGCGACTTGGTCGACAGCAAAGGCGGTTTCTGGAATGGCTTTCTGGGATCGGTCGGGGTGAGCGCCTCCGGTGTGCGTGTCACGCCTGAATCTGCGTTGGCCCTGCCCATCTTGCAGAACTGCGTCACGCTGCTGGCTGAGAGTTTGGCCTCTTGCCCGGCTGAGCTGTATAAGCGCCTGGATGATGGTGGACGGGTTTCCGCCACTGAGCATCCGCTCTACAACGTCCTGCGCAGCAAGCCCAACGACTTCCAGACCCCCTATGAAAGAGTGGAGCTGTCGCAAATGGCTGCCGGCCTGCGCGGCAACAGCTACTCCTTCATCGACCGTGATGATCACGGCCAGGTCAAGGCGCTATGGCCTCTGGATTCGTCCAAGGTCACAGTGCTGAAGGGGCCTGATCTGCTGCCCTATTACCAGGTGGCCGGCGCCGGTGCACCGCTGCCTATGCGCCTGGTGCATCACGTTCGCTGGCATAGCCATAACGGTTATGTGGGGCTGTCGCCTATCCAGCTGCACGCCGATGCCATTGGCCTTGCGCAGACGGTGCGGACCTTCGCAGGAAAGTCGTTTGCCAACGGTGCCAGTCTGTCGGGCGTCATTGAACGGCCGAAGGAAGTGGTGGCCATCAAGGACAAGGACTCAATCAACGACATCCTGGACCAGTGGGGCAACAAATTTAGCGGTGCAGACAATGCTCGGAAAGTAGCGCTGTTGCAGGAGGGCATGACCTTCAAAGCGGTTTCACTGTCCAACGTCGATGCCGAGATGATCTCCATGCTCAAGACATCGGGCGTGGATATAGCGCGGATCTACAAGATCCCGCTGCCCATGGTCAACGACCTGGAGAAGGCGAACTACAACACCCTTGAACAGATGCTGATCCAGTTGGTGGTGTTTGGCTTGCTGCCCTGGGCCAAGCGGCACGAGGGCGCAATGATGCGCGACTTTCTGCTCGATGAGGACCGGGGCCGCTACTTCATCGAGTTCAACCTGTCCGGCCTCATGCGAGGCGACCAGAAAAGCCGCTACGAGGCCTACGCCATCGGGCGGCAGTGGGGCTGGCTGTCGGTCAACGACATCCGGCGCCTGGAAAACATGCCGCCCATTACCGGAGGCAATACCTACCTGCAGCCGCTGAACATGGTGGACTCCAGCAAGGGCACGCCGGATCTCAATAACCCTCAAGTGCGCGCTCAGCTGGAGAGTCAGCAGCGCGAAATTGAAAAACTACTGGCACCGCAATGAAGAGCTATCTCCGTGCAGCCGGGCTGCTGTTCAATCAGCCCCTTCTCGCTACGCCCGACACGGTCGAAATGGCCGTGCGCTGGGCCAACCAGACCATGAACCTGAACATCGTCAACCTGCCAGGCCCGGCCGAGCCGCGCATGTGGCACGACGATGACGACTATTCAGCTGCGCTGGCCAGGCAGGAGGCCGAGCGCCGGGCGGTCGTTGAGTCCACGGGCGTGGAAGTGATCGCTGTGCATGGCCTGCTGGTGAGCCGTGGCGCTCACATGAACGTCTGCGAAACCATGACCAGCTATGAAGGGCTGCGCAGCGAACTGCGCCGCGCGGTGGCTGATCCCAAGGTGGAGCGCATCGTCCTGGACATCGACAGCCCCGGCGGTTCTGCCACGGGTGCTTTTGAACTGGCCTCGGATCTGCGGGCCATGAGTCGGCAAAAGCCCATCACGGGCATCGTCAACTTTCAGGCCTTCAGCGGTGGCTACTTGATCGGGGCGGCTTGCTCCGAGCTGGTGGTCAGCCGCACCAGCGGTGTGGGCAGCATCGGCGTGATCGCCAAGCACATGGACCGCTCTGTGATGGAGGAGCGGGCCGGCGTCAAAGTGACCACGGTCTACGCTGGCGCCCACAAGAATGACCTCTCGCCGCATGAACCCATCACGGAGCAGTCTCTGCAGTACCTGCAGGGCCTGGTCAATGAAGGCTACGCAATGTTCGTCGATGCGATTGCGGAATATCGCGGGCTGAGCCCTGATGCAGTGCGCGCCACGGAGGCCGGCGTCTATCGAGGTCAAGCGGCCATCAGCCTGGGCCTGGCCGACCGCCTGGAAGCACCGACCGACGCCCTCGACAACATCACCCGCGCCATCGCCGTGACGCGGGCCAACCGCCCCAGCGGCGGCCGCCTGTCTGTACGCGCTGCAGCTGCTGCAGCACAAGTTCAACTCTGACGCGTTCGCGGCAGATCTCCCGGCCCGCTGGCAATCGCCATGCGGGCTTTTTTATTGCCTCAAGGAAGCAAACCATGTCTCTCGTGACTCAACTCCGCAGCGAACGCGCCCAGCTCAATACCCAGCTGCAAGCCCTGGCACAGAAGGAAGCTGGCGGCGAAACCCTCTCGGCTGAAGAGCTGCAACAGTTCACATCCCTGGAAAGCCAGATGGCTGACCTGACCGCAAAAATTGCCCGCGCCGAATCGGCAGAGCGCCTCGCAGCCTCGGCGGCGGTGCCGGTCACTGAATCGGGCCGTGGCATTGCATCGCCCCCTGCCGCGGCTCCTCACATCACCGTGCACGACAACGCGCCCGCCGGCACCCGTGTCGCGCAGATGGCGCGCATGATCGCTCAGGCTCAAGGCAACCAGATGCAGGCTGCCGAGCTGGCCCGCCAAGGTGGTTTGGACGAGGGCGTGGTCATGGCGCTGTCCACAACCACTCCCGGAGCTGGCGGGGTGCTCATCCCAGAAAACATGGCCCGCGAGGTCATTGAATCGCTGCGCCCGGTATCCATCCTGCGCAGCTTCGGTGTGAAGACGTTGCCGTTGATCAACGGCAACATGGGACTGCCTCGCGTCAAGGGCAACACCTCGGTTGGCTATATCGGCATGGATACCGACATTCCCGTGTCTGGCATGACCTTTGAGGACCTGAAACTGCAGGCCAAGAAGCTGGCGGCTCTGGTGCCTATCAGCAATGACCTGCTCAAGTTCCAGGGCGTCAATCCACAAGTGGACGCGATTGTTGTGGATGATCTTTTTACAAGCGTTGGCTTGTATGAAGACATCACCTTCATCCGCTCCAACGGCAACGGCGGGCTCACCCCTAAAGGTCTGCGCTACTGGGCGCCGGCCTTCAACGTGGTGGCAGCTCCGGCGGGTGCAACCATGGCGGACATTGATGCCTTCTGTGGCAGCCTGATGCTTCGCGTGGAGCTGGCAAACGCCAAGCTGGCTAGTTGCGGCTGGATGATGAATCCGCGAACTGTCCGCTTCCTGCAGACGGTGCGTGATGGCAACGGCAACCTGGCCTTTCCCGAGATCAATGAAGGCCGCTTCAAGGGCTACCCCTACAAGCTGTCCACGCAGATCCCGATCAACCTGGGGGCGGGTGGTGACGAATCCGAAATCTACTTCGGTGACTACTCCGATTGCTACATCGGTGAAACCGGGCAGCTCGCTCTGGCCTATAGCACCGAAGCCTCTTACAAGGACGCCAACGGTGACACCGTCAGCGCCTTCCAACGTGACCAGACTTTGGTGCGCGTTATCAATCACAACGACTTCGGTCCCCGTCACGTCGAATCTATCGCCGTGGGCACTGCCGTGAAGTGGGGCAAGGAGATGCTGGCCTAAGCGTCTTCGCCTCTCCCGCCTGGTAGCAACTGGGCGGAGGTTCAACCTCAAGGAATATTCATCATGAGCAAAGATAAAAAAGTCGCTGTGACGTTCAAGAAGCCATGGCGTGGCTACAACAAGGGCGAGGTGGCCGGTTTCGATGAGGAAACGGCTGAATCCCTGGTCGATGCCGGCCTGGCCGATTTGCAGACTCAAGCCAAGCCCGCGCGCGGAAAGCAGAATGCGGCAGAAGGCGGAGGCGAAAAGACTCCCGCGAATAAGACCGCCGATGGCAAGGGCACCGGCGATGGCAGCGACAAGTCCCCTGATGGCAGCGGCGCCGGCACTGGTGGCTCTGACGACGACCGGCCCTGATCATGGCGCGCCGCATCCGATACACCGGTGAGCCGGTGCTAACACTGGCGGAGGTGGTGGAGTGGGTGCGGGCAGACCCTGCAGCGGCCCAGTCGAACTTGATCACCAACCTGATCATCCCGACTGTGACAGCACAGTGCGAGGCTGAAACTGGCGCGGCAATCCGAGGAGCGGAGTATGTAGAGGTCTGGTCTGTCGGCTCCTGTGCCCGTGCTTTGGACGTGGGTCAGGCCAATGAGATCCTCTCAGTGCAGCCCCTGGATGGCGGTGCACAGCTTTCGCCGGATCAGTACAGCTTGCAGATCGGCCAGCGCGTCAGCGTCTTAACGGTGAAGTCTGGTGGCGCACTGAACATTACCTACAAGGCCGGCCTTGATTTGGCCGTATACCCGTCTGTGCGCTCTTGGATGCTGATGTACGCAGCCACTCTATGGGCGCAGCGCGAGGTCATCGTGCAGGGCGGTGTAGCCCCACTGCCAGGTCCATTCCTTGGTTCCATGCTGGCGGACATAACAGTCCCACCGCGCTTTTAGGTGAGGTGCATTTCATGGCCTGCACATCCTGCGAAGAGCGCCGCCTGTGGCTGCAAAAAATGAAGGAGCTGGCTCATGAGCGAGCGAAGAAAATCCTCGGACATGCACCGTCTGATCCAGAGCAACCTGGCAGTGGCCGAGGCCCTGAATCGACAGACTCAAGCGATGCAGGAGCTGACGGAGGGCATAGCCTGCCTGCTGGATCAGATGGCTGATGATGCGCAGGAAGATGCCCAGCCGCGCATGCTGGACGGGAGCTTGCTGTGATCGCCGCCGGAAAACTGCGTCACCTGGTCAGCTTGCAGTCCCGTCAGACGGGGCGCGATCCTGGCTCGGGCGCCGTGATTGATCTGGGCTGGGTAGAAGTGACCAAGCTCTGGGCGAGCGTAGAACCACTCTCGGCCCGGGAGTTCATCGCAGCTGCAACTAGCCAGTCCAAAGTCACGGCGCGCATTGTCACGCGGCGCGATGCTCGTGTCACCGCAGCCATGCGCTTCGTGCATGTCGGTCGCATCTACAACATCGAGGGCGTGCTGCCAGATCCGGTCAGCGGTCTTGAGTACCAGACACATCCAGTAAGCGAGGGCGTCAACGATGGCTGATATCCAATTCAAGCTGACCGGATTTGATGAGGTCTCCAAGCGCTTGCAGGCCTTGCCTGTGGAGCTGCGGAAGAAGCCCGCGCGCTCGGCATTGGGCAAGGCCGCCACTCTTGTGCGCGGCCAGGCGCAGACCAATGCGATCTGGCTGGATGACAAGGCCACAGGGCGAAAGATTGCGGACAACATCATTCAGCGCTTTCGGTCCCGCTACTCCAAGCGCACGGGCGATGTGATGATCTCGGTCGGGGTGGGGACGGAAAAGGGGCGCATCCCTAAGGGCAACCCTGATGAAGGCCCCAAGGGCAACACCCCGCACTGGCACCTGTTGGAACTGGGCACGGAGCAAGCGAAGCCGCAGCCCTTCTTGCGGCCGGCGGCAGAGCAACAGGCAGAGGCGGCCATTGCCCTGTTTGGCACAGAGCTGGACAAGGCCATCACCCGGCTTGTGAGGCGCATGAAATGAATGCGCCGCCGCTGTACCGCCTGGCCAAGCTGTCGCCCTCTGTGCTGGCCGTGCTGGGTTCCCCAGAGCCTCGCATCTACCCTTGGGGTGAAAACACTGACAAGACTGTTGCCTACCCCTATGCGACCTGGATAGAGGTCAGTGGTGCTCCCTACAACCACCTTGCAGGGCGGCCCAGTGTTGATCGAACCACAACGCAGATTGATGTCTGGGCGAAAGCCGCAGACCCTGCCCAGGCGCAAAGGATGGTCGAGGAGGCGGCCACGGCGTTGCGGGATGCGATTGAGCTGGACTGTTACATCACGGCCTGGCGTCGGCACCCGCGAGATCCCGACACCAAGGTCTACCGCATCAGCTTTGACGCTGAATGGCAACTGAATCGCTGATGCATTGATTACCCACACGGGCCGCCTAGAGCGGCCCTTTCTATTTCTTGAAAGGACTTGCCATGGACCGCATCCTCCCGCAGGGTTCCGACTTTTTTGCGCTCGCACCGAAAAAAGACGCACCTACCGAATATGAGGTCATCAAAGTTGATTGCGCGATCTCCATTGATTTTGGAGAAGACGAGCGTGACGATCTGGAGGACACATGCCTCGAAGAGCGTGACAACCACACCACCATCCCAGGGTTGAATACCCCCGGTGAGTCTGCGGTCACCGTCCGCATCAATCCTCAGAATCCTGGCCACGTGCGTCTGCACCAGCTCTATGACACTGGTGAGCGTCTGCTGTGGGCGCTGGGCTGGTCTGACGGCACTGCTCCGGCGACAGTCAAGGCCGGTTCCACGATGGAGTTTGACCTGCCCACGTCTCGCACCTGGAACGTGTTCCAGGGGCATATAAAGCGCTTTAACTTTGTAGGCTTTGAAGTCGGTGGCGAGCCCATTCAAGGTGCCATCACCATCAAGCGCGCCACCAAGCCCGTGTGGGTAGTGAAGGTGCCCACACCATGAACATTCAAGACCTGATGGAAAAGGGCGGCTTTGTTGATACAGAGCCGGTACGCAAAGAGATCACCTGGCGCGGTCCTGATGGAGTGGAGCGCAAGGGCCACATCTGGGTGGTGCGCCAGCCGTTCGGCGTGATGGAGGGCTTCGCCATGAAGGGGGAGCCGGATCGGAGCCAGGGCGCCAAGATGATCAGCGTCTGCGTTCGCCTGGGCGATGATAAGAAGGAGCAGCTGAGCTACGACCAAGCATTCAACCTGTGGCCTTTGCTGGCCTGGGCAATGGTGGTCGCCATCAATGAGGTGAACTCCCCAAAAAACTCACAGCCGCCGACGAGTTCTTCCACGAGCTTGTCCTCGCCGGCGTCGGCGGCTGGACGGTCGCGCAAGCGAAATGCAACCTCAGTTTCGAAGAGGTCCAGGCCTGGCAAGAGTACAGAAGGCTCCACGGCCCATTGACTCTTGCACCGCATGTTGCCAATGCCGGGGCCACGATGGCTCTGGCGGTCAGCTGCACAGTGCCGCGCAAAAACTCAAGCACAGCACCCAAGTTCAAAGACTTCTTGCCGCAATGGGGACAGCGTTCTGCGAATGATGCAGTGCTGACCCTGGAGGAGGCCATGCGCCTGCTTTGAAGTGGGACTTGCCGGACTGACTAATTAACTATCCATTGCACTGATCGTGCTTCCGCCTTCGGGCGGCTTTTTTTATGGGCGCTTGAAACATGGCACGGCAACTTGGCACACTGACAATCGATCTGATCGCCAAAATCGGTGGCTTTGTCAAAGGCATGACCGATGCTGAACGCGCCGCAGATCGCAAGACCCGAGACATAGAGCGCAAGCTCAAGGCAGGGGCAGAGGCGGTCGAGAAGGCTTGGACAGGGATTGGCGTCGTATTGACGGCTACGCTGGCCGGCATCAGCGTAGGCAGTGTTTTCTCCAAGGTCATCACTGAATCGCGCAATGCCGAGCAAGAGCAGGCGCTTTTGGCCGCAGCGCTCAAGTCCACAGGCAATCAGGCCGGCTACTCGCAAGACCGCTTGAATGAGATGGCTGATGCGATGGAGTCCGTCACCACCATCTCGGCCGGCGACTTTAACCAGGCGCAGACCGTGCTCTTGGGGTTCACCAATATTGTGGGAGAGCAACTGCCCAAGGCTCTCAAGATTGCCGCTGACTACTCAATCCGCACGGGCTCGGATATGAAATCCGCCGCCGAGACCATGGGCCGTGCGCTGGACGTCCCCAGCGCAGGCATGTCCAGCTTGCAGAAGCAGGGCTTCAAATTCAGCGAGTCGCAGATTGAAGCCGCTAAGCAGTTGGAGGAAACAGGTCGAATTGCCGAAGCGCAGCAGATTGTCTTTGATGCACTGGAAGAAACGTATGGTGGGGCTGCAGAGGCTGCACGCGACACGTTCGGCGGTGCACTGGATGGCTTGCGCAACACATTGAACGGGCTTCTGACTGGCGATGCAGGGAGCTTGGCAGAAGCGAAAAAGGCGGTCAATGAGCTTTCAGAGACCCTCTCATCGCAATCCACCAAAGATGCCTTTGCGCAGCTCACCAAGTGGGTTTTTGACCTGGCGAGTGCTTTGGTCACAGCAACGACGCACTTCATCAATTTCGGTACGTTTGTCGGGGAGACTTTCGCAAAGGCGCTTCACGGCAGTGCAGACCCGATTGAGCGATTGGGCGATAGCATCAAGGATGCTCAGGTTGAGTTGGCCGCGCTGAACAAGGAACTCGCGCGTCCACAGAAGTTTGCTGCAGGCAGTGGGTACGATTCGCGTGAGGAGCTGATCAAACGGCGTGATGCACTGCAAAAGCAGGTCAACGCAATGCAAAAGTCCCAACAGGACTTTATCCGCCTGGCAAACAATCCGCCGCCGATATCGGCACCATCCACAGCTCCCGATATGACACCCCGTACTGTCGGGCCAGTCAATTTGAAGGATGGCAACAAGAAATCCTCTACTGGAAAGACGCAAGCCCAGAAGGATCAGGAGGCCGCAGAGAAGTTCCTGCAGGCGCTGCGTGACCAGGCTTTCAAGATTGAGCAGAAATCTGCATACGAGCAGCTGTTCTACGACATTCAAAGCAAGGGTGTAAAGCTGTCGTCGGAGCAGCTTGATTCGGCCATGGGATTGGTCACGGCCATCGATATGGCGAAGGAGGCTGAGCTAACGCGTGCGGCCGCTGTTGAGCGCAACAACGTTCTTTATGAACAGCAAAACCGTCTGATAGCCAAAGAGCAGCAGCTGCAGCTGGAGCTTCTGACCTACGGCATGGGCGACAAGTCTGCCGCTGAGCTGCGCGAAAAGATCTCGCTGATGCAGCAGCACCAGGCAGAGCTGAGAAAGCTGCAGCAAGACCAGGCCAGCGCAGTCATCGGCGCGGATACTGAGAAAGAGCGTCAACGTATCCAGGCCGCGTTTGCTGAGCGTATTCGGATCACGCAGACCGCCCAGCAGCAGGAGCTGCAGCTGTATGAAGACTTCCTAGCTCAGAAGCGTCAGAAAGAAAGTGACTGGGCTGCAGGTGCGGCGTCGGCGCTCAATACCTATCTTGAGAACGCGCGCGATGTGTACTCGCAGACCGAGGATATTGCGGCAAAGGCGTTTGGAGGTATCGCTGATGATCTGACTGATGCAGTCATGACTGGCAAGCTGAGTTTTAGCGATCTGGCTAGCTCCGTCATCAAAGATTTGATTCGTATGGCCATCCAGGCATCCATTGCAAAAGCTGCGATGTCTTTCCTTGGCTTTTTTGGATTTGCTGATGGTGGGGTGGTCAGCGGCGTTGCAAGCATTGGCGCAAGCTTTGGCTTGTTCGATGGTGGCGGCTATACGGGCCCCGGCGGCAAGTACCAGCCAGCGGGGATCGTGCACGCTGGCGAGGGCGTGCTGTCTCAAGAGGACATGGCCGCGCTGGGCGGGCCTGCTGCGTTTGAGGCATTCCGGCGCAATCTGCACGGCATGCCGGGCTATGCCGATGGTGGTGTGGTCGGTGCGCCGCGTATTGCAACGCGTGCCGACTATGCGGCGCAGCTTGCAGGCAGCGCGCCCATCGTCAACGTCATCGAGGACGCCAGCAAGGCCGGCCAGATCGAGCAGACGCAAAACGCTGATGGCAGCTACAGCACGAACGTGTTTGTTCGCAATATCCGCAACGGCGGCGAGGAAGCAACTGCGCTGGAGACAACTTACGGGCTGACGCGCCGAGGACGATAGATGGCAATCACTTCAAACATTGACTGGCCGCAGGGCTTCCCCTGTGTGCTGCGTGAAGGGCACACGACCCGGCACGGCAGCCCGTTGTTGCGCACCAGCATGGCATCGGGCCGGGCGCGGCAGCGCCGTAAATTCACCAGCGTGCCCAGTGTGCACACGTGTGCATGGCTGATGACGCAGGCGCAGGCACAGGCTTTTGAGGCGTGGTTTGCCGAGAAGCTGGTCGATGGTGCGGAGTGGTTCAACATGCCGCTCAGGACGCCCATGGGTTCGGGGAAGCTGCTTTGCCGATTCATGGATATCTATGAAGGCCCCGACCTGGTGGGTATCGACCGCTGGCAGATCTCCGCTCCGATTGAGGTGTGGGCGCGGCCGCTGCTGCCGCCTGGCTGGGGCTTGCTGCCGGAGTTGGTGATCGGCTCCAGCATCATCGACCGGGCGGTGAATCAAGAGTGGCCGGAGGGATAGCGATGGCAACCAGTACAGCTTTGAAGCTGCTTTATGCCGGCGACGATGTGACGACTGTGCGCATCTGTACGCTGGACATCGAGCTCCCGGGTGGCGAGCACATACGCCTTGCGCACAGCTATGAAGACCTCACGCTGGGGGTGGACGGTGTGCCGCAGCTCTTCGAGGCCTGCGGCCTGGAGATCTCCCTGCCGGAGCGCAGCACTATCGGAAACCAGTCTCTGCGCTTTGGCCTGGGGGTGGTCGACGGTCGGGCGCATCGGCTGATCAGTGATGCGCTTGACTCAGGCCAGCCGTCGTATGTGGTCTACCGTGAGTATGTGTCGACCGACACATCGGCGCCGGCGGCCGCACCGAAGCGCATGCTGATCCAAGGCGGCGATCTGAATAGCAACGTCCTGCAGGTGGAGGGCAGCTACTTCGATCTGCTCAATCTGGCCTGGCCGCGTGATCGCTACACGGCGGAAAAGGCGCCTGGCGTCAAGTACCAATGAGGCAGTTCCTGCAGACACGCTATGTGCGCGGCGGGCGCGGCCCTGTGGACTACGACTGCTGGGGCCTGGTGCGCGATGCGCGCTCGGTGCTGTTTGGCCGGGCCTTGCTGCCGACCTTGCAGGGCGCCCGGCCGGGTGATCTGCGCGGCATCACGCGCGCGGTCGACCAGGTCATAGCCCTGCATGGCTTCGCGCCATGCCTCCCTCGGGTGGGCGCGGTTGCCACGGCCTGGAGGGCCAGTCTGTGCGTGCATGTGGGGCTGGTGGTCGAGGTGGACGGCCAGCTGCGAATACTCGAAACCGATGAGCCCGATGGGCCATGTCTGACTGCTCTCAACCGATTTCAGGCCCGCTACACGCGGGTTTTGTTTTATGACGATCAAGATTTACCCCGGTCAGATGCCGAGCCAGCCTGTGGAGTCACACCCATGGGAGGGCACGATTGCGGGCTGGTTTGCGGCGGTCGGCATTGACTATGCGGCACGCGAGGTCCAGCCCATCACGCTGCACCTGAATGGGGTGCTGCTGCCAGTGGAGGCCTGGGCTGAGACGGTGATCAGCAATGAAGACCAGGTTGATATCCGCCCCATCCCTCACGGCGGCGTTTTCAAGCTGGTGGGCAGCATCTTCAACTTCTTCTTCGGCTGGCTGCTCCCATCGACCAGCAACCAGCGCTATGACACGCCGCAGGGCAAGCAGCTGAGCTCGGCCGAAGGCAAGGCCAACACGGCAAAGCTCAACGGCGTGGTGCCTGAGCTGCTGGGCCAGTTCATCCGTTATCCCGACTATCTGACCCCACCGCGCCGCTATTTCAGCACGCCGCGCGAGCAGTGGCTGGAGATGCTGCTCTGTGTCGGCCCCGGCCAGTACCAGATCGATCCGGCCACGGTCAAGATCGGCAACACGCCGCTGAGCACGCTGGAGGGTGCTGAGTTCACCGTGCATGGCCCTGGCGCCGATATCGGCGGCATCACTCAGCATGAAAACTGGTACAGCTGCCCGGAGGTGGGCGGCACCAGCGCCGGCACCGCGGGGCTTGAGCTGAGCGCCATTGACTCGGGTAACGTCAATCCCACGGCTGGCAGCTATACGCTCAACGGCGCACAGATCACTGCCGATGTGGACTGGCCCAATGCCTGGGGCTCTGGCACCGCCATGTCGCTGATGTTTGAGCAGGACGTGACGGTGGCCCTAGAGCTTGAGCCTGGAGAGGGCAGCAACTACTACAACACATTTACCGCCGACTGGCGCGAGATTGCGCCATCGCTGTGGATGCTGCTCACCGCATCCGGTGCGCTTACTGGTTCGCTGCGTGTGGAGTCCGTTGACGGCAACACGATTACCTTGGCTGAAGCGGTCAGTGATGGCGACGGGGGCTTTACTTATAGGCGCATCAGTCACTTGCCCGCTGGTGTCATATCGCTGGCCGTGTGCCGTGCCGGGCGTACCTACACGGCTGCGTCGGTGGCCGGCCAGGTGCTGACGCTTGCACCCAGCGAGGGCGGTAGCTGGGCGGGCTTTGCGCCGCGCACAGTGCCGGCGGCAAAGGCCAGCTTTACCGTGCAGGCAGATACCGTCTACGGTGAGCAGGCTGGCCCCTTTGTAAGCTGCCCGGCCGCTGAGGTCTCCAGCACGCTGGAGGTGGATATCTTCTTCAGCCAAGGCCTTTGCTATGTCTCCGACAAGGGGGAGGTGCAGGGCAGATCCGTGGGGGTGGAGATCCAGTACCGGGACTACGCCACCGGCGGCGCCTGGCAGAGCGTGGTCAAGTGGTACACCGATGCCACCATGGACCAGATCGGCTTCACCGAGCGCATCGCCTTGCCCTATGCCATGCGGCCGCAGGTGCGGGTGCGGCGCCGGGGTGCCAAGAGCACCAGCACGCAGGTGCACGATGAGGTGCAGTGGTACGCCATGCGCACGCGGCTGCCCACGCGCACCAGCTACCCGGACTGGACCACGCTGAGCGTGCGTGTGCGGGGCCTCGGGCAGATCGCAGCCAGGTCTGAGAACCAGGTCAACCTGGTGGCCACGCGCATGCTGCCCGTGCTTCAAGGCGATGGCTCCTGGAGCGTTGAACAGCCTACACGGGATATCTCGGCCGCTCTGCGGCACATCAGCAGCACGGTGGGCTATGGCCTGGACAGCATCGACATGGCGGAGCTGCAGCACCTGCATGGCATCTGGATGGCTCGCGGTGAAACGGCAGACCATGTGTTTGACGAAACCACGGTGCTCGCCGCTCTACAGGCAGTGCTGGCCGCTGGTATGTCCGAGCTGACGATTGATGACGGCCTGCTGCGCTCTGTGCGCGCGGGTGTGCGTACGGTCGAAGACGGCCATGCCTACAGCGCGCAGAACACCACGGAGGGCATTGCGCGGTCATTCAGCGGCATCCGTCCCGACGACAACGATGGCGTGGAGGTGGAGTTCAGCGACGCCAGCGACAACTGGAATACCAAGACGGTGAACTGTGTGCTGCCTGGCTCGCTGGGCATCAAGCTGGAAAAGCTCAAGGTGCTGGGGGTGACAGACCGCACGCGCGCCTGGCGCATTGGCATGCGCCGCGCCCGGCAGCTGCGGTATGAGCGCTGGACGTACAGCTTCACCACGGAGCTTGACGCACTGAACAACAGCTACGGCGACTTTGTCAGCCTGGTGGATGACATCCCCGGCTTCGGCCAATCGGCCCTGCTCACTGGCATCAGCAATGCCAGCGGCCAGGCCCGCCTGGAGGTGACGGAGCCGCTGCGCTGGGATAGCCCAGATCCCTATGTCGTGGCGTTTCGCAGGCCCGACGGCACGCTGGCCGGTCCATGGCCGGCAGCTCAAGGGGTAAGCGCCTATGAAGTACTGGCCCCGATCCCTGCTGAGGAGTGGCCGCAGATCAAGCTGCCGGAGCCGCCTCATGTGTATTTCGGGCCGGTCACCCGCTGGAGCTTCCCGGCCATCGTCAAGAAAGTTAGCCCCAGCGGCACCGATGGTGCCAGCGTGCAGTGCGTGAACTACGACGCACGCCTGTTCGATGACGACAACAACTCGCCACCGCCACTTTGAGTAGCCGGCCACCTGGCCACAGAGATCTTCAACACCCGCCCGCATGGTTCGCCCAGCGGGCTTTTTGTTTTGTGCGAGGACACATGACGACTTACTTCACAGGTAACGCGCCGGGTAGCCAGGACCCGCGCGACCTATTTGATAACTCCAGTAACCTGGACCAGTTCATGCTGAGCCAGCAGCGCACTTTCCCTGATCGTTTGGGGGTTGAGCGCCTCACGCTGAAGGCTCTGGAGGATGCGACGCCTGATGCGATTGAGGCACGCCAGGGCGCTGAGACGGCGCGAGACGTTGCTGTATCAGCCAAAGATGCCGCACTGATTCAGGCAGGTGTCTACGCAACAGAAGCTGCTGGCCGGGCTGCTGTTGCTGATGGCCAGGCGTTCAAGGTTCAGGGTGATGGCATCACCATTGCTGCCTATGAGTTCAGGCGTGTCAACGCTTCAACCTCTACACAAATTGGGGTGTACCCGGCGTCTCAATATGTGTCGAAAGTAGGCCTGCTAGGAGATATAACGTCTCAGGCCCGGTACCAAGAGGAAGTACACCCGTTTCGATATTTGGGTGATTACGCCGCGACTACGTTGTACGGTTATCGCGACATTGTGCGGTTCGGCGACTTCTACTATTACTCGGCCAGTCCTATTACCGACGCGGTGCTGAACTATGCATGGAATCCGCGTTTTGTCAGTACTGGAGCCGGCTGGAGCATTGCCGCCTTTTTAGCGCGCACTGTTTCTGGCGTTGAATTCTCTGTCACGCCGTACACGGCTGCGGGATTGCCAGCGAACTCCGCCCTCCTTAGTGAAGGCAATGACAAGGCTGCGGCAGCAAAGCCCAACGAAGTATTCTCAATGCGGGCCATTGTGCGCAACGATGGCCCGGTTTCCGTCAACGTTTACGGGCGTCTTTTCTTCGTTGGAGCAGGGCTTCCTGTTCGTGGACCGACGATTACTCTTGCTCCCGGTCAAGAGGCCGACGTTACGGCCAGTGGTAGTGCTGCGTCATTGACGACTACAGGCGCTGTCATGGCTGTATACAACGATACAGCTCTTGCGCAGAACCACAAGATAACGATTCGAGAACCAATCATCGTGAAGGGGGCTGTCGTGCCCCCGTATTTCGACGGGAGCAGCCCGACAACTACTGTTGACGCTACCTACTCCTGGGCTGGTACCGCTGATGCTTCGGACTCTGTCAAAACATTGCGCTACAGCACGCGCAAGCTTGGAACTCCCGGAGTCGATGTAGGGTGGCAGAAGCTGATGCCTTCAGTGCAAGCGGAGGTGATTGGCCCAGTTGGCGCTTTAAGTGCGACTCTGACCAGTCGGCAAAGCATGGATATTGTCGACACGCTCAGCGCAGATCGAACTTTAGGCTGGCACATCAATGGGTCCACGCTGCGGCAGACCGCCGACGAGGGAGTGACCTGGACAGCAATATCCACTTTCCCTTCTGAGAACATTGAGTCGGTGATGGAGCTCGCGAACGGTGAGCTGCTTGTGTCTACCGCTCCAGCAGACCTGAGGCGCAAGGTCTATGTTTCCACGGGTTATCGCAAGGGTGGGGCTGTGACTTTTGCAAATGTGCTGACTGCGAGCTCTCCATCGTGCAAATTTTCTTCTTGGGGAATGTTTGTGGATGGGCCCATGGTTTTGCTCAATGAGTATGGTCCAAAGGCGGGCTACACATGGTCTGGTGGTTCGGAAATCATTGAGCCAGGCAAAAACGCGCGCTACACCTACATGAGTCTGGACCACGGCAAGACCTGGCGCACGATCTTCGATCTGAACGCCTGGCTGCCGGGACGCCTCGGCATCCACCTGCACGGCGTAGCCTACGACAAGTGGTGGGATCGGATCTGGCTGACCTTCGGCGACGGCACGCATCGTGGCGACGGACAGGGCGGATCCGGCACTCTTTACAGCGACGACCTGGGTGCGACCTGGCACTGGGCACATGACGGCTGGGATGGTGGCGTCGAAGGGCATCAGTGCGTTGGCATCTTCCCAATGGAGGGGTGCATCCTGTTTGGGTCGGACTGCTTTCCGAATGGTGTGCACCGTATTGACAGATCTCAGGGAAAGCACACCGGGCTGTACTCCATCGAAGTAGCGTTTGCGATATCTGCTGATGACACTTTGACTTACTTGTGTCATCGCATCTGGCAGTCGAAAGATGCACCAGATGCACCGGTCTTCTTTGCCTTTGGCTGTGAAAAGTTGACGCGCCCGTCTTGCATTGTGGCGACGAGAGATGGTTACACGCTTTCAAAGATATGGGAGGACACGGTGGCTCAGCAGACTGGTTACGGTTTGCGTGCTGTTGTGGGGCCCACCCGGCGGGGTCAATTGATCGCGGCAAGTAACGACCAGAGGACTGCGGGAATGTGGTCCGAAATCAAGGGGCCTTGCCCGATTTATTGACAGTGGTTAAAGCTCGCTTCGGCGGGCTCTTTATGCCTGGGAGGGCTATGAGCAACGAAAGCAAGGTTCAAGCATTGATCGAAACCGCCAAGGCCGCGCCGGCCGTGGCCGGGGCAGCAGCGTCCACCATGACGCTAAATCACTGGGTCGCCGTGGCAACGGGCGTCTATATCGTGATCCAGGCGCTCTATCTGTTGCGCAAGTGGTGGCGAGAGGAGCGCGGCAAAGGGGGCTGGCTCAGCGAGGAAGGGGAAGTCACATGATGAACAACAAAACCAGGGTCGCAGCAGCGGCCCTTTCTCTTTCTGCTGCTGCAGGCACGGCTTGGATCACATCGGAGGGGGATGGCCCCAAGAGCGTCAGCCAGTCCGGTGAGGTCCTATTGCACCCGTATGTCCCCACTCAGGGCGATGTGCCCACCATCGGCCATGGATCTACGCACTATGAAGATGGCCGGCGCGTCACCCTGGCGGATCCTCCGATCACTCGCCGGCGGGCAATTGAGCTCGCGCTGGGGGAGTTGGACCGCACCTATGCGCAGTGCGTGCGCGACAGCCTTGGCCAGACGCTGGTGAATCAAACCGAGTTCGACAAGGCCGCGGACTTCGCGGGGCAGTACGGCTGCGGCGCCTGGCGCGGCTCCAGCATGCTGACCAAAACCAGGGCGGGCGACTACCCGGGCGCCTGCCGCGCCTACCTTGGCTACAGGTTCATGACCAGCGGGCGCCGCGAGGGCTCGGGCTGGGCGGCCTATCAGTGGGACAAGGCCGGTCAGGCCACGCGCTGGCGATTTGACTGCAGCACCCCAGGCAACAAGATCTGCGGCGGCGTCTGGACTCGGCAGCTGGCACGCCATAACGCATGCATGGAGTCGCAGACATGACCGGCAAGTCCCGTATTTGGCCGTTGCTGGCCCTGGCGCTGCTGCTGAGCTTGGTGGGCAATTTGGGTCTGGCCTGGCTGTACGTGGGGCAGCGTGACGCTGCAACCCTGGCTAGATCCGATGCCGATCACGCCGCCGAAAAGGAGTCCCTGGCGCGCGGGAGTGCAGACGTGTGCACAAAAGCCGTCGAGGCATTGCAGCTGGTAGGTGAAGGTCTCAAGCGCGAGCGCGACCAGGCCCGCTCACAGGCGGCTGCGGTCGCAGCTGGACACAAGGCCCGCGCGGACAATATCCTGAGCACGCCAGCTTCAGTGCCAGGTGACGCATGCGCAAGCGCACAGGCCCGAGTGGCTGAGCTGCTGGCGTCCCGAAAGTCTGCAGGAGGTCAGTAATGCGCCGTCTACCCCTACTCTCGGCTGCGCTGGCGGCCGCTGTCCTACTGGCTGGTTGCGGTGCTGCGTCGCCGGCGAGGGTTGAGATTCAGCAGGTCAAGGTCCCCGTGCCTGTGCCTTGTGATGAGTCCGAGCCGGAGCGTCCCAATATGCCGACCGAGCAACTGCCGGCCGGTGCTGACCTGGACATGTACGTCCAAGCTGCCGGCGCCGAGATTGAGCGCCGCGAGGGCTACGAAACGGAGTTGCGCGCGGCCTTGGCCAATTGCAAGCGGCCGCTTAAAGCAGACTTCTAATGAAGAAAGCCTCCCCTGATGCTTAGGCGCCAGGGGAGGCTTTTTACTTTTTATGGTCGCACCTTGATTTCGTTTTTATATCTAGTAATATGATGCGACGGCACTAATTAGTTCCGCTTAAAATTGCTGCTTAATGGCGGAGTTTGTAGATGATGAATATAAATGGATGCCTTATTTCGTTTGAAGGAAAAAACCCTGTTCTGATGGACGGCGGTTCAATGAAGATCGAAGAGAGTAATGTCGTATCCACAAAAGATAGCGTTAAGATTTTAAACGCTGACCATGTTGAGATCAGAAAATCAAATTTAGTGTCGAATTCTGATTTCGTCGTTAGAGATGTGGATACTTTTGTCGCAGCTGGAAATAGACATTTCCAGAGTCGAGAGGAGATGGATAAGGAGGAGCATAATAAAAGATCAACCGCGTCCGAATTCAAGATACAGCTTGATCCTTCGGTTGCTAGATCATCAAAATGGCGGGGAGTTAAGTGATTATATTTCTGGGATTGAGAAATGTTTGATATCAAGGGCGCTAAAAAAGTGGATCTTCGGTCTAACAAAACTACTGGCGACAGAGTGGCTAAGGTTAGAGATGTTGACGATCTTACTGCTTATGATAATGAAGCAACTGGTAAGGATAAGAAATCCTGGAGGCGTGAAATAGTAGTCGGTGTAATTATTGGACTAATTATTATGGCTGCGACAGCGTTCGTTAAAAGTAAATATCCTGGATCGCTTTAGCCTGTTCTATGCTCTAGCGATGGGTATCTCACCTATTTTTGTCGTATATCGTGGCGTGCGACGTTCCTGTCGCATGCGCCAGCCGCTTTCATCCTGCTCGGGCACTCCGGTGCTGGCCACATGCACGGTGCCCTTCCCAAAACGCGCATTCACGCGATCCATGGCCTCCATAAGCTTGCTTTGATCGCGGCAGGGTTCCTTAAAAAGCATGTCGCCTTGCTGAACATCTGCAGGGAGCAGGTCTTGAAGCATCACGCCAGCCTTGGAGAGCTGATAGCCAGGCTGGTAGATTGAACGCAATCCGCGCACGGCCGCATTCACAAGCGCCTTGGTGTCGGATGAGGGCGGCTGGAGTTGAAGTACTGCCGTTTCGTAGAACCTGCGGCCTGGCCTGAATGGCGATGTGTGCGCGAAAACATGCAGAGCGCCGGCACGCAACCCGTTGGTGCGCAGTTTCTCGGCTGCTCTGGTTGCAAATTCGCTCACGGCCTCGATAAGGGGCGGCAAGGTGGTGATGGGGTGCCCGAAGCTGCGGGTGCATGCAATCTGCTTTTTGGCTGCAGGGGCCAGCTCCAACGTCATGCAACTCACGCCCTGCAGCTCACGCACGGTGCGCTCCAGCACGACGCTCCAGCCATCGCGCGCGGCATGAGCTGGCAACCTGGCTAGGTCCAGCGCAGTCAGCACGCCTTGCTCGGCTAGCTGGGCCGAGATACGCCGGCCCACGCCCCAGATCTCGCCGGCAGGCGTGCGGCCGAGGATGTCGGTGCGCTGCTGATCGGACAGCTCGGCCCAGTTGCAGACCCGCTGCAGCTCGGCGGGATAGCTGCCAGGCTTGCGCTCCGAATCCTTGGCGACATGGTTGCAGAGTTTGGCCAGGGTCTTCGTGGGGGCCAGGCCCACGCAAGTGGGGATGCCGGTCCATTTCAAGATGCGTGCGCGAATGGCAAAGGCGCGCCGAGTCAGATCCCGTACGCCGTCCAGATCCCCAATGAATGACTCATCGATGCTGTAGATCTCCTGGGTGGGCCCCAGGCCAGCAGCCAGCGACATCATGCGGTCGCTCATGTCGCCGTACAGCTCAAAATTCGGTGAGAGGCAGACTAGGCCCTTGTGCTCGACCAGGTCGCGCAATTGAAAAAATGGCTGCCCCATCTTCACGCCCAAGGCTTTAGCCTCGTCGGAGCGTGAGATGGCGCAGCCGTCGTTATTGCTCAGGACGACCACAGGAATGCCCTGCAGAGCTGGCCTGAACGCGCGTTCGCAGCTGACGTAGAAGTTGTTGCCGTCGATAAGCGCGAACATACATGCTCATGCAAAGCGTTTGATGCAGGACTTAACCACGCCCCAGATCTCTAGCTCTTGGTTTTCTTTTGGGACGATGTCGGGGTAGGTGGGGTTGCCGGCTCGGAGCCTGAAATTGCCGCCAGCGTTGTACAAGACTTTGACAGTGAAGTCATTGTCAAGAACGGCCACGACGATGCTGCCATGGCGAGCGCGCAGTGCCCGATCCACCACGATGAGGTCGCCGTCATCGATGCCGTACTCACGCATCGACGGGCCGGCCACGCGCAGCAGGAACGTGGCCTGCGGGTGCTCAATCAGCAACTCGGCAATGTCCAGCCGTTTGCCTGAGAAGTCCTCGGCTGGAGAGGGAAAGCCTGCGCGCACGCTGCAATCTGCCAGAGGCAAAGCAACTGGGGAGGCAGTGAGTTGGACGGGCATGCCGCTCAATAGTCGATGACTGTACATGCATACAGTATATCGACTGGTGAAAATCAAGCTCTATGAGTCCACATTGGCGCCGCATTTATTGTTCAGCTCCGAAAAGAAGCCGACATAAAAAAACCTCCTGAATAGGAGGTTGGTTGGCGTAGGTTCTAGCGTAGGTTTTACGTTGAAATCAAATCTCTCAGGGGGATTTACGCCGATGCATCATCGGCGTATGCGCCGAGAGGTCAGTCATGTCTGGGGAGTAGGGCAGCGACGGGGATTCTGTGCTTGTCTGGGTCATCGCTTCAGCGGTATGCAAAACAGGGGGCGCCGCGCCGGTGCTGGGCGGGCGCCGAATGCTGCATTATCCGTGATGCCCAATAGCAGGGGGCATGGCTGTTTTTTGGCTATTTGGCAGAGGCCGTCTGCACGCCTTGCTCGGATTGAGAGCCAGAGCCTTGATCGTCGTCATGAATGGGGCGGTAGCCCGGGCCGAAGGACACATCGCCCAGCCTCCAGCCCGCGCGGCAACTGAAGGCTCCCCAGAAGCGCTTCAAGGTGTACCACTGCATGGCGATCAGGCCGCGCTCGTTGTCGGCATCGACCTCGGGGTCGCTCACGCCCGTGGGGCGTAGTTCCTCGTCGTGATAGAGGGCTGTGCCGAACAGCTGATCCCACCAGGGCAGAACCTGGCCGAAGTTGCAGTTGTGGCGCTCGGGGCGCTCGGCATCGCGCAGCATATGGTGATTGCGGTGAAAGCGTGGGCCGACCAGCAGGCGCTCGCCCATTTGGCCCAGCCAGCCCAGACGCAGCGCTACGTTGGCATGGGAGAAGTTCTGCACCAGCTCGCTGAGCAAGCCCAGCATGGCGAACTCGGAGGGCTCCACGCCCATGGCCAGACCTACGCTGGCCAGCACAAAGCTTTGCAGCATGCCGTCCAGATAGTTGCTGCGGTCGTTGCTCCAGCAGCTCATCTGGCGCTGGCTGTGGTGCATGCTGTGCATGGCCCACCACCAGGGAATGACGTGCTGGGCGCGGTGCATCCAGTAATACGTGAAGTCGTAGACCACGTAGTACACGGCAAACAATATATAGGGGTGGCCTTCAAACCAGGGCAGCCAGGCCTTGAGGCCGCTGGCCTCCTCGGTGGCAGGCCCGCCGCCCAGCATATGGGCGACCGGCATGAGGATCAAAAAGCTGAACAGCGGAAACAGGCCCAGCAGCATGAGCAGGGTGTAGTTGCGGTCCACCGTGGTGTGGCGTCGGTCGGCCCAGCGTTCGGCGGGAAGCAGACTCTCCAGCGGCCGCATCACACAGCCGATCAGAAACAGCTGCAGCAGCGCGATCAGGATGCCGGCGGCTATCTCGCGCGGATCGCCTGCTGCCTCTGCAATATGGAGTGCGTTGACCACGGGAGTCACCGCATGCACGGAAACCCAGTCAATGGCCAGCGCCCAGTGCTGGCTGAAGAAGTCCATCATATTGTTCTGCCCATTTGTCGTCGGGCAGATTCTGGACCGGGAGTTTGTGGATTCTGTGGAGAGACGTACACCTCCAGCGCTTGTCCACTGCTTGTGGACTCGGCCTCCAAGGAGTGTTTATTGCCTGGGGGCGGCCTGGCGGCATAAAAAACTGCTCGTGTCAAGCCCTGAGCGCAAATCGCCCAGGGCTTGAAACTCTATATGGGACGCGAGGTTAGCTCTGTTTCGGGCAGTTTGGATTGACTGCTGCGTTGTGGGCTAGGTGCCACATAAGAGCGATGAGGAAGAAAGCCGGAGCGCGTTGCATCGGGGGACGTTTCCCAACAGCAGGCCGACTTGCCTTTCTCCTTTCTCTATAGTAGCCCAACTGCCCCCGGAACGACAAAGCGCAGCCTCAGGCTGCGCTTTGTCGTTGAAGTGGCGGCAAGGTCGTCAGGTCTGTTTCTGCGGAACGACCTTGGCGGTCGTTCCTTTCCTGAATCCACGATCCCCCGCCATGAATGCCTCCAGCATGTGCGGGATCAGCGTCGCCGCATCGACCGTTTCGCCGTAGGTCTGCGCATGTAGCGCGGCATAGCGGTCAAGGTCTGTCTTCAAGCCAGCGGGACATGCGAAGGTCAGCTTGACACTCTCGGTCTTCGGCAGCGGCCCCAGCCGCAGCTTCTTGGTCGTGCTCATCGCATCGCTCCCCGGTTGAAGAACAACGGTTGGTACGGCCGAAGCACGAGATCGCGGTTCACGATGATGCGAACCGGCAGGCCCGGCCGCTCGGTCAACGTCGGCTGGATGTTCATGTTGCGCCGGGTCATCTCCTGGCCTACCTGGTTCACGCTGTCCTGCAAACTGCCCTGTCCGGCGATGATGACGCGGTTGCCGTCCTGCCGGTTCTGCGGCGCGGCCAGCTCGGCGCCCACGCCCAGCAGCGTGGTCAGAGCCGCGCCGGCAAAAACGCGATCCCAATGCCAATCGACCCCATCCTCCAGGCCGGCATAGCCGGCCGGGTCGGTACCCGCCAGGTTGTCGAGCGTCAGCGAAGACGTGTCCGGCAGGATGATGCGGTTCCACACCACCTGCACGCGGCTCTGCCCGTAGCTCACCTGGCTGTTGTACTTGCCCATGAGGCGCGAACCCTGCGGGATCAGCAGGAACTTACCCGTGGCCGAGTCGTAGACAGGCTCCGTCACCGTGCCGATCACGTCGCCCGGCAGGTCGGACTTGATACCCGTCACCAGCGCGCCAGCGATCACCGTTCCGGCCATGACCTGGTACGGCGAAGCCGGCAGGGTCAGTTGGCCGGAATTGCGGGTTTCCGTAGAAGCGCCTTTCAGGAAAGCCTCTTTCTGGTCTTGTCGGTTCTGCACGGCGGTCGGGTCGGACGCGGATTGTTGAGTTTGTGCCGCCGTCGAGGCCGGCCCGGCGGCGAGCGGATCAAAGCCCGCCAAGGCCGATGCCGGGCCCGCCGCAGCGGCTTGCGCAGTCGCCGGTGCAGCGGTCTTGCCTGGATTGCCCGAGCGGAAGAACACCGTCGAGGCCGCAGCGGCATCGGCTTCCTTGCGCCGAGCATCCTCCGGGTCGTGGCCTGGCGGCGCATAGGCCGGTGTCACCGGCTGCTGTGACTTCACGATGGCCGGGCCGAGGTCGCCCGGCAGCGGTGGCCCCAGCTCCGGCACCTTCGCCGGCAGCTTGGAATAGTCGGAAGGCAGGCCGTCCAGCCCTTCGGACTTCGAGACGCGATCCACGTTGTACAGCTCGGTTTGCTCGCCCGCGCCGCGCCGATGCGGCTGCAACGACCAGATCGTGGCCCCAAGCACGGCGACCGACAGGCCGCCGGTGAGGATGGCTAGCGTGCGCCGATTCAACCGAGTCACCGGACGCGGCTGCGCGCGCAGCGCCATTGCCTCGGGCGCCACCTTGCCGGTCTGCGGCGCGGCATGGTCGGGAATGTCGTCCTGGCTCATGGTCAGTTCCTCCGCGTGCCATCCGTGCGCTCGATCCGCACCACGTCGCCCTTGTCCCCGCCCAGGCGCAGTTCGGCCGCGCCAAACAGCCGATCCACGATGTAGTACGGTGAGCGGAATCGGTAGTTGACGAGCTGGCCGTCGCCCTGCGCGCCGATCACGAACAGCGGCGGCAGCTCGCCTTGGGCAATGCCCGGCGGAAACTGGATGTAGACCTTCTCACCGTCATCGAAGGCACGCAGGGGCTTCCACGGCGGATTGCTGCCGCTGACCGCGTAGCGGAAACGGATCTTCTCCAGCGACAGGCCCGCATCGACCGGCGCAGCGGCGCTGGCCGCCTGCGCCTGGCGCTGCAGGGCCAGCATCTTGT
The DNA here is from genome assembly GCF_016772095.1 of Comamonas sp. NyZ500. NCBI lineage: Bacteria > Pseudomonadati > Pseudomonadota > Betaproteobacteria > Burkholderiales > Comamonadaceae > Comamonas > Comamonas sp. NyZ500. The sequence continues at coordinate 32,188 of NZ_JAEIJE010000012.1, read as the reverse complement.
CCTTGGGGTACTCCCAGGACACCGACGCCATCCACGTCTTCTCGGTCGAGGTCAGCTCCAGCAGGTAGGTGCGTCGGCTTGTGGTGATGACGAGATTCGTCTTCAGGCCCGAGCGGATCGGCTTGACCATCACGTTGACGCGCAACGCCTCACCGCTGCCGCTCGATGTGTCGCCCACGATCCAGCGCACCGTGTCGCCAGCGGCGACCGTCACCAGTTCCTCGCCGGGCTGGAGCGCGATCACCGTCACACGGCCCACGGCCGCATAGACCTGGTACAGCGCGCCATCAGTGAAGGGCCACACCTGAATCGCATTGACGTAGCCCTCGCGCGTGGGCGCGATGCGCGCCTCGGCATTGGCGCGGGCCACGCGCACGGTTTCATCGGCGGGTTCCACCGCAGACTTGGCATCCGGTACGGGCTTCATCTGCGCCGGCATCGGCAACACCTCGGGCACGGTCACGACCTCCACCGGCTTCGGCGCCTCGGGCAGCGGCTGGGCTTGCACCGGCTCGTCGAGCGAGATGACCGGCGGCGGCTTGCCCTGCGTGGCGCAGCCCGAGAACAAGACGCTGGATGCCAGCAAGATCAGCGGCAAGGCGGATTTACGGAAAATCGCATTCATGGTTTTGCTCCTTCGTTTCCTTCCAGTTCGCGGCTCCACGACAGTCCGTTGACGTAGATGCCTAAGGGGTTCTTACGCAGGCGCTGCTCGGTGCGCGGGGTCTGCTGCACGATGGAAATCACCGCGTTCCAGCGCTCGGTGCGATCCAGGGCGCCGTTGACGTAGCGCGTCTCCGTCCAGCGCACGTTGAAAGACGTGTCGCTGGCGCGGGTCACGCTGGTGATCTGCACCGTCACCGACTCCTTGCCGATGCGCGCGAACGGATCGTTCACGCGGGCGTAGTCGTTTAGCACCACGGCGCCCTTGTCGGTGGTGTAGTTGTAGGCATCGAGCCAGTTCTGCCGAACCACGATGGGGTCGATGGACAGCGAGCGCACCAGGCCGATGAAGCGGCCCAGGTGGTAGGCCACCTGCGCATCGCTGGGCCGGTACGGCGTGGCGGCTTCGCCCACGGTACGCACCTGCCCAGCCTGATCGACCTCGATCACATAGGGCGTCACGATGGACTGCGCCGAGCGCCAGACCAGGCCACCGGCCATCAGCAATGCGAGAGCGAGGCAGCCGAAGGCCATCAGGCGCCAGTTCTTCGCCTGCACGCGCGGCGAGCCGATGCGCTCGTCCCAGACCTGGCCTGCGGCTTGGTACGGCGTGGCGGGCTGCGACGTGTCGGCGTAGCGCACCTGGGGTCTTTTGAATCGCATGGTCTATCTCCTTATGAGTCGGAATCGCGCAGGCTGGGGCCTTGGCTGGAGCTGCCGCCATCGCCACCGCGCAGCGTGTGGGCGGCAGTCGTCGCGGCATGGGTCAGTTGCTGCCTGCGATGCAGGCGCTTGGCCCAGGCGGGCTGTTCGGCAGCGGTAGGCGCTGCCGAATCGGCTGCGCTCTGCGGGCCACTGGATGCAGGGGCGTCATCCGGCCGGAAGGCAGCGGCGACACGCTCCTTCATCGAGCGCGCGCCATCGGCCACCTTCTGCCCGGCGGCCTGCGCGCCGGTCTTGGCGACATTGCCCACGCCGGCGGCTGCGCCTTTGAAGCCACCGCCAGCGGACGCGGAGCCGGCCTGAAACGCCGACTTCGCGCTGCTGGCGGCCCCGACGGCGGCACGTGCACCGCTGCCGGCCAGCTTGGCCGCAGCCGGAGCCATGCGCGCGCCGGCTGCGACAGCACCGCCGACGCCCGTGGCCGCTGCACCCACGGCAACCGCAGCGCCGGCCGCGCCCAGCGCGGCACCGGCCATCGCGCCCGCGCCGAGCTGCGGGCCACCCGACACCAGCCCGGCCGCAATGCCTGGCCCGAAGATGCCCAGCGCCAGCAGGGTCAGCGAGGCCAGCATGACAACGACCGAATGGTCGATGGATGGCTCGGCCGGCTGCACCTGGAACTCGGCGAACAGGCCCGAGCCAATGCCCACGATGACGGCCAGCACCAGCACCTTGATGCCCGAGGACACCACGTTGCCCAGCACCTTTTCTGCCAGGAACGCGGTCTTGTTCCACAGCGCGAACGGCACCAGCACGAAGCCCGCGAGCGTGGTCAGCTTGAACTCGATCAGCGTGATGAAAAGCTGGATCGCCAGCACGAAGAAGCACAGCAGGACGATCAGCCAGGCGAGGAACATCACGACGATGGGCGTGATGTTCACGAACACCTCAGGAAATCCCGCCATGTCGCCGATCTGCTTGAGGATCGGCGCCCCGGCGTCGATGCCGACCTTGGCCAGCCTGCCCGGTTGCAGGAAGTTCTCCATGCTCAGGGTCGAGCCGCTGGCGGTCAGGCCCAGGCCCGCGAACGAACGGAACACGATGCCGGCCAGCCAGTTGAAGTTGCCGATGATGTAGGCGAAGGCGCCGACGTACAGCACCTTGCGGATCAGCTTGGCGATCACGTCCTCGCCCTGGCCGGTGGCATGTCCCATCGCCCAGAAGAGCCCGGCGATGGTCATGTCGATGACGATCAGCGTGGCAGTGAGAAAGGCCACCTCGCCATGCAGCAGGCCAAAGCCCGAGTCGATGTAGCGCGAGAACGTATCGAGAAAACGGTCGATGATGGTCACGTCGTTCATGGCGAGTCCTCCTGCCCTGGCCCGTTGCCATCGGCGGGCTCATCGAAGCTGGGCGGAATCGGCGGCAGGTCGGCGGGCGTCTGGTACTCGCCGGGGCCGGCCTTGCCGGAGAGAAAGCGGCGCAGGTCGGCTTGCGCCACCTGCGCGCAGAACGCGCCGCCGTGCTCGCCCGCACGGCATTGCGCGCGCAGCGTGTGCAGCCGGGACGGGTCAGCGGCCAGTGCATCCACCGCGGGCGGCCGGTCGCAGCCGGCCAACAGGGACGTGAGAGCGAACAGGACGGGCGCGTTCTTCATGGCCGTCCCCGTCAGCGGTTGTAGAAATGGACGGGCTGCGGCGTGTACGGCGTGCCTTCGCCCAGGAAGCGGCGCGTCACCTCGCGCCCGCGCTCCGTGGCCGCGGCCTGCCTCGCCAGCTCCAGCGAGGCGGCCCGGTCTTGCGTGATCTGGAGCCGCTGCGTCTGGATCGACTGCTTGGCCTGCAGGGCGAGCAACTGGTTCATGGCCTGCATCGCCTGCAACGCGCCCTCCGCCGACTGGCTCTTGCCCACGAGGTCGGCCAGCACGCTTTCGTCGTCGCTCAGGTTCTGCGACGCTTGGGCCTGCATCTGCATGGTGGTCTGCAGGCCGTTGAGCGTGTTCTTCCAGCGCTCCTGCGCATCGAGGTACATCTGATTGCCGCTCACCGTGGCGGCGTACTTCTCGGGGTACAGGCGCGAAAACTCGCGGTCGATGTTCGTCACGTCGTAGGCCAGGCCTTTGGCCTGCGCGATGAGGCGCTGGGTGGTCGCCAGGTTCGCGCGCAACTGGCCCACCACGCTGGACGGCAGGCTGGCCAAGTTGCGCGCCTGGTTGATGAGCATCTGCGCTTCGTTCTGGAGCTGGCGGATCTGGTTGTTGATCTGCTCCAGCGTGCGAACGGCGGTGAGCGTGTTCTGCACCAGATTGGTCGGGTCGAGCACGATGTCGCCGACGCCGAACAGCGCGTGCGCGGGCTGCGCGATGCCGAAGGCGAGCACGCAGGCGGCGGTCAACGCGGCGAGCTTGGGAGCATGGGTTTTCATGGGTGGTTCTCCTGCGGATGGGTGGGAACAAAGGCGGCGCCCGGCGGCGTGCCGGGGAAGTCACGCAGCAGCTCGGCCGCCCAATCGAGGCTGCGGTGGCGCAGCCATGCGGCTGCGAACGTGGAAGAAGCGGTGGAAGCCACGGTGAGCACCGCGTCGATGTCGCGCTGGTCTTGCGGCGTGGAAGCGCCCGCGAAGGCCAGCACCGCCGGCCCCAGGTCAAGGTCGAACAGGCGATTGCCGAGACGGGATTGGTAGTAGTAGTCGCGCTTGGGCTGCGCGGTGGCGACGATCTCGATCTGCCGGCTGTTGAGGCCGAAGCCTTCGTAGATCGTGCGAATCTGCGGTTCTGTCGCCTGCGGATTGGCCAGGAAGATGCGGCTGGCGCAGCTCTCAATGATGGCCGGCGCGATGCTCGAATCCTTGATGTCCGCGAGCGACTGCGTGGAGAAGATGACGCTGACGTTCTTCTTGCGCAGCGTCTTGAGCCACTGGCGAATGCGCGCGGCAAACGCGGGCTCGTCGAGGAACAGCCACGCCTCATCGAGGATCAGCAGCGTCGGCGCCCCGTCGAAGCGCTCATCGAAGCGGGCGAACAGATAGCGCAGCACCGCCTGCACCGCAGCCTTGCTGTGCATTAGCTCTTCCATCTCGAAGCCTTGCACGTCGGCCATGCCCAGTCGGTCGCGGTCGGCGTCCAGCAGCTTGCCGTGGGCACCGCCCAGCACATAGGGCGCGAGCGCCTGGCGCAGCGCGTTCGATTGCAGCAGCACCGACAGGCCGGTCATGGTGCGCTGTTCCACCGGCGCACCGGCAAGGCTGCCAAGTGCCGACCAGACCGCCGCCTTTTCTTCGGGGCCGACGGCGACACCTTCGTGCAGCAAGCGGCCCTCGATCCATTCGGCGGCCCAGGTTCGGTAGCCATCGCGGTCGATGCGCGCCAAGGGCTGGAAAGCGATCTCGCCATCCAGCCCGAGGTCGTAGTGCTCGCCGCCGAGGCCCAGGATCGTGGCGCGCATCGAGCGCCCCATGTCGAACGCGAAGATGCGCGAGCCGCGATAGCGGCGGAACTGCATCGCCAGGGTGGCGAGCAAGACCGACTTGCCCATGCCGGTCGGGCCGGCCACCAGCGTGTGGCCCACGTCGCCGATGTGCGTCACCAGCCGGAACGGTGTCGCGCCTTCGGTGCGCGTGACGATCAACGGCGGGCCGTCGAGGTGTTCGTTCTTCTCCGGCCCGGCCCACACGGCGGACACCGGCATCAGGTGCGCCAAATTCAGCGTCGAGACGATGGGCTGGCGCACGTTCGCGTAGGCATGCCCCGGAATCGAGGACAGCCACGCATCCACGGCGTTGAGCGTTTCGGGGATGGTGACGAAGCCGCGCCCCTGGATGACGCGCTCCACCATGCGCAGCTTTTCATCTGCCACGGCGGGATCGGCATCGAGCACCGTTACCGTGGCGGTGAGGTAGCCGAAGGCCACTTGATCGCTGCCCAGCTCCTGCAAGGCGGCGTTCGCGTCGGCGGCCTTGTTGCTGGCATCCGTGTCCACCAGCGGGCTTTCCTGCTGGAAGATCGTTTCGCGCAGCAGCGCGATGACGTTCTTGCGCTTGGCGAACCACTGGCGGCGCAGGCGGGCGAGTTCTTTTTCCGCCTCGGATTTGTCGAGGCAGAGAAAGCGCGTGCTCCAGCGGTACGCAAACCCCAGGCGGTTGAGGTCGTCCAGAATCCCCGGCCAGGTCGAGGTCGGGAAGCCCCGCACTGTCGCAATACGCAGGTGCTGGTCGCCCAGCATCGGCGCGAGGCCGCCGACCAGCGGGGCATCGGCCAGCAGCGCATCGAGGTGAAACGGCACTTCAGGTACGCCCACACGGTAGCGCCGCGTCGAGATAGCCGCGTGCAGGTAGGTCAGCGTCTGGCTGTCGTCCAGCCAGGCAATCTCCGGCATCACGCCATCAAGCAGGTCAAAGACGCGATCTGTTTCCGCGATGAAGGCGGTCAGTCGCTCGCGCCAGTCCACGCCTTCGGTGGGACGGTTCTCGTACAACATGCCCGCCGCGCGGGCGCGGGATTCCTCGGGCGGCAGGTACACCAGCGTCAGGTGGTAGCCGCTCTCGAAATGGTTGCCCGATTCCTCGAACGCTGCCCGGCGTTCCTCGTCCACTAGCCAAGACAACGGTTCGGGAAAGTCGGAATGTGGGTAGTCGGCCGCAGCGCGGCGCTCGGCCTCGATGAACAGCGCCCAGCCCGAGCCCATCCGGCGCAGCGCGTTGTTCAAGCGGGCCGACGTGGCGATCAGCTCGCCTTGCGTGGCGCTGTCGAGGTCAGGCCCGCGAAACCGCGCCGTGCGCTGGAAACTGCCGTCCTTGTTCAAGACGACGCCCGGCGCGATCAGCCCGGCCCAGGGCAGCCAGTCGGCCAGCAGCGCGGGCCGCTGGCGGTATTCGGCAAGGTTCAGCATGGCGGCGTCCCCTCACACGTCCAGCAGCGGGCGGTGCTTGATGTGCCGGGCAAACACGGCCATGAACTGCGGATCGACACGCGCACCCCAGACCGCCAGCGCGTGGCCGACGATCCAGAGCACCACGCCCGGAATCCACAGTTGCAGGCCCAGCCCGACGGCGGCGGCCAGCGTGCCGTTGGCAATCGCCACGGTGCGCGGTGCACCGCCCATCAAGATCGGCTCGGTCAGCGAGCGATGCAGCGGCACCTCGAACCCGGCCGCGAAGGTGTCAGACCCGCTCATACGACAGCTCCGCCGGAGAAGCTGAAGAAGGACAGGAAGAAGCTCGAAGCCGCGAAGGCGATGCTCAAGCCGAACACGATCTGGATCAGCTTGCGAAAACCGCCCGACGTGTCGCCAAAGGCGAGCGCCAGGCCCGTCGCGATGATGATGATGACCGCGACGATGCGCGCCACCGGCCCTTGAATCGACTCCAAAATCGACTGCAACGGGCCTTCCCAGGGCATCGAGGAGCCGGCGGCCTGCGCGGTGCCGGCCAGAAACAGCAGCAGCGCGGACAGCAGCAGCCCTTGCGCCGCAGGGCGACCCAGGCTGTGCAGCCGCGACCGTGTGGGCAGGCGCAAAGCCGGATTTGCAGAAAAACGGAAAGCAGGAACGATCATCTGCGTCATGGCAGTTCTCCAGGTTGGTCAGGGGACGGGGAAATCGCCGCAGCGGGTGCGGCATCGGGAAGTGGCAGCAGCTCGGGGAACGGCGTCTCCAGTGCGTCCGCCAGTTGGTAGCCCACGCCGTCGAAGCCGACGACGCGGGCGATGCTCTCGATGCGGCGCTTGCGCCCACGCCCAGCGATGTGGATCACCACGTTGACCGCCTCGGCGATCAGCGCACGCGGCGGGTTCACCGCCACTTCGAGAATCAGTTGCTCCAGGCGCAGCAGCGCGCCCAGTGCGGAGCCGGCGTGGATCGTGGCGATGCCGCCGGGGTGGCCCGTGCCCCATACCTTGATGAGATCCAGCGCCTCGGCGCCGCGCACCTCGCCAACGACCACGCGATCCGGGCGCAGGCGCATGGATGAGCGCACCAGCTCGGTCATGGACACCACGCCAGCGCGGGTGCGCAGCGGTACGTGGTCGCGGGCCGCGCATTGCAGTTCCACCGTGTCTTCGAGCACCAGCACGCGGTCGCCCGTGGCGGCTATCTCGGCGAGCAGAGCATTGGCAAGGGTCGTCTTGCCGCTGCTGGTGGCCCCGGCGATCAGGATGTTCTTGCGCTCGCGCACAGCGCGAACCAGAAAGCCCGCCTGTGCGGCCGTCATCATTCCCTCCACGACGTACCGCTCCAGCGGAATGACGCCGATGGCGCGCTTGCGCAGCGCGAAGGCCGGCCCCGGTGCAGCGGGCGGCAAGATGCCCTCGAAGCGTTCGCCGGTTTCGGGCAACTCGGCCGATAGCAGCGGCTGGCCGCGATGCACTTCCGCACCGACATGGGCCGCGACGAGGCGGATGATTCGCTCGCCATCGGCTTCGGGCATCTCCACGCCCATCGGGGCGCGACCCGAGGACAGGCGATCCACCCAGAGGGTGCGATCCGGGTTGAGCATGATTTCCACCACGTCCGGGTCTTCGAGCGCGGCGGCGATCAGCGGCCCCATTGCCGTGCGCAGCATCTGGATACGTCGGTCAAGCGCCGCAGTGGTCATGGATTGGGGAGTGGTGCTCATGACGCACGCTCCTGGGCCTGGGCGGCTGCCGCCGTGCCCCCCATTCGCATCGGGTCGGGATGCAGTTCCTCCACCACGTCACGCACGAGGCTGCGCCCGCGCAGCAGGTGGCGGCCGAGCTGTTCGACGAACTGCTCGAAGCGCGCCTTGCCCTGGGCGCGGGCCGCGTCTTGGTGGGCCTCGGGAACCGGCGTGCTGACCGTGAGGTAGTAGCGGATGAACAGCGCCAGCGTCTCGATGGCGATGTTCTGGTCACGCTCCATGCGCTCGGCTTGGCGCGACAGCCGATCCAGCCGCTTGGCGATGGCCGCTTCGCGCTGGTCGGCCGCGTCCGGCGACAGCCAAGACGCTAAGGCGGCAGCGACGATGCTGGACTTGGACACGCCTTTCTTGGCGGCCAGTTCATCGAGCCGCTGGGCGTGCTCGGGCTGGATAAAGAGGTTCAGGCGGTAGTGGCTCATAGCTCGATTCCGTCGTTGGGGTCGAGGGATGCCAGCCGGGCCGTGCGCTGCATGGCCGGATCAAGCTGGCGCGGAAGGGGAAGCGGCAGGTCGTCGTCGTCATCGAGCAGGCCGAGGTCGGCCGCGGGCGCGGCGCTCTCGGGGTCGTAGGCGACGGCCTCAGTTAGCTCTGGCTGGCGGCGCGGGCAGCCGTCGTCGGCCGTGCCCAGGTGTTCCAGGCCATCGGCGGATGACGTAGCCGGTGCGGCAGGCGTCGGCGGAATCGCCAGTCCGCTCCAGTCGTCGGGGCGTACCGGAGGAACATCGGCATAGCGCCCGGCAGCGAGCACAGGCGGTGACAGCACGCGCCGCTTGAAATTGCTGTCTGCGTAGTAGCGCAGCTTCTTGGCCTTGATCGGCGCGACGCTGGAGACCATCACCACGGCCTCGTCGGGCGGAAGCTGCATGACTTCGCCCGGCGTCAGCAGCGGGCGGGCCGTCTCCTGCCGCGACACCATCAGGTGGCCCAGCCACGGCGCGAGCCGATGACCAGCGTAGTTGCGCTGCGCGCGTAGCTCGGTAGCGGTGCCAAGCGTTTCGGAAATGCGCTTGGCGGTGCGTTCGTCGTTGGTGGCGAACGTCACGCGCACATGGCAGTTGTCCAGAATCGAATGGTTCTGCCCATACGCCTTGTCGATCTGGTTGAGCGACTGCGCGATGAGAAAACTGCGGATGCCGTAGCCCGCCATGAAGGCCAGTGCCGTCTCGAAGAAGTCGAGCCGGCCCAAGGCCGGGAATTCGTCGAGCATCAGCAGCAACTTGTGGCGGCGCTCGATGCCATCGCTGCCGTCGAGTGATTCGGTGAGCCGCCGGCCGATCTGGTTGAGGATCAGGCGGATGAGCGGTTTGGTGCGCGAAATGTCCGAAGGCGGCACCACGAGGTACAGCGATACGGGGTGCTCGACGGAAATGAGATCGGCGATGCGCCAGTCGCAGCGCGAGGTGACTTCGGCCACCGTCGGGTCGCGGTACAGGCCGAGGAACGACATGGCCGTGGACAAGACGCCCGAGCGCTCGTTGTCCGACTTGTTGAGCACTTCGCGCGCCGCAGAGGCAACCACCGGATGCGGGCCATCGCCCAGATGGGGCGTGGTCATCATCCGGTGCAAGGTCAGCTCGAATGGGCTGGCCGGATCGGAGAGGAAGTTGGCGACGCCGCGCAGCGTCTTGTCCTCGCCCGCGTAGAGCACATGCAAGATGGCCCCGACCAGCAGCGCGTGCGAAGTCTTCTCCCAATGGTTGCGCCGCTCCAGCGCGCCTTCGGGATCGACCAGAATGTCCGCGATGTTCTGCACGTCGCGCACTTCATGCGCGCCGCGTCGCACCTCCAGCAGCGGGTTGTAGGCCGCCGACTTCGCATCCGTGGGGTTGAACAACAGGCAATGCGAGAAGCGCGAGCGCCAGCCGGCGGTGATCTGCCAGTTCTCGCCCTTGATGTCGTGGATGACGGCGGACGCGGGCCAGGAAAGCAGTGTCGGCACCACCAGGCCAACGCCTTTGCCGCTGCGCGTGGGCGCAAAGGTCAAGACGTGTTCTGGGCCTTCATGGCGCAGGTACTGCCGGTTATGCTGGCCGAGGAACACGCCGGCTGGCTGCGTTAGACCCGCCTTGCGAATGTCCTCCGCGTTCGCCCAGCGGGCCGAGCCGTAGGTGGTGACGAGGCGTGATTGGCGCGAGCGCCAGATCGACATGCCGATGGCAACCAGCACGGCGACAAGGCCGCTGCCGCCGGCAATCGCGCCGCCAATGTCGAAGACACGCGGTGCGTAGGCGTCGAAGAAGAACCACCACTCGAACAGCCGCCACGGGTGATAGACCGGCGTGCCCAGGAAGTCGAACCAGGGCGAGCCAAGGCGTACTTGATAGCCAAGGGCTGCTGCCGTCCATTGTGTGGCTGCCCACACGCCGGCGATCACGATGCCGAATACGACGGCAATCTGACCGAACAGCACGTTCGTCCCTTGCATGACCTTGTCTCCAATCACGGCACACGGAGGTGCCGCAGCACTGAGGATCAAGGCGCGTGCGCAGGTCGGTCAAAGGCCGTTCTGGCGGCAATTCAGGCTGAAAAGGCCAGATTTCTTGCAAGGGCGAAGACAATAAAAACGCCGCGAACGCGAGCGCGTTGCGGCGTGATGAGGTAACGGCGCGAATTCTGTCGCGGCGTAGCGACTGCGAGGGGCGCTACTTGGATTTCTGCTCGGGTCGATCACCGAAGAAGCGCCGATTGGCGGCTTCGGCCGCGCGCACGCAGAGTTCGTCGCCGACCTTCGCGCGATCCTCCTTGCATTGGCGCTGGAGTTCCTTGATGCGCTCAGGATGGGCCACAAGGTAGTCCACAGTTTCCGAAGGTTGGGATTGACCGCATGCCGCCAATGCGGCGGCGATCATCAGCAGCGGTAGCAATTTGTTCATGGCTCCAGTCCTTTCATCGCAGTTCTGGAAATCTTAGGCAGTGCCAATGTCATCTGTTGAATCGAGGCAAGCAACTCGTTCAATGAAGCGAGTCAACATCTCGCATGGCTCCATGTCGCGGCGAAGTAGATAGGTTGTCAACATCGGTGGTTGTCCCGCTAACGGCCGACCTATGACGCCAGGCTCGCGGCTGCCTGTGATGTGCGCCGTGCCGGCCAACCCCAATGCAATTCCAGCAGAAACGAGTGTCATCATCAGATCGAAGCTGGCGACGTGCTGGACGATCAACGGCTCTTGTTCATGTTTGCGCAGGATACGTTCGACCTGCCGTGCATGGCCCTCGCATACGGCTGGATCGCCCAGAACCAGCGGATGGCGCAATACTTCCTCCAACGGAACGCGCTTATAGGCCAGCACCGGATGGCGTGCCGGCACCGCCAGCATCAATTCATCTTCCCAGGCGGGAGCAACCAAGATGCCATCACCCACGTCATCTGCCATCGAAAATCCAGCATCGTATAGGTCATCGTGAAGACCCTTGATCTGCTGGGCTAGTGGCACTTCAAACAGCCGTATCTCTACTTCGGGATCTTCTTCACGGCATCGTGCCAGCAAGGCCGGCAAGCGCGAAGGCGTCACACCATCGGACAAGGCGATGCGCAACTGACCGTGAAAGCCGTTGGCAGCGGATTTGACGCTATCGCGCGCTTGCTCCAATGCAGCGAAGATGCGCGGCACGTGCTCCAAGAGTAGTCGGCCAGCGCGGGTCAATTGCGTGCTGCGGGTGGTGCGAACGAAAAGGCGTGCGCTAAGTTCTTCCTCTAGTTCCTTGATGGTACGGGATAGCGGCGACTGGTCAATGTGCAGTCGTTCGGCGGCACGAGCGAAGTGGAGTTCCTCCGCAACCGCAAGAAAGCATCGTAGATGACGTAGCTCCATGTTCGTGGATCGAGCTACAGCAGCGACTTGCGCTCGTTGCGAACCCGAATGGCTTTCATTAGTCCCGCGAGCCAGCAGGCGGGACACCCGCGCATAAGATAGATGGCCAAACCAAATAGCCCTGCCGCAGGCCAAAAGTTAGGGGTTAAAACGATGGCGCCCGCAATGGATGTCACGGCCAATGCGCCACGAACCAATTGCGCTTTAACAGAAGTGCTGCAATACATGATGCGCTCCTATCACCTGGGAACGGTGCGACGGGAAGAACTGAGAGATGCTGAGGACGCCCCCCTTGGGCGGCCGCACTACTCCCTCCTGCCAATAAGAGGGGCGCAACCGCCAAAACGGTTCGCCGCATGTGCAAAAAAGCTGGCCCTGCCAAAAGCGGGGACAGATTCCGCAGTGCGGCCTCGCAGATTTTTTTCGCTCGGATGCGAACCATCTTGACGACTCCCCGCCTCTTAGGAAGAGGCCGTCACTCTTGGCGACCGTGTTCGCCCGCGCGAGTCATCGCCTTGGGCGGTTCTCCCCTTATTCAGGATTACGCCCATGAAACTACGTATGACCGCCGCCTTTCTCGCTCTTGCCACGTTCGCCAGCATCGCCAGCGCCGGGGAGATCAAACCGTTCAGCCAAGCCGAGTTCGACCGTCTGACGCAGGCTGGCCAGCCCGTGGTAGTGGACGTCAGCGCGACGTGGTGCCCGACCTGCAAGGCGCAGAAGCCGATCTTGGAAACCCTAATGAAGCAGCCCGCCTACAAGGACGTGACCTTGCTGACCGTGGACTTCGACAGCGAAAAGAGCACCGTCCGGGCCTTCAAGGTCAGCATGCAAAGTACGCTGGTAGGCTTCAAAGGCACCCAGGAAGTGGCCCGCTCCGTGGGCGACACCACCGAGGCCGGCATCGAGGGCCTGATTCAGAAGACCACGCGCTGATGACGCTCGGCCTCGGTTCCTACGGCCTCGGACTGCTCGCGGGGGTGCTTTCCACGCTGTCGCCTTGCGTCCTGCCCATCGTACCGATCCTGATTGGCTCGGCGGTCAACGCCCATCGGCACGCGCCGTTGGCCCTGGCGGGCGGCCTCGCTCTGTCCTATGCCATTGTCGGCACGGCGCTGGCCTGGGCAGGCGCCTCGCTCGGCATCGACACAACGATCTTCCGGGGCGTGGGCGCGGCCGTCCTGGGACTGTTAGGCGTGGTGCTCATGTCCAGCGCCCTCCAGCAGCTGTTTGCGTCGCTGACGGCCGGCATCGGCAATGCCGGGAACGACCTGCTTGCGCGTGTCCAACTGGACGGGCTGACGGGGCAGTTCGTGGTGGGCCTAGTGCTGGGGCTGGTCTGGAGTCCCTGCGTGGGGCCGACGCTTGGCGCGGCCATCGTTCTGGCCAGCCAGGGTACGAACCTGGCGCAAGCAGGCTCGATGATGGCGGTGTTCGGTATCGGCGCGGCATTGCCCCTGGTTGCACTGGCCTATGTGTCGCGCAGCGCGATCGGCCGCACGCGATCCAAGCTCCTGCACGCCGGCAAGGCCGGGAAAGTCCTGTTGGGCGCGATCATGCTTGCCCTGGCCGCCCTGATCCTGACAGGCGCCGACAAGCCGATGGAAGCATGGCTTGTGGAACATTCACCGGCCTGGCTCACACAACTGACGACGAGGTTCTGAGCCATGCCGCGCCCGAATTTCACCTTCGTTTCGACAGGGTGACGCCGTGGGAAACATCTTGGACAGCATCGCGCGCCGCTGTGGAGAAGGACTGAGCCGCTACCTCAGTCGGCCCCACCATGTGCATAGCGTGGCCCCGCCGACCGATCCAGACCTTCTCATGGCGTGCCTGCAGCCCGGCGACGTGCTGCTGGTCGAAGGTCAGAGCCGGGTCAGCGTGGCCATCAAGTACCTGACCCAATCCACCTGGTCGCACGCGGCACTGTTTGTCGGCACGGCCGGCAGGCCGACCGATGCCGAAGGGCGGCCCCGTTGCTTTCTTGAAGCCGATCTACGCGAAGGCGTGCGTCTGGTCAGCGTGGCCGAGTTCGCCGATCTGCATACCCGAGTGTGCCGGCCCGTGGGCCTGACCGCTGCCGAGATTGACACCCTGGTCGGCACGGCGGTGGCTCGGCTGGGCCATCAGTACGACTTGAAGAACGTGATCGACCTGGCCCGATATCTGTTGCCCACGCCGCCGGTGCCGGTGCGTTGGCGCCGTCGCATGCTCGGCCTGGGCAGCGGCGACCCCACCCGCGCCATCTGCTCGACGCTGATCGCCCAAGCTTTCCAGTCGATTCGCTATCCGATCCTGCCGCTGATCGAGACCGTGCCGTCGCAGGACCCGATGTGCCCCGGCTGTGTGGCCGAGATTCTTCATGTGCGGCACCACAGCCTGTTCGCCCCGCGCGACTTCGACGTCTCGCCCAACTTCGCCATCATCAAACCCAATCTGGAAGCCGGAATATTTCCACTTAGGAGCACTCCATGAACGCCAAGCTGACACTGCCTCTTCTTACCGAAGACACCGCCCCTGAAAGGAGCCGCGAGTTCCTGAGTAACACGCGCAGGAAGCAGGGATTTGTTCCCAACATGTATGGAGAAATGGCCCACGCCCCTGGCGCGCTCTCGACCTACCTCCATGGGTATGACTGGTTCCGCAAGGAATCCGGCTTCACGCCGGCCGAGCAGGAAGTCGTGCTGCTGGTCATCAGTCGGGAAAACGGCTGCCACTACTGCGTGGCCGCTCACAGCATGATCGCCGAGAAGGTATCGAAGGTGCCGCCGCAGGCGCTCCAGGCAATCCGTGAGGGCACGCCGATGGATGACCCGAAGCTGCACGCCCTTACCGCCTTCGTCAAGGACATGGTGCAGACGCGGGGCAATCCGTCGCAGGCGAGTTTGCAGACCTTCACCGACGCGGGCTACAGCGAGCAGCAGGCTCTACAGGTGGTGCTCGCCATCGCCGTCAAGACGATCTCGAACTACACCAATCACCTGTTCGACACACCCGTGGACGCGGCCTTTGCGTCCTACGCTCTGCCGATAGGGACGAAATAAGTACGGCGCCCCACCTTGGAGTCAACCATCACTTGCCCGAGGTGGGCCTTCAAGAAAATGGATGTCGTGGATGGAAGGCATGAGATTGTTTGGTATACGGCGATCGTCGCTGCCGTGGGGATTCTTTGGGGAGTTGCTGACGGCGCTCTACATGGGTGTCATCGCGTGGATCGCGGCGGCCACGCATGTTCACTACATTCTTTTTCCCGAACTAGGCGCCCTGGCCCATGACATCATCAAGCGACCGCACGGCACCTGGGCCAAAGCGCCGGGGATGCTGGTTCTCACACCGCTTCTTACCGGGCTGGTAGGCACGATCTTCGCCCGAAGCATGGGCAGCGGGATCGTGCCGATCCTGCTGGCGACCGCAGCCGCGATGCTCATCATCCGCATATTGAAGTCATCGATTGCCCCGGCCATTTCGGCGGGCGTGCTGCCAATCTCACTCAACATCACAAGCTGGTACTACCCGGCATCGTTGCTGGTCGGCCTGATATTGCTCGCCGCGATCTCCCTTGTCTGGCCTCGCTTCGTCCCGCTACCGCCGGTGCGAACCGCCTCCGATGTGGCCGATGACGTTACCGAGGAAACTCCAAGCACCTACTCGTGGCTCCCGTTCTTTCTGGTGTTTCTGGTAGGCACGGCGATTCTGGCCGAAGCCACGGGTTGGCGGTTGATCCTGTTCCCGCCGCTTATCGTGATCGGCTTTGAAATGTTTGCCCATGCGGACGTTTGCCCTTGGGTCAAGAAGCCGCTGCTGCTGCCGGTCGCGTGTACCCTGAGCGCATTGATCGGGGTTGCACTGGTCACGACGTTCGGGGGCGCCCCGCTGGCGGTGATCTCCAGCGCGGCATGCGGCATCCTAATCTTGCGATTATTCGATCTGCACGTGCCGCCGGCGCTCGCCGTGGGCCTGCTGCCGTTTATCATCCCAGCCGTCGATTACCGATTCGCGGCCTCCGTGGGCATTGGCACCTTAACTCTGACCATGCTGTTCCTCGTATGGGGCAGGCTGAGAAGGATGCGCCTTTCACCGTCCTGAGGGGGCGCAACCTTCTTAGCTTTTGCTATCCAGCGCAGCACGATAGCTGCTTCACGTCCTTGCTGAAGGTCTGCGCGGCGAGCTTCAGGCCCTCGACCATCGTCAGATACGGGAACAACTGGTCGGCCAGTTCCTGCACCGTCATGCGCGCGCGGATCGCCAGCGCCGCTGCCTGGATCAACTCGCCCGCTTCTGGGGCCACCGCCTGCACGCCGATCAAACGGTGGCTGCCTTCCTCGATCACCAGCTTGATGAAGCCGCGCGTATCGAAGTTGGCGAGCGCGCGCGGCACGTTGTCGAGGGTGAGCGTGCGGCTGTCGGTCTCGATGCCGGCGTGGTGCGCCTCCTGCTCGCTCAAGCCCACGGTAGAGACCTGTGGGTCGGTGAACACCACCGCTGGCATGGCGGTCAGGTCCAGCGACGCGTCGCCGCCGGTCATGTTGATCGCGGCGCGGGTACCAGCCGCCGCCGCGACGTAGACGAACTGCGGCTGGTCGGTGCAGTCGCCGCCGGCGTAGATGTCCGGGGCGCTGGTGCGCATGCTGAGGTCGATCTCGATGGCCCCTTGCTTGTTCACCGCCACCCGGGCGGCTTCGAGGTTGAGGCTGCGCGTATTAGGTGTGCGGCCCGTCGCCACCAGCAGCCGGTCGGCACACAGTTCGCCATGGTTGGTGGTCAACACAAACTCGCCGTCCACGTGCGCGACCTGGCTGGCTTGCGTATGTTCCAGCACCTCGATGCCCTCCAAGCGAAACGCCACCGTCACGGCTTCGCCGATGGCCGGGTCTTCGCGAAAGAACAGCGTGCTGCGCGCCAGGATCGTGACCTTGGCCCCAAGCCGGGCGAAGGCTTGCGCCAGCTCAACAGCCACTACCGATGAGCCGATCACGGCTAGGCGTGCGGGAATCGTGTCGCTCACCAGCGCCTCGGTTGAAGTCCAGTAGGGCGTGTCCTTGAGGCCTGGGATCGGCGGCACCGCCGCGCTCGCGCCGGTGGCGATCAGGCAGCGGTCGAACGAAACCACGCGCTCGCCGCCCTCGTTCAGCCGCACGGTGAGGTTGCGGCCGTCCTTGAAACGGGCTTCGCCCGCTAGCCGCATGATGGCTGGGTTGCCGTCCAGGATGCTTTCGTACTTGGCATGGCGCAACTCATCGACGCGCGCCTGCTGCTGGGCCAGCAGCCGTTCGCGCAGGATCAGCGGCGGGTTCGCCTGGATGCCGCCATCGAACGGGCTTTCGCGGCGCAGGTGGGCGATGTGGGCGGCGCGGATCATGATCTTCGAGGGCACGCAGCCGACATTGACGCAGGTGCCGCCGATGGTGCCGCGCTCGATTAGCGTCACCCGTGCGCCGCGTTCGACGGCCTTCAGCGCCGCCGCCATCGCGGCCCCACCGCTGCCGATGACGACAATATGCAGGCCGCCGTCGTGGCTGGCCTTGTCGCCGCCGTCGACCCAATCGCGCATGCGGTCGAGCAGTCCGCCTTTGGGAAGCGCGTTCGACGCATCGGCCAGCGCCGCGCGGTAGCCGAGTCCGGCGACAGCCGCGATCAGGGCATCGGGTGAAGTGCCGGCCGCGATGGCGAGCTGGGCGCTGCCCTTGGTGTAGGACACTTCGGCCGATTGCACGCCAGGCACGTTTTCCAGTGCTTCCTTGACGTGGACCGCGCAGGAGTCGCAGGTCATGCCGGTGATCTTCAACTGTGTCATGAAGTCATTCCTTTCAATTCGTTGTGGCGCAAGCCAGTCAGCCGTGTTTCGCGGGCAGTTCGCAGCCGTCAGGACCGCAGCGGCGGTTGGCCTGAGATACCAAATCCCAGACCGAAACGACGGCCATCAAGGCGATCCCCGTATAGACCAGGGGCCGCATCCAAGCGGTGCCAAGCAGCCAGACCGCGCCCACGATAACGATGGCGGGACCGACCATACCCAGCAGACTCCGGTGCCATTGCCGGTGGCGTAGCCAACCGAGCGCGTTGGCCGCAAGCGCCAATGCAGCAAACAATGGCAACAGCCTGGAAATGAACAAGCCTTCGTATTGCTGGAGAAAACCCAGCCCGATGGCCGCGCCTAGGCTGGCGAGTGCGGGAAAGCACATTGCGCAGCCCATCGCGGAGACGAGGGTGCCCAATGCCCCGGCTTTGTCGGCGATACGCGCAATCGGTTTCATGGCATCGCTCCCGGTTTAGCGCTTGACGCTGGACGGATAGCCCGCGTCTTCGGTGGCTTTGGTCAGCTTCTGGACGCTGGCCTTGGCATCATCAAAGGTGACGACCGCTTCGCGCTTCTCGAAGGTCACATCGACTTGGCTGACGCCCTCGACCTTGGAGAGCGCCTTCTTGACGGTGATCGGGCAAGCGGCGCAGGTCATGCCGGGCACGGCCAGCGTGACGGTCTGGGTAGCGGCCCACACTGGAACGGTGACGGCAACGAGCGCAAGGGAGGCAAGCAGTTTTTTCATGGTGAACTCCCGATCAATAGAAGAAAGGCAACACGTAGGGAAATCCGAGCGCGACCAGAACGAGCGCTGCCACGATCCAGAAAATCAGCTTGTAGGTGGTGCGAACCTGCGGGATCGCACACACCTCGCCCGGCTTGCAGGCAGTTGCCGGCCGGTAGATGTGTCGCCAGGCGAAGAACAACGCCACCAGCGCCGCGCCGATGAAGATCGGGCGATACGGTTCCAGTGCGGTCAAGTTGCCGATCCAGGCACCGCTGAAGCCCAGAGCGACCAGAACCAGTGGCCCCAGGCAGCAGGTCGAAGCGAGGATGGCGGCCAGCCCGCCGGCGGCGAGGGCGCCGCGCCCGTCTTGCGATTCCGACATCAGGTTCTCCTTTCGAGGATTTGCTCGTTGGAGTAACGTTACTTCCGTAGTCAACTACGGAGTCAAGCGGAATGGAAAACACCTTGGAAAGCCTGACCATCGGCGCCTTCGCCAAGGCAGCCGGGGTCAACGTGGAGACGATCCGCTTCTATCAGCACAAAGGGCTGCTGCCGACGCCGAACCGGCCCTACGGCAGCATTCGACGCTACTGCAGCGCCGACGTGGCGCGGGTGAAGTTCGTGAAGGCGGCGCAGCGGCTGGGATTCAGCCTCGATGAAATCGGGGAGTTGCTGAAGCTGGAGGACGGCACCCATTGCAGTGAAGCAGCCGACCTTGCCGCACTGCGGCTGGCCGATGTTCGCACCCGCCTGAACGACCTTATGCGGATGGAACAGGCGCTGTCAAAATTGGTGAACGAATGCTGTGCGCATGAGGGCCATGTGTCCTGCCCGTTGATTGACGCGCTGCATGGCGGTTGAACTGGCATATGGACGGCTGCTGACACTACGGCGTGATCGCAGCGTTCGTCAGTACCGCCCTCGATTGCCGATTCGCAGGCTCTGTGGACATTGGCGCCTTGTCTCTGAACATGCTGCCCCCAGTATGGCGCAGGCGGAGCAAAACAGGCGCTTCACTGCCCTGACGGTGAGGCCAAGACGGACGAGCGCGCTCACTTCCGAATCGCCTCCTGCGTCATGCCGCCCAGCGCCTTGGAGATGTTTTCCACGACGGGGCCGCAGTTGTCGGCGCCATGGCGCGATGCGAGATACTTCGGATCGTTGTAGCCAAGCCACACTTGCCCAGTCGCGTCCTGCCAGGCCAAGGCCTTGAGCGGAAGGTCGATACCGGCAGTCTGCGCGCATTCCATCAAGGGGGTGCCGCCCTGGGGATTGCCGAACACCAGAAGCTCGGTCGACCGCAAGTCCTTGCCGACCTTCTTCGCGCCCTGCGCGTGATCGAGGCGCAGGAAGATATAGATGCCCCGAGACTTGGCGGCCGTCTCGAAACGGTCAATCGTTTCCTTGACACTGTACGGGCTTTGTACCGCAATCAGCCCATCGGCAGCTCCGGCCCCCGAAGCAAAGAAACCTGCCATCACGAGGGATATGGCGCGCAATGCAAGCATGCTGACCTCCTTGTCAGGCCGAAGCCTCGCAATGCTCCAAGAAGCCGCGAATCCCATGGTCGAGTGAAAGCCGGCCCGGCCCGATAGCGATCAGGGCAATCGCCATCGTCGCCCAGGGCAAATGAAAGTTCGCCCACCCGTCCGGCACGATGAGCTGGATCACCGCCGTCATGCCGAGCAAGCCCAGGGCACTCATGCGCGTGCCAAGTCCGAGAATCAGCAGGATCGGAAAGATGATCTCGGCCGATCCACTGGCGAAGGCGAGTACGTCCGGCGCAGGCAGGTCATAGACCTTCCCCAGGATGTGCAGCTTGAATTCATCTTCAAACAGAAAACTCGCCGCTGGCGACAGCGACAGGAGACCGTCCCATTTGGTGAGGCCCGACTTGAAGAAGGGCAAGGCCAGCGCCACCCGAAGGAACAGCGGCGCGGCCATGCCGGCGATCTTTGCCAGCCAGTGCAATGCACAGTTCGCCGCGCCAAGTATTCCGGGCCAACCTTTCGGCACTTGGAAGTTACTCATGATCGTTCTCCCCGGCTTCCAACGCGAAGCCGACAAAGGCGCCCATCTGGATCAATTCCCGCAAGTTCTCCGACAGGTCAAAATCGCCGTCGGTGGCGAGGGCCGTTTCCATGGCCTGCGATAGCGTCAGGCCCTGGCCGAGCGCGGCTACGAAGTCATGGCTCGCGGGAAGTATCTTGCGCACGTCCACCTCGGCGTCGGGGCGTAGCACCATCGTGTCCTGCGCTTCGGAGAGGTCAACGGGTGCTGGCGTGCCATCCGAGGTGTTCATCCTCCAGATGGTGAAGGCTGGGAATGGCGAACGCACCAGGCGCACGGAAGGGTGGAGCCGAAACCGCAGCATGGAAGCTTGGTCAGGCGGTACTCCTGCAAGCACGCTGGGCGCCAAGGGTTCTGCCTCGTGCGCGTGGTACGCCTCGGTCGCGGCGCGCTCGATGCGGGCCACGTCGGCGAGATAGGGTAAGGGTTCCGCGGGTGG
Organism: Comamonas sp. NyZ500; assembly: GCF_016772095.1. Classification (NCBI taxonomy): domain Bacteria; kingdom Pseudomonadati; phylum Pseudomonadota; class Betaproteobacteria; order Burkholderiales; family Comamonadaceae; genus Comamonas; species Comamonas sp. NyZ500. Next base: position 11,363 of record NZ_JAEIJE010000012.1, on the reverse strand, counting down.
AAAGGACGCGATGAAGTCCGGGAACTCGGCGCCGTAGTGCAGCAGCACCGGCGAGCTGGGCGGCGTGGCGGCCGCGAAGACGCGGGCCATCGCCGCGAAGAATTCGTCGCCCACCAGCTTGACGACGCAGGGAAAGCCCGCGCGCAGCGCGTCCGTCAGGCCAACGAACACATTGTTCCGATAGACGGCAAAGCGCCGTGCGCTCGGCTCGCCGTCGGGGCCGACCAGCCCCTCGGGCACCGCGCGTTCCGGGTCGAGCAGCGCCGAGGCGAATTCCTCCAGGCGTTCAGCCAAGCGTGCCATGGCGTCGCTCCTGTACGTTGGACATGCCCATCAGCACATCGGCCATCACGGCCTCTGTTTGCAGCTCGGGCCATGCGGGAATGTTGGAATCCCACTCGATCAGCGTAGGGACTGGCCCGATGCATTGGATGACCTGCCTAAAGAGGTTCCACACCCGCTCATCCACTCTTTGGTCGTGTGAGTCGATCAGCAAAGGGCGTCCCTTCTCGTCCGTCTGAAGGGAGTGGCCGGCCAAGTGGATTTGCTGCACATGGTCGAGGGGGAAATCGTTGATGTAGGCGCGCGCGTCCCATTGCTGATTCGTGCTCGCCACGTGGACGTTGTTCACGTCCAGCAGCAGACCGCACCCGGTTCTCCGGGTGATCTCCCTGATGAAATCCGTCTCGCGCCATGTGCTCTCCTTGAACCAGATGTAGGTCGCGGGGTTCTCCAGCAGCATTTGCCGGGCCATAGCTGTTTGCACCTGGTCGATGTGCTCGCAGATGCGGTTCAGCGTGTCGTCGGTGTACGGCACCGGCAACAGATCATCGAGGTAGCTGGTGCCATGTGAAGACCATGCCAGGTGTTCGGAAAGCAGGCCGGGTTCGTACCGCTCGTTCAGCGCCTTGAGACGCAGCAAATGCGCTTGGTCGAGTGGCCTGTCGGCACCGATGGACAGGCCCACGCCGTGCAACGACAGGGGATAGTGTTCTCGGATGGCCGTCAGGTAGCGATGGGGCGGGCCGCCAGCGCCCATGTAGTTTTCCGCATGAACTTCAAAGAAGCCCATATCCGGCCGCGTTTCGATGATGGTTCGGTAGTGGTCGGCCTTAAGGCCTACGCCGGCTCGCGCAGGGATTCCCCGCCCGGCGGCGTGCGCAGTTTGGTGAATGCCCATGTTGATCCTCGTTGTCACAAGCTGGCGGGCGGGGCGACAGGCCACCGCCCACCAAGGTGAATGCTCGCGTCAGGACTTGGCGCTGAGACTGCCGTGCCCGTTGGGCGTCGAGATCGTGGTGCAGGTGCCCTTGGCGACCAGCTTCCAGGCGTTCCCCTGGTAGTCGGCGGTGCTGGTACCCGCGCAACTTGTGCCGGCGCCGGCGAAGCAGTCGTTCTGCCCCTTCAGGGCAACGCCATAGCACTTGTCGAACTTGCCGGTCTTCATCATCTCCATGCTCTTGGCTTGGTTCTCCTGCATCTTCTTCTGCATGTCGGCCTGGCTCATGCCCTGCGAAAAGGCGGGGGCGGCGAAGGCTGCGACAAACGCCGTGGCGACGGCGGCGGACAACATACGGTTTGACATTGTGATCTCCTGATAGGAAAGAAGCAGCCGAGTGAGCTGCGGGTAATCGGCCAGCAATCGCCAGCCTCATTTCCTAAGAGGCGACCGCCGTGCAAAACGGTTCGGTAGAAAGCAAAAAAACCTCAATCACTGGCCTGGGCCTAGCAATTGAGGGTTATCCATGACAATGCGCAAGAAATTGCCGCCTCGCTTGGCGAGGCGGCCCGGACGAGGACTCAGCTTGGCTATTTCGTCGGTGTGCGGTGTCCGTGCCCCGAGGATGGTTCTGAACTGAGCATGTATTCGCGCACTAGCTCGCGGGCACGATGGAGCCGACTCTTGATCGCGCCGGGCTGCTCACCCAACTGAGCAGCGATCTCGGCAATGGTCAATTCCTCGAAGTCGCGCAGAAGTACCACTTCGAGGTAATGGGCAGGCAACGACTCCAGGGCATTGGCAAGATCGATTCTCAATTCATCGTCGGGACGATGAAGCAGCAGCTCCTCGGCTACTTCATCAGGCAGTGGCTCGTGCTTGAACATCATCCGCGCGAGCTTGCGGCATTCGTGCTTGATGACCGTGAACAGCCACGATGAAAAGGCCGCAGCCGCTTTTAGCCCGCTGACCTTGCGAGAAATGATGAGTAGTGATTCTTGAACCGCATCATCAACGTCGCTCGCATGGCAGTGCTTGTACGCATAGCGGCGTGCATCGGCTTGGCACACTGCCAGCAGACGGGAAAGGGCGGCCGCGTCTCCAGTCTGTGCCGCCATGATTAAATTGTTGCGGTCGCCAACAGGGGTGCCCATGCTGATCTCCTGTGCTGACTCGATGATTGGTTAATTCAGCGAGCCTTTATTTGTATTTCGCTCCGATTCTCGGGTCTTCGGCTACGATTCCTAATTTTCTGATAAACACCTGTCGCAAGCAAAGCGGGAGCTGCTACAACGCAAACCGGGCAGACAAAGCCTGCTAAAACGCTGGTGGCTGTCACATAGCTACCCAGTCCAAGGCCCAACCCGACGTAGAGCGTACTGTTATCCGGCGGAATCTCGCGTTCCGCCGTAGCCTCTGTGTCCTTCATCATTTTCGTATCCTCAATATGGCAATTTCTGCTCATTAAGAAGTTGCAGTCCGAACAGCGCACGAATTGGCATTGAGCCGACCATAGGTGTAGCCCAGCACTGCGCCCCAAATGAGGTGCATCATCAGGGTCATCATCGGCGCCATCATCCCCAGGTTCATCCCGAACAGGCCTGCGTCGGCCATTGGCATCGGACCGATCATCATCATGAGCCAAGCTAGCAAGGAAAACGACATTCCCTTGAGCAGCGCACTGCGCCCTGGCAGCCTGCCATACAGCAGTTGGAACAGGATGCCCCACACGACGGTGCCAATCATGAAGTGCGCCACCCATCCGACCATGGGCGAAGCCGGCATACCCATTTTTGCGTGCGCCATCTCCGTGAGCATGGCGATTGGATTCAATTCGGGCATCAAGCCCATGGCGCCCTTCATCAGCATCAGCAGCGACAGCGCTACAGTGGCGACAAATCCAGCCACCATCGAACGAACGTAACAAGACATGGTTACAAGCTCCTCAAGGTTGGGGATCGTTGATCCCGGATTGGATGGAGGCACCGACTGCTCCCATTTTTCCTATAAGAGGCGCCGAACTGGAAAAACGATTCGGTTGATCCGCTAAATTGTTGGGCCGAGTTGCCGTCCCCACCTCCAGGACACCTGCCCGCCGCGCACCGTTGCGGCGATTTGCTGCCCCAAGCGCTGCTCGATCACCGGCCGCCACGGCACGAGGCTAAATCCCATGCCGTCATCCAGCATCGCGTAGCGCCCGCTGGCAAGCATGACGCTGCGCCGGTAGATGCCGGCCACGCGCTGCCCGTCGGCCACGGGTCGATGCTCCAGGCCGGTGTCGGCGGCAATGTCCTTGGCGGACTGCGCCAGTTCCCGGTTGCGCAGCGTGCCCAGCAGGTTGCGCGCCAGGATCACGCGCTGCCCGCGCCGCTCGGCCAGCCCCTGTTCGGCCAGGAAGTCGGCGCGCTGCTGCATCGCCTGCTTGGCCTCACCGCCAAAGCCCAGGTCGCCCAGGCCGGAGCCGCCGCCGATCAACTGCTGGTCGAGCCAGGTGGCCCCGATCACGCGGGCCTGCCGCTCGATGGGCAGGTGCGATTTCAGCTCCACGGCTACGCCGCCCAGGCGTTGCGCGTCGTAGCGGCGGCCCTGCTCGGGCAGGTCGCCCGGCACCTTCCATAGCCCCTCGGCCACCCGCTCCACGATGCCCGCCCGGCGCAGGGCTTCCAGCCTGCGGACGTGGGCCGCCACGACCTCCTGCGGGTCGCGGCCGGGCACGGCCTGGCCCTGCGCGATGGCGAGGTGATGGTCGGTGCGGTACAGGCCATCGCTCGCCAGCGCGGCGATGTTCTTGTCGGCCGCGCGCACGTCGGCCGATCCCTTGACCTCCACCACGGCGCCGGTCGGGTAATTCGCCAGCTCGTCGTGGGCGTTGAGCGCGACGTAGTGCGCCTTGCCGTCCACGCCGTCGATGACCAGATAGCCCCGATCACGCAGTTCGTCGGCCAGTCCTTTCGCGGCCACGCGCCCGAGGATGCTGCGGCCACTTCCATCCGCGTCCTGCCCTGGCTCGAACACCGCCAGCTCGCGCGGCTCGCCGCGCATGGCCCGCTGCATGGTGCGGATGATGTCGCCGCGCTCGCCCAGGGCGCGCAGGGTCTTTTCCGCATCGGCATGCACGGCCCAGGTGCCGGGCTGCGTCTCGTCGGCCAGGCCCAGGCGCTGCAAGCGTTGCAGGCGGCCGATCAGCAGCAGGCGCTGGCGTTGCAGGCGGGGTTCGTTGAGCCGTTCGACATGCACCAGGCCATCGTCGCCGGCCTCGCGCTTCAAGGTGCGATCCAGGCTCGTCCACCGCTCTTGCTCTACCTCGTGCTGCAAGGTCTGCTGGATCTCCAGCTCGGTGCGCGGCCCCAGCCATTCGGTCGCCAGTTCGGCGGCGCGATGGCGGAAGCCATCGGCAATGTAGTCGCCCGCGATGATGAGGTCTTTGCCCGTGTCGTCGCGCCCGCGCACGACGATGTGCGTGTGCGGGTTGTCGGTGTTCCAGTGGTTGACCGCCACCCAATCGAGGTCCGTGCCCAGGTCGGCCTCCATGCGGCCCATGAGATGTCGCGTGTAGGTACGCAGGTCTTCCAGCTCCGCGCCATCCTCGGGCGAGAGGATGAAGCGGAAATGGTGCCGGTCGTCGGCGCAGCGTTCCTTGAAGGCGTCGAGGTCGGCCACGTCGGTCTGCGGCCCGTAGGCTTGGCCCGGCTCGCCGTCGCGGCCCACGCCGTCGCGCTCGATGTAGTGCAGGTGCTTGGCGAGCGACTGCGGGCTGGCCCGCTGGTGATTCACCAACAGCGTCTTGATGGTCACGCGCCGAGACATGGGCGTCAGCTTCGCCCCGGCGAAGCGCGCCGCTGTGTAGCCGCGCCCCAGTCGCGAGCCGGGCCGCTGGCCCGTGCCACCCGTCGCGCCAGGACGGCGCATCGTGGACTTGCCGCTGCTGGCCTTGCCTGCCTGCTTGAGCACCTTGGAAACGAAGCTCTGGCCTTGGCCCTTGCCCCGGTTCTTCGGGGCGCTGGGGCGCACGCGGAAATCGTCATCGCGGCGGTCAGTCATGGTCGTTCTCCCTGCAAGCTCTGGCGTGTCTGATCGTGCGAAGCACGCGGACATGCCCGTATTGGCGCGGGCCTCGCGCCACAAGCGGCACGGCGGCAAAGCCGCGCCGTGCTGCGCCAACCCCACGTGCAGACTGGCTTTCGACGCGGCCCGGTGCCGCGTCCTTTTGTCTTGCCTTCCGCCTTTGCCCCTCGCTGGCGCTCCGGGCAGCGGCGGCCCGGCGGCGCTGCTGCGCGAGCAGCCAGCACGCCGGCGAACGCGGCGACGGCCACAGGCCGGGCGCGTTCGAGGCAAGACGCCTGCACACGGGAAGGCAGCGCGAAGTGCGGCGCCCGATACGCAGGATCGGCGCTCGCACGACATGCGCGACGGCACGAAGAAAGCCACCGGATCGACATGCCCGATGGCACGATGAGATGCACGGCGACGTGCATCTCATCGGCAGCCATCATGGACGCTTCTCCAGCCAGACCGGGTGCGCGATGCCGATCACGGCGGACGTGCGCACCGGCCCGAAATACCGGCCATCGAACGATGCCGGATTGGTCACGCTCAACAGGAGCAACTCGCCCGGTTCGAGGCGGCGGCACTGCTGCCAGGATGGCAGCGGCCGGCCCCAGCGGTCGGCGCGCAGCACGGCGGCCGAAGGCACGCCGTCGATGCGGACGATGCCGCCAGCGATGCACACCTCCTGCGGCGCGATCGCGCCCACGCGCTTGAGCAGCGGCACGCCCGCCGGCAGGTAGCGGCGTTGCGCGGCCAGCGCTGCGGCATCTGGCGGCAGCGAGGCCAAGACGATGCTGCCCACGGACAAGGGACGTGGCAGCGAGCCGGGCCGATGGTTCAGCGGATCGACGCGATACCAACCCATGGGAACGCTGTCGGACGGGTTGTAGATCAGGCGCGGCAGCGGATGCACGAAGGACGCCCAGGCCAGCGCAGCGAGGCCGCAGGCGGACAAGCCCGCCAGGACGAGGCGCGCGCGAGAACGCGGCGCAGTGCCGATGGTGGAAGCGGCGGTCATGGCAGCGCCCTCCCGGCTAGCCAGGCGGCGTGCCGCTCGGCGCTGTAGTCCGGCAGCGGCAAGCGCGCAGCGAGCCGATTGCCCAGCGTGCGCCAGTACGCGGGGGAGGCGTCTGCGGGCGCGATGCCCAGCGCCTCGACGCCGTCGATGCGTTCCAGCACGGCGCGCACGTTGGCGTCGCCTTCGGCGTGTAGCAGCAGGCGCGCGCCCGGCTGCACGCCGGGGATGCGCTGCGCGCCGGCCAGCGGCGTGCAAGTCTGCATCACCATGAGTTGCCAGCGGATCGTGCCGTAGGCGTTGGCCTGCCAGCGGATGCGGCAAAGCATCGCGCCGGGCAGGAACAACGCGCATCGCCGCCAGTGGTCGAGGCGAAGGATGCGCGACGGCTCGCCGAAGCGCAGATAGAGGTCGAAACGCTGGTCGATGTAGGCGAGCGCCACGCGCGTCATCGGCGCACTGGCAGGCTGGCCGATAGGCGCAGCCAGTGCAGCCGTGGCCGCGACAGCGGCAGGCGAAACGGATGCGGTCATGGTGTGTTCTCCCTGCGGTTCTCGGGAAACTCTCGCTCTAGCAGGCCGCGCAGCAGGTCGGCCACGGTCACGCCTTGCGTGAAGGCCGATACCTTGATGCGCGCCCGCATGGCGGGCGTGATGTCGAGAGTGAGGCGAGCCGTGTAGAGGTCGCCCTTGCCCAACGCATCGGCGTCGCCCTGGCGAATCCACGCTTCAGCGTGCGGATTCGCAGGCGGACGCGCGCCGATGCCGACGCGCTTTGCCGTGCGTTTGCTGTTGGGTGGCGGCTTCGCTGTCATGTCGTCCACCGCAGCAATTCGTCCACTAGGGCGGTGATTTCGCGGGCGGCGGCGCTGCCCGGCGCCGTCTCGCGTGAAAGGCGGCCAGCGGCCACGCTGTCGGCGAACACGATGCGCTGATGCACTTCCGCGCGCAGCGCAGGAAGCGGCTGGTCGGCGAGCGCCTGGCGCGCTTCGCGCCCGATCACGGTGGTGCTGACGCGCCGGTTGATGACGAAGGCCGCGCGCAGCGCAGGCCGGAACACTTGGGCCTCACGGATCAGTGCGACCATCTCGGCACTGGCCCACAGGTCGTAGGGGCTGGGCTGCACCGGGATCAGCACGCGCTCGGCCGCGAGTAGCGCGGAGCGCGCGAGGGCGGCGATGCGCGGCGGGCCGTCGATGACGACGTGATCGGCCCGCCTGGCGAGTTCTGGCGCTTCCTGATGCAGCGTTTCGCGTGCGAGGCCCACGGCGCTGAACAGCCGAGGCAAGCCTTGCTGGCTGCGTCGTTGCGTCCAGTCCAGTGAAGAACCCTGCGGGTCGGCGTCCAGCAGCACGACATGCTGGCCGCGCATCGCCAGCTCGCCGGCGATATGGGTGGCGAGCGTGGTCTTGCCCACGCCGCCTTTCTGGTTGAGCAGCGCGACGATCATGGCCTGGCCCTCCATGCTGGAAGAGCAGGCTTTGTCTGCTGCGTTTGTGGCCGCGCAGCGGTTGTCCACCGCGACGGCGTTTCCCTACTACAAGTTAGAGAATTTAAGTTAGGTAAGTTAAGGGAGGTCGAAACCCGCGCCGTTATTGGCTTTGCGGACGATCCGTACTCCTGATAGCACGATAGTCGTACTCCCGATAGCACGATACCCCGTACTCCTGATAGCACGAGCCCGTCCACCGCTTTTCCCGAAGTTATCCCCGTGCCGTGAACGGCACGGGCCGAAACATCAGCAACTCGACTCCATCGCCCGGCATCCGCTCGATGCTCAGGACATAGCCGGGCAGCGACTGCCGCGCGACGAGCGCGCGCAGGTCGTAGGCAAAGTCCGAGAAGCGCGTGACGCTGCCCGATTTCCGGTACAGGTGCCGGAAATCGAATTGCCAGCCGCCTTCCTGCCGCCCGCCGTGCTTGCGCACCAGGCGGTACAGCCACCGTTCGATGCCGCCCGTCAGCCGGAAATACGCCGGGTCGATGGTCAGCACCAGAGCGGCATCCATCACCCCACCAAAGAACCAATCCGGCAGGATCAGCTCCAGCCCCAAGGGCGTGCCCTTGGCATCGGCCAGTTCCTTCCACTCGTTGATCCACGAAAACCGATGCAGGCGTCGCCCGGTTGTCTCGCGGATCGACGTGGCCACGGTCGTGGATTGCAGCCGATCCAACGCGGCTTTGAGGCGCTGGTAGTCGCGCAGCGACGTACCGCGCCCGATGAAGCGCAGGATCTCGTAGGGCGTGGCCTGCATCAGCCGCGACGGGCGTAAGCCTGCGTCGCGCGCCTCCACGATCTGCGAAGCAGCCCAGATCAGCACGTCCGCGTCCCAGATCGTGGCGATGCCGTGCTCCTGTGTGCCTTCCACGCGGATCGTGACGTTGCCCGCCCGGAAGTCGATGGGCGCCGTGCGCCGCGACTTCGCCAGCGAGAAGAACGGAAAGGCCATCAAGTCCTGGCTGTCGCGCGGCGCCATGTCGCCCGGCAAGGCACGGAACAGGTCGAGCTGTTCGCGTTCTTGCGAGGGCCGCTGCCGGGACGGCAGCGCGGGGCTGGGCATGGCGGTGGCCTGGCGCGTGCCAGCGATCAGCGCGCACGGCTGTCCGCCGAGTGCTGTTCGGCGTACTCAGGATCGGAAGTCGTCTCGAAGCTGCGGTCGGCGGCCCAGGCGTCGAGGTCGGCCACGGCGTACATGACGCGCCGGCCGAACTTGCGAAAGCGCGGGCCACCGCCGATCACGCGCTGCTTCTCCAGCGTGCGCGGCGACAGGCGCAGGTACTCGGCGGCTTCGTCGTTGGTGAGGTAACGCTGCGGTTGTGCGGCAGCGGTCGGGACAGTGGCGGCAGGCCGCAAGGGAGCGGGACGCATGGTGTGAACCTCCATAGCTTTCAAAGCTCCGGCCACACAGCGCAACCGGATGGAGGCAGTCTCAGAAAACGAAGCTCCGCTGCTCAGGGACGTTTTGCGTCCCCATCAAAACGTCCCTTCTCAAGCGGCGGCAGTTGTGCTAGCCGGCGATAACCGCCGCGCATCAGTGCATCGCCGCGCCGCACCAGGCGGCGCACGCGGGCGCGCAGGTCGCCGTCGGCGTGCCAGTCCGCCGCCACGGCATCGGCACCGAACAGCCCTTCGGCCACGTCGCGCAAGGACGCACCCGCCAGGGTCGCGTCGAGCGCCTGCAGGGTGTGCAACTCCAGCATCGCGGCCGGTGTAGGCCGGGGCCTGGCCGCGGCCAGCGTCGCGCTGCGCGTAGGCGCAGGTGCGGCAGCGCCGCCGCCACCTCCGCGATTGGCATAGGCGACCGCCATGCCATCTTCCAGGCCGGGCGCCAGCGCGAAGCGCGCGCAATGGCCGGGGTTGTGCGCGATCAGCGCCAGCCCTTTACCGTCGTGCAGCAGTTGCTTGTGACCGGGGATGTGCCAGAACGCGAAGGCCGCCGCATCGGGCGGCGGATCGGCATCGGGATGGAGTTGCACCACGGCATCGTGGCCGGGCAGCCAGGCCGGATGCGCGTCGCGCGCATCCAGGGCCGGGTCTTCCAGCAGACGCAAGCCCCAGCGAAGCGCCGCCTGTTGCGCCGCTTGCGGTCGGCGCTGGTGGCGCTGCCAGTCGAGCCGGTAATCGGGGTGGCGGCGCAGGTACTCCCAGGCCAGTGCGAGCGTGTCCAGGCACAAGATGTAGAGGTACGCGGCGGTCGGATACCAATGCGCGATATGGTGAGGATTGACCATGACTCAAGCTCCCGTCGAACAGCAGGAACGTCGTCACGGGCGTTCAAGAACGGAGCCACCGCATCCACATCAAAACATCATCCGAACCTGTTTAAGCTGTACATCAAGTGTCAAGACCGATTGGCTCCGGGGTATTGCGCAATGCGTCCGAATACGACGGCCGCGCAGTCCAAAAAAGTCACGCGGCACAAATCAAGGTGCCGTAACTCGCGCCAAAGATCGTGGCCGTTTCCGTCTCAAAGGCCCTGTTTTGGTGCAAGAGTGCGAATTGAGACCGGACAAATCCGAATTCCGACGGAAATAGTCTCAATACGTCCGGCTGCGCCGGAACGCGATTGGCTTAATCGACAATGCCGCCGTTCTCCTGGGCCAGCCGGACATATTCCGACAGGGGCCGCGCCGCCTGGAAATACCGATCCCGCATCACAGGCTGCTTGCGCGGCCCGACGATGGATGCCAGATCGGACAGCTTCACGGTGCCCAGCTCAGGCATCCCCAGGCCCAGGTCGATCAGGCCGTAGGCCGTATCGCCGTCGGCCGGGTCGAGCGAAGCGAGCAGCCAGGTGAGGTGTGCGTCCGGTGTGAACAGGCGCACCACGGGCAGCGGGTCGCCGGCCTGACCGTCAGCACGTGCCTGGCCGTGGGTCAGCAGGCGTTGGCGCTCGTCCTCGGTGATGAGTGAGTTCATGGCGATCTATTCCCAATTCACAAATCCGCCCAAGCGTGAAAACGCAAAGCCGCATCGGCGGATTTGGGAAAAAGCACGATTGTGATTCCGTGGCTATGCGCCTTTGTGGAAATCCGCAGAGGCACAAATGCGGATTCCCGTAAAAACGCAAAACAGTGAGGTTTCACTGAAAGAGTTAAAGATAACGTGGTTTTAATTGTGCTGCGACTTGACGCTTCTGTCTATGCAGAAGCGACCCATTCAGCGCGGCCGACCGGCCGGCGCCACCACCTACGATGCCGAGTTGGCGCAAGCCTTCGGCGCGGCGGTGCGCGCGTTGCGGACGGAGCGCGGCATTGCGCAGGAATCGCTGGCGCACCTGGCTGGCGTCGAGCGCTCGCACATGGGCAAGGTCGAGCGCGGCGAGCACATGCCCACGCTGGCGATCATCTTCAAGATCGCCGGCGCGCTCGAATGCAGCACGGCAGTGCTGATGAGCGAGGCTGAAAGCCAGCTCGCAGCGGCGGCCCATCCGTAGGCTCCGGCTGCATCGAGGGGCGCCAAGCTGTGCGCGGCGGGGATAGCTCGTAGGGCTTTCCCTCGGAGGCGGGGTCTCCTCGTTTTCAGTGCAATAAGTGACGGTACGCAAAGCTAGCACTGGCGCGGGGGTGGTCTGGGTAGACC